>DITS01000034.1:93209-117215 GCA_002422205.1 Alphaproteobacteria bacterium UBA6178
CGGCATGGGCCTCGAGCGCATGGCCACCGTCTTGCAAGGCAAACACAATAATTACGATATCGACCTGTTTCAGCACCTCATCAAGGCTTCCGAAGAATTCAGCAAAACTAAAGCATCCGTCGATCAACTCGCCTCGCACCGTGTCATCGCCGACCATCTACGCGCTTGCAGCTTCCTGATAGCCGATGGCGTCCTGCCCTCTAACGAGGGGCGCGGCTATGTTCTGCGCCGCANNGCGCCGCGCCATGCGCCATGCCCATCTACTGGGTTGCAAAGAGCCGCTCATGCACAAGCTCGTGCCCGCGCTGGTGGCCGAAATGGGCTCGCATTTCAACGAGCTCCAACGCGCCCAATCGCTCATCACCGAAACCCTGCGCCTCGAAGAAGAACGCTTCAAACAAACGCTCGAGCGCGGCCTCAAACTGCTCGACGAAGAACGCGCCCAGCTCACCACCACCGGCAAACTCGCAGGCGATGTTGCCTTCAAACTCTACGATACCTACGGCTTCCCACTCGATCTGACCGAGGATATCTTACGCGGCCACGGCCAAAGCGTCGACAATGCCGGATTCAATGCTGCGATGGCCGAGCAAAAAGCCCGCGCCCGCGCCGCCTGGGCAGGCTCCGGCGATGCAGCCGTATCCACCCTATGGTTCGACATGAAAGAACGCATAGAGGCCACTGAATTCCTTGGATACTTAAGCGATCACGCACAAGCAAAAATCACCGCCATTGTCGTCGACGGCAATGAAGTCGGCGAAATCAAACAAGGCCAAACCGGCCAGATCATCACCAACCAAACCCCCTTCTATGGCGAATCCGGCGGTCAGGTAGGCGATGCGGGCGTCATCTATATCGACGAAACCCATATCGCCGATGTTACCGACACCAAAAAACCACTGGGCGAGCTGATTGCCCATCAGGTGAGCGTTAAGCGCGGCAGCTTCAAACTAGGCGATACCGTCGAGTTACAGCTCGATACCAACCGCCGCAACGCCATCCGCGCCAATCACTCCGCCACCCACTTGCTGCACGCCGTGCTGCGCCGCCAGCTGGGCGATCATATCACGCAAAAAGGCTCCCTCGTGTCCGACGACCGCCTGCGATTTGATATCAGCCACCCCACCCAAATCAGCCGCGACGAACTCGCAGCGATTGAGACCGAAGTCAATCAACTCATCTGGCAAAATAGCGAAGTCGGCACCCGCCTCATGCCTCCCGAAGACGCGATTAAAGCAGGGGCAATGGCACTCTTCGGTGAAAAATACGGCGACGAAGTGCGCGTACTTAATATGGGCCTCGACCTGGATGGCAAACGCCATTACTCCGTCGAGCTCTGCGGCGGCACTCACGTCAAACGCACCGGCGATATCGGCTTATTCAAAATCCTCTCCGAAGGCGCTGTCGCCTCCGGCGTGCGCCGCATCGAAGCCGTTACCGGCGCTGGCGCGTTCGCGTATCTGGCCGCGCAAGATGCCATGGTGCGCGATCTGGCGAGCGAATTTAAAGCCAAACCCGAAGAAGTCACCGATAAAATCAGCAAACTGATCGACGACAAGAAAAAACTCGAAAAGGAACTCGCCGAAGCCAAGAAAAAACTGGCCATGGGCGGCTCCGACGGTGGTGATGATTTAGCACCCGAGACCATCGGCAGCGTCAGCTTCATCGGCAAAGCCTTCGCTGATCTGGCACCCAAAGATTTACGCGATCTGGTCACATCACTAGCCCAAAAACACGCCGATGCGGTCATCGCGCTCGCCTCATCTTTTGAGGGCAAAGCCTCTGTCATCGTCGCATCTGGCAATGCCGCAGTGGATGCGCCCACGTTAGTGCGCGCCGCAGCCGAAATCGTCGGCGGTAAGGGCGGTGGCGGCAAACCCAACTTCGCGCAAGCCGGCGGCCCCGACGGCACCAAAATCAACGACGCCATCGCCAACATCAAATCCCAACTAGCCGCCTGAGTGCCGTCATTCCTGCCCCGTGAAAAGCACGGGGTAAACTACAACAGGTGCTCGGCCACACCGCCCCGAGAATGACGTTAATTTTGGAAATTTATCACCCCGTCGCATGACGGGGTCCGGCCTCACTTTTACCCGCCTATTCTGTCATACTGGTGCTCAACACCAGTATCTCTCACCATCTGCAAAAGCATCCAGCACCGAATAACATGCTGTAACTTTAAACATCACGACCTTGCGCGTGCGCGGGTTTAATCGCAGCCTCATACAATTCACGCACCACATCTTTACTTACTTCATGCGCCTCAGCAAACCATTTGGATTGCACCTTATCTTCTTTGCTCACCCCTTCAGTAGGCGTAAGCAAAATCTTTTGCCCCTCAGCAGTCACACGTGTATGCGCCGGCACATCAAATCCTCGCAACCGCACGCCCGAATCAATCACCGACCCCGCGCCCACATGGCATTTAATAATAATCGCATCCGGATTAATCTTCACCCCATCCTCAATTTCGCAATCACCATACACCTTAGCACCGGTCGAAATCTCTACATTCTTGCCAATCGTGGGGTGCCGTGGCCGCCCCTCGCCTGGTTTGCCATACCCGCCCAGCGTGACCCCCTGAAACACAATCGTTCCCGCACCCACACTAGCCGTTTCCCCAATCACCGACCCCGTGGCATGATCCACAAAAAACAACGGATCAATATTTGCACCCGGATGAATATCAATCCCGCTGAGTGTATGCGCCACCTCCGCCCATTCCCGCGCTTCCGCAAATTTCAGTTTGTCATCCGTCTTTTTAGCCTCATTATATAATGCCTTGGCTTTTATATGCGTGGCAATCGCAGTCAGGCCCGGATAATTCATCAATTCCGCACGCAAGCCATCCACATATAAATCGTCCAACGACACCGCATCCAGCGGCACATCGCTCTTCATATAGCGCTTGAGCGCCGGATCTTTTTGCACCGCCAGCACCATCCATTGCGGATGCTCGTTCAGAAACTGTTCCTTCAACCCTTCAATTGCCTGTGTCTTACCAATAAAATCCATTGCCTATCCTTTAAATTAAGCCCCATCATCGCAAATCACAAAGCAGCACTCAATCACAGAAGTGTGAAATAATTATTATAACACAAAAATAATGTGTTTTTAGGACAGAAAAAAGCCGTGGATATTAACCCTTTACTAACCCTTGTAAGCTAGTATTTGCAGTGGAAATTGAGTATAAACCAAATAATCACCTCGCATAGGAGCCTTGCATGCCATCTGCTATCGTCCAGAAACTCGTTCGCCCCAAAACCCACCCGATCACGGTTGCCTATGGCGATGGCATCGGCCCCGAAATCATGGAGGCAACGCTGCATGTATTAAAAGAGGCACGCGCCAATATTCAAATCGAAACCATCGAAGTCGGCCAGCGCTATTATGAAAATGGCGTATCTACCGGCATTCCACCCGTCGCGTGGGAATCGATTAACCGCACCAAAGTGCTGCTCAAAGCCCCTATCACCACCCCGCAAGGTGGCGGCTATAAAAGCCTGAACGTCACCATGCGCAAAACACTCGGCCTCTATGCTAACGTGCGCCCCTGTATCAGTTATTACCCCTTCGTCCAAACCAAAGAACCGCGCATGAACATGGTGATCGTGCGTGAAAACGAAGAAGATTTATATGCAGGTATCGAATACCGCCAGACGCATGATGCGTTCCAGAGCGTGAAAATCATTACCTCCTCCGGCGCAGAGCGCATTCACCGCTATGCCTTTGAATATGCGCGTCAAAATGGACGCAAAAAAGTCACCTGCATGTCCAAAGACAACATCATGAAACTGACCGACGGTGCATTCCACGCCGCGTTCGACATGGTGGCAAAAGAGTATCCTGAAATCGAAAACGAGCATTACATCATCGATATCGGTGCAGCGCGTATCGCCGCCAAGCCCTATTTGTTTGATGTAATCGTAACCGAAAACCTCTATGGCGATATCATCTCCGATATCGCCGCCGAAGTCTCCGGTTCGGTCGGCCTCGCTGGCTCCGCCAATATCGGCGCTGAATATGCGATGTTCGAAGCCATTCACGGCTCCGCACCCGACATCGCGGGCAAAGGCATCGCCAACCCGTCAGGCCTGATTCAGGGCGCCATTCAAATGCTGGTGCATCTGAATGATGTAAAAGTCGCCTCCGATATCCAAAATGCATGGCTACGCACCATCGAAGACGGCATCCACACCGGCGATATCTATGGCGATATGAGCAAAGCCAAAGTCGGCACCATGGATTTTGCCAAAGCCGTGGTTGAGCGCTTAGGCCAAACGCCCGACCGCTTCCCCACCGCCAAATACACCGCACGCGAAAATGCCGAGCCAATCCGCGCCGTCATGGCCCCGCAAAAAGAAAAACGCGAGTTGGTTGGCATGGATTTATTCGTCCATTGGCGCGATAAACCAATCGATGATTTGGGCTCCATCCTT
Organism: Alphaproteobacteria bacterium UBA6178; assembly: GCA_002422205.1. Lineage (GTDB taxonomy): Bacteria > Pseudomonadota > Alphaproteobacteria > Rickettsiales > UBA3002 > UBA6178. The sequence continues at coordinate 97,649 of DITS01000034.1, forward strand.
TCCAATGTCTCCAATGATCGCCTCAGCATGACCATGATTTCATGTAAAGGCCTGAAAGTATGGCCCAATGCTGACACCCGTATGGACGTAACGGATCGTTATCGCTGCCGCTTTGTGCCACCATCAGGCGGCACCGTCACCCATCAGGACATCGCCGATCTGATGATCCGGTTGGCCGAAGCGAACGTCGATTTCCTCAAAACCGAGAATCTCTTTACCTTCGATGGGGTCCCCGGTTTCGTCAAATCAGCGGGCGAATAAAACAATAGCCGCCATTGACCTAAGGGGAGCAATCCATTAAACCAGCGGCATGAATCACGCGCTGCTTCCCTCTGGTTTATATGACCTGCTGCCCCCACAGGCAGAGCAGGAAAGCTTCGCTGTGCGCAACTTCCTCCAGCATTTTGCCCAGTGTGGCTATTTGCAGGTCAGTCCGCCACTAATGGAATATGAAGACACCTTACTGGCCCAAAAAGGTGAGGCTCTGCGCAATAAAAGCTTCCGCGTGATGGACCCGCTCAGCCAGCGCATGATGGCCGTGCGCGCCGATATGACCATGCAAATCGCCCGCATCGCCGGTAGCCTAATGGCCACAGCCCCACGTCCGCTGCGCCTGTGCTATGCGGGGCAAACCTTACGCACCACGCCCGACGTCATGCGCAGCTCACGCCAGTTCCGCCAAATCGGCATCGAGTTGTTCGGGGCCGATTCCGCCGCCGCCGATGTCGAAGTCATCCAAACCGCCATCGCCGCCATTACCCGCCTCAATCTGGGCGATGTCTCCGTCGATTTGAATCTCGGCTATGTGCTCGACAGTGTAACAGGCTCCCTAGCGGATGAGTCTCGCGAAGCACTCATCACCGCCCTCAAACGCAAAGATACCAACGCTGTCGCTGCCTTCAACCTGCCGCTCATCACCCAGTTAGTCAACATCAGCGGCCCCGCCGACGAAACCTTAAAAAAGTTAAAAGCCCTCTCCCTGCCCGATACCTTGCAAGCACCACTTGGTCGCCTACAACAAACATTAGATTTGCTTCGCAACCGGCTGGGTAAAAATACATTAATCACCATCGACCCATTCGATCTACGCGGCTTCGGTTATTATAGCGGTCTTAGCTTCTCCCTCTATTTACGCTCCCCACAAATCGAGTTGGGTCGAGGCGGGCGCTACATCACCGATCAGGGGGAATCCGCGACCGGCTTCACACTGTATATCGAAGATTTATTGGCAACACTGGCCGCGCCCGCACCCGCCGCGCAATGCCTGCTCGATGCCGACACCCCCGAACAACAAGCCGCTGCCCTGCGTGCCGAAGGCTACATTACGCGCTACGCCCTCACCGGCGACCAGGAGTCCGAAGCGCGCGCGCTGGGCTGCACGCACCGCTATACCGATAACACCATCACAGCAATCAAAGGATAACACATGAGCAATGTAGCAGTAATCGGCTCGCAATGGGGCGACGAGGGTAAAGGCAAAGTAGTGGATTGGCTCTCCGAGCGCGCCGATGTGGTCGTGCGCTTTCAAGGCGGTCACAATGCCGGCCACACGCTAGTCGTCGATGGTGTCACCTACAAACTCAGCTTGCTGCCCTCCGGTGTCGTGCGTAAAGACAAAATCTCCATCATCGGCAATGGCGTCGTCATTGACCCACAGGCGCTACTAAAGGAAATAGCGAATGTTCAGGCGCTTGGAGTAAAAATCTCACCCGACAATCTGCGCATCGCCGAAAATGCCTGCCTCATTTTGCCTGTACACCCCAAACTTGATGCCGCCAACGAAGCGTTACTCGGCAGCGGTAAAATCGGCACCACGGGTCGCGGCATTGGCCCCGCCTACGAAGATAAAATCGCCCGCCGCGCCGTCCGCCTGTGTGACCTAACAGATGAAGACCTACTTCGAAATAAAGTCAGTAATATGCTTCGACATCATAATGTATTACTTGAAGCATCCAATATAGAGCCCATGACAGTCGACGAAATCGTCAATCCATTGCTCGAGATAGCGCCGCAACTCCTTGCTTTTTCCACCCCTGTCTGGCTGCTGTTACAACAATTCCGTGCGGAAGGGAAGCGCATCCTCTATGAAGGTGCGCAAGGCGTCATGCTCGATGTCGATTATGGCACCTATCCCTTTGTAACATCATCCAATACCTTGGCAGGCGCCGCCACCTTGGGCTCTGGCAGCGGCTTGTCATCCATTGGCTATGTGCTGGGCATCACCAAAGCCTACACCACCCGCGTCGGCAGCGGCCCATTCCCCACCGAACTCGAAAACGACGTCGGCGAGATGCTCGGCCAACGTGGCCACGAATTCGGCACCGTTACCGGTCGCAAGCGCCGCTGCGGCTGGTTTGACGCCGTATTAGTGCGTCAGGCAGCCAAACTCGCCGGCATCCGTGGCATCGCTCTCACCAAAGTCGATGTGCTCGACGGCTTCAAAGAAATCAAAATTTGCACCGGCTACAAGCATGGCGACACCATCTATGATTACCTGCCTGCCTCACAAAAAATTCAGGCCGAGGTAGAGCCGATCTACGAAACCATCGAAGGCTGGAGCGGTAGCACCCAAGGCGCGCGCAGCTGGGCGGAGCTGCCCGCACAGGCAATCAAATACATTCGCCGCATTGAAGAGCTGATTGAATGCCCTGTTGCATTGCTCTCCACCAGCCCCAAACGTGAAGATACGATTTTAGTACGCGATCCTTTCGCCGATATTTAGCACAAGCGCTATTGTCATTGCGTCCTTACTTCGGCTATACTTGCGCAAATAAAAGCAATATTTGCACCAATACTGCAGAGGGAGAATGCCGATGGCGCAGGCCGCGGATACAATTTTAGAAAATTTTGAAGCCGCCGCTTCCGCCGGTCCGATCGACGATGTGAACTTAATCGAAGAACGCATCGACACCGGCCTGCAAGCCTTGATGGATGCGTATGAGCCCAAATTCCGGCTCGATTCACTCCCCTTCGACAAAGTCGCCGATACCTACCAGATTGAAGTGCAAACGCCTTTGCCCCAACTCGATACCGCAGGGGGCAAGGCCTATGCAGCCCATCACCTCATGCAGCCGGAGCTGGCAGTCTACGCCATCATCTGCGACCCCAAACATCCCTACCGCCATTATGCGCTGAGCGCGTTAAAAAATGTGCGCCATGCACAGGGCGTCTCCTTAGTAGAAGCCGCCACCGCCCGCATTTCCTTCCTCAACGAATCGCGCCAGGTCCTAATCCTTACACGCCCACGCGGGACCCGCTTATCCGAACGGCTGCAAGAGGGTATGAAACTAAACGAGCACCAGATTATTGATCTGGTCTTACGCCCTATCACCGAAATACTACTCGCAATGCACGAAAAGCAGGTCTCGCATGGCCGCATCCACCCCGATAATATCTATATCGAAGACCGTGCGTTGCTGGGCGAGTGTTTTTCCGAGCCATCAGGTCTCAGCCAGCACTATTTATACGAGCCGGTAGAGCGTGCGCTGTGCGACCCCATCAGCAAAGGCTCCGCCACCGAGAAAACCGACGCCTATGCGCTGGCAATGCTTGCCTATGAATTATTATATGGGCTCGAACCTTTGCGCAAAATCCCTAAGGATGATTACTTGCGCCTGATCATCGAAAAAGGCACCTACCACCTGCTCTCGCTCAACCGTGAATTCAGTGAACAATTCACCGATTTTTTCCGTGGCACCCTCACCGAAAATAAACAGGAACGTTGGGGACTAGAGCAAATCCGCAATTGGCTCTCCGGCAAACGCTATAACTTAATTCACCCCTCCCTGCCCAGCGAGGCGACCCGCCCTTTTACCATTAACGAGCGCGAATATTACAGCCGCCGCGCCCTCGCGCTGGGAATTTCCAAACAATGGGCGCAGCTCGCCAAAGACCTTCGTACATCCAAGCTCGACCGCTGGCTCGAAACCAGTATTCACTCCAGCGATTCCGCCGAAATGGCAGAAAAAGTCATCCGCAATTGCGGCGGCGAAAACAGCCGCAACGAACGCCACAACAACGAAATGAACGCCAAGCTCATCGCAGTGCTCGACCCCACCGGCCCCTTACGCGTCAAAGATATCGCCTTTAATGTCGACGGGATCGGCACCAGCTTAGCAAATTACCTAATGCGCAACCGTCAGCTCGAATTAAACCTGCTGATGGAATCCATCGAATATGATCTGCCCAGTTTTTGGTCAGACATGGCCGGCAGCATGACAAAAACCCCTGCCACCACCAACACTCTCTGGCGCTTGGGCCAACTTCGATCGCAGCTTCGCCTCAAAGGCATCGGCTACGGCATCGAACGCGCATTATACGATCTCAACGCAGGGCTGGTATGCCAAAGCCCGCTTCTCATGCCCTATCATATCGCCACCAGCGAGGAAGTGCTGCACACACTCGATGCACTGGCTCAATCACACCGCAATCACTCCTTACTCGACCGGCATATCGCAGCCTTTGTCGCCAGCAAAATCGAATTATCCAAAGAAATCAGCTTCGATAATTTATCGCGCCTACCAAACCTGAAAAACAATCCTGAACTACAGGTGTTACGCATTCTAAGCATGGCACAGGAAAAATGCGGTAAGCCGCGCTTGCAGGGCCTCTCCACATGGGCAGCCATGCGCCTCGAACTGCTGATCGACCACATCAATAACCGCGCATTGCGCAAAAAGCTCAAATCCAATCTCAAAAAAGCCGCGCAAACCGGCCTCATCAGCTACGTGCTCGCCGTGCTGATCGAAAACACCTACACGCGCGATGATTACAGCGGCTTCTCCAAAGCCACGGCCATCTACCAGCATAATCTCCAACGCATCGAAGCACTACAAAACCCCAAAACGCTGGCCTATATGTCGCGGGAGCTGGGCGGACGCTTCGCCACTTTCTGCGCCTATATGATTTTAGGCATCACCTGTTACATTCTGCTCAACCAATATTACCTCTAGCGGGCGCACATGGCAAAAAAAGACAAAGGCACCAAGCCTAATAAAGACAAGAAAAAGGGCAGTGCCAAAATCATGGCCTTCCTGATTATTAGCAGCATCGCGCTGGTCATCCTGCTTAAAACCACTTTCATTTTCCTCATCCTCGGCATGCTGCCCACCATTGTCGCCTATTATGTCGATGTCTCCAAATCGCGTAACACCTTTCACACCGTCTTCGCCTGCAATTTATCCGGCGTATTACCTTTCGTGGTTGACCTGTTCGCCCACGACAACAACACCCAGTCCATGCAAATGTTCATGGGCGATCTAAGGGTATTTTTTATCATGTATTTATCGGCGGGTTTTGGTTATGTACTGGTCAACACCTCACCGCATCTGGCCGCATTCATCATCAATCTGTTTAATCAGCGCCATATTGCTCGTCTCAACGCTTCACAAAAAAAGCTGCTGGAAGAATGGGGCCCCGGCATCCGCACCGCCTCGGACGAATAGCCACCCATGCCGCTGCAATTCAGCGTATTCAACACCAACCACCCGCATTATGTGCAAAGCCTCGCCCTGCGTGAACGCATATTACGGCTTCCCCTCGGGCGTATCCTCAATCAGCAGGACCTGGCTGACGAATCAACCCATACCCATTTCGCCCTCTTTGATGAGCATCAAATCATTGCCTGCCTCATCCTTCGTCCCATCAGCGATCAGATCGTAAAGCTAAGGCAAATGGCCGTCGCACAGCCATATCAATCTCAGGGCATGGGCCGTAAATTAATTGCCAATGCCGAGCAATGGGCGTGCAGCCAACACTATCAGCATATTCATACGGATGCGCGACTCACCGCGCAAGGCTTCTACGCATCACTCGGCTATCAGCCACAAGGTGAGCCATTCGAGCATATCGGCATCACTCACATCGCCATGGCAAAACCAATCACCACCAGTTGAGTCACCACCAACGCGTAATATTTCATACGAAATGAACGCTTGCTTGATTTATGCCGAAACCACCGCATCGCCATCCACAAGGCCGGTGATCCGCCCAGCAAGGCCAGCAACAGCAAATTTGCCTCAGGCACCCGCCATCCCCCTTTGCGCGCTGCCAGCTTGTCATAGGCCATCACCAATAGCATCAGCGCATTAATGCCAAACAATGCCAATCCAGCATCAAAATAGTCAAAACCGGTATTTTCTAGCAGCATCATAACGGCAATCCTTTACCAACGATGATTTTTCGCGCATAATGCGATCATACCATCAATAATAAAAACGAGGCTATGATGATACAATTTTCCGGACATGCGCACCTTGCCTATGACCAATCGGTGCATGCGCTGGTTGGCGAGCTGAGCAAAATGGCCGCCACCGTCGACCGGCTGCTCGACATGCTGTCGCAGGCCATCAGTGGCGCACCGGTCAGCGCCAGCAGCGCCAAAGACATGGACAAAGAAGTCAACCAGCTCGAATATGACGTCATCGGCGACCTGCACAGCATTCTCACCAAATACTCGCCCTCGCTCGACGAAACCCGCTTTTTAATTTCCACCGTGCGCATCGCCGCCGCGCTCGAATCCATCGGCGACGTCGCCAAAGTGAATATCAAGCGGCATGGCTATAGCTGGGGCGCGCAACAATCCCTGCCCGAGCCATTCAAAACCAACACGCTCGAAATGCTCACCCTCACCCGCACCATGCTCACCGCTTCAATGGATAATATCTCACTATTCAATGCCGAGCGCCTCACCAAAGTGCTCGAAAAAGACAGTCAGGTCGATGAGCTCTATGTCGGCATGATGGAGCAAATCAAAAACACCCCCGCCACCACTCCCGAAATGGTGGAGCGCTACAACACGCTGCTCATCCTCATCAAAGACATCGAGCGCGCCGCCGACAACACCTTCGAAGTAGGCCGCATCGCCTATTTCGCCCATACCGGTAACAAACCCCGCAAAAAACACATCAGAAGCGGGAATATTTAAACCCGTTATATCACCCGTCATCCTGAGCAAAGCGAAGGACCTCCCTCCACACATAACACCCGACCACGACATGCGACGGAGTGACAATCTCGTTCCCGTCATTCCTGCGAAAGCAGGAATCCAGCCTTACTTGCTTTCTGGATACCCGCTTTCGCGGAAACGACAGCCCCCCCTAATGAATCTCACCCCAATTATCGCCAATCCCCGCTTCTACTAATAGCGGAACGGATAAATGCGCCGCGCCCTGCATCACACGCTTGAGCAGTTTGGCAACATCTTCGGCCTGCGCCTGTGGCGCTTCGATAATCAATTCGTCATGCACCTGCAGCAGCATCCGCGCCGCGGGAAACTTTTCTGCCAACTCGGCATACACGCTCACCATCGCGCGCTTGATAATATCCGCCGCCGTGCCCTGCAACGGCGCATTGATCGCCGCCCGTTCTGAGAACGCGCGGAAATTCGGATTGCTCGCATTGATGTCTTTCACATGCACGCGGCGGCCATAGAGCGTTTCCACATAACCATGCTCGCGTGCGAAGGCTTTGGTCGTTTCCATATAGGCTTTGATGCCCGGATATTTTTCAAAATACGCCGCGATATAATCTGCCGCCTCTTTGCGCGAAATGCCCAGATTAATCGCCAGCCCATGTGCCGAGATGCCATAGATGATCCCGAAATTAATGCTCTTGGCGCGGCGGCGCAGCTCGCCATCCACCTGATCTTGCGGCACACCAAACATCTGCGATGCTGTGGCCGCATGAATATCCGCCCCATCACGAAATGCCTGTTTCAGCACGTCGATATTCGCCATATCGGCGAGCAGGCGCAATTCGATCTGGCTGTAATCCGCTGATATCAATTTGCAGCCTTGTGCCGCGATAAACGCCTCGCGGATGCGCTTGCCCTCGCGCGTGCGAATCGGGATATTCTGCAAATTCGGATCCGACGATGACAACCGCCCCGTCGCCGCCACCGCCATCGAGTACGATGTGTGAATGCGCCCCGTTTGCGGATGGATTTGCTTCATCAGCGCTTCGGTGTAGGTGCTGCGCAGCTTCGCCAGCTGCCGCCATTGCAGCACCCTCGCGGGCAGCGCGTGACCTGCCGCGGCCAACTCCTCCAGCACGTCAGCGCCGGTGGCATACGCATCCGTCTTGCTCGACTTTTTGCCACCCGCAATGCCCATCTCATCAAACAATACTTCGCCCAATTGCTTGGGGCTGCCGATATTAAACGGATGCCCCGCCAGTTGATGAATCTCCTGCTCCAGCTTTTCCATCTGCGCGGCAAACTCCACCGACAGCCCTTCCAGCACCGCCGGATTCACCCGCACACCTGCCGCCTCCATCGTCACAATCACCGGAATCAGTGGGCGTTCAATACTCTCATACACGCGCAGCAGTTTGTTTTCGATCACCTTGGATTTCAGCACCTGCTGCAGGCGCAGCGTAATGTCGGCATCCTCGGCGGCATAATCACGCGCGGCATCCAGCTCCACTTGCGCGAAGCCCAGCTGCTTTTTGCCCGTGCCCACCACATCCTTATAGGCAATCGGCTTGATACCGATATACCGCTCTGACAGCTCGTCCATCCCATGCCCGTGCAAACCTGCATTGAGCACATAAGACAGCAGCATCGTATCCTCAACAGGCGCAATGCTCACACCATATTTATCCAGCACCAGCATGTCATATTTGATATTTTGCCCGATTTTCAAAATCGCCGGATTGGTAAGCACAGGCTTCAGCAATGCCAGCACGCGCTCTCGCGCCAACTGCCCTTTGCGCAACACCCACGCCGTCTCGCCTGATGGCGCGTCACCAAACAAACTGCCTTGCGAGGCCGCAATCGCCGCCCCCTGCTCCACATGCGCCAGCGGAATGTAGCAGGCAGTGCCAGCCTCCACGCTCAGCGAAATACCCACCAGCTCGGCCTGCGTCGCATCCAGCGACGTGGTCTCCGTATCAAACGCCACCACACCTGCCGCCTCAATGGTCGCAATCCATTGCAGCAACCGCGCCTCATCCACCACCAGCTCATACGCCGTTGCTATCGCCTCTGCCTTGTCTGCAACAGCAGCCACAGTTGCAGCTGAAGCAGGAGCAGCCGCCGATTTCACTCCGCCGCGCCCTTCCATCTTTTTTAGCAGCGCATTGAAATTCTGCGCGCGCAAAAACTCCAGCCACACCGACTGCTCCGGCTCTCTCGCCTGCAAGCTCTCAATCGGCTGCGGCAGCGGCATATCGCAATCCAGCTGCACCAGCTTGAAGGAGATTCGCGCCTTATCCGCAAACTCAATCAGCGATTCACGTCGCTTTGGCTGCTTGATTTCTCCCGCACGCGCCAGCAATTCTTCCAGCGTGCCATATTGATTAATCAGCTCCGCCGCCGTTTTGGGGCCAATACCAGGAATACCAGGCACATTATCGACCGAATCGCCAATCAGCGCCTGCACATGAATCACCTTGTCCGGCGTCACGCCGAATTTCTCCATCACCTGCTCCGGCCCGATTGGCTTCTGCTTCATCGGGTCATAAAGCTGTACGCCTTCAGCAATCAGTTGCATCAAATCTTTGTCGGATGATACCACCAGCACATCCATCCCCGCCGCCACGCCCTGCTTGGCATAGGCACCAATCAAATCATCCGCCTCATAATTGCTCATTTCAATCGCGGGGATATTCAGCGCACGCGTCGCCTCACGCACGAGTGCAAATTGCGGCACGAGGTCTTCCGGTGCGGGCGGGCGGTGGGCTTTATAATCGGGGTAAATATCATTGCGAAACGTAATGCGCGCCGCATCAAAAATCACCGCCAGATAATCAGCGTGAATGGTCTCTTTGAGCTTCACCAGCATATTGCAAAAGCCCAGCACCGCACCCACCGGCGTACCATCGGGGCGCGACAGCGGCGGCAGCGCGTGATACGCGCGGAAAATATACCCCGACCCGTCAACCAGTACGAGTTTAGGCTTGGCTTGCGCTTGTGTTGCAGGTTGGTTCATTGTATGGCTCTCATCATACCTATTCATAGAAGCTGTGTCGCAAGGCACAAGCGCAAAAGCACAAAAAGGAACGCCCATGTCTTTGCCTTCGCTCCTCGGCCCCGTTGTTAAACCCGCATCCGGCGGCAAAGCCAAACAGCTTATCGTGTTTTTGCATGGCGTGGGCGCAGACGGTCAGGATTTAATCGGGCTGGCCGATGAATTTGCGGACAGCTTCCCCGATGCGCAATTTGCCTCACCCAACGCGCCCTACCCGTGCGACATGGCTCCTTATGGCTATCAATGGTTCAGCCTGCTTGACCGCTCGCATGATGCAATGTTGGAGGGCGTGCAACAAGCCGCCCCCATCGTGAACCAATATCTTGATCACCAACTTGCAGCACTGGGGCTGGATGACAGCAATCTGGCCATCATCGGCTTTTCGCAAGGCACCATGACCGCGCTATACACCCTGCCCCGCCGTGCCAAAGCATGCGCCGCGGTGGTGGGCTATTCCGGCGCAATGATAGGAGCGGAATATCTGGGCAACGAAATCATCTCGCGCCCGCCTGTCTGCCTCATTCACGGCCAGATGGACGAAGTCGTTCCCTTCGGTGCAATGGAATTGGCTGCGCGTGCATTGCTGGAGCATGGCGTGCCGTGCAAAGCCTACGCCGTGCCGAATTTGGGTCATGGCATCGCGCCATCCGGTATTCAAATGGCGATTGAGTTTTTACAGGCGCATTTAAGATAACCGTCAAAAATTGTCATGCCGTGTTTATCACGGCATCCGGCCTTCTCTTCAAGACCAGACCCCGTCATGCCACGGGGTGACAAACTCAAAATACGTCATCCTGAGCAAAGCGAAGGACCTCCCTCCACACACTCCGGCGACTATGCATCCACCCCAACCACATCTGCCAGCCGCGCCACGCCATCGCGCTCCATCAGCGCGAGCAATCCGGCATTAATACCATTCACCAAGCCAAAGCCCTGATAAACAAAGGCGGTATAAAGCTGCACTGCACTCGCACCAGCACGGATTTTAGCATAAGCATCCTCGGCAGAGGATATACCCCCCACCCCTATCAAAGGCACCTTGCCTTGCGTCAGCCGGCGCATATCACGCAGCACCTGCGTGGACAGCGCCATCAGCGGCTTGCCGCTTAATCCACCCTGCTGCAAATGCTCGGGTACAGGCTGCATCTGCGGGCGCGAAATAGTCGTATTGCCCACAATCAATGCATCGAGCTGATGCTCCAGCGCCAGCTGCGCAATATCCTCGCGCTGACCTGTATCTAAATCAGGGGCAATCTTGATGAAAATTGGCTTGCGCGCGTGCCCTTGCGCCATTTGCTCATCACGCGCTTGATGCACCCCACGCACCAACGCGCCAAGCGATTCCTTCGCCTGCAAATCGCGCAAACCCGCCGTGTTGGGCGACGAAATATTCACCGTCACATAATCCGCATGCGCATACACCGCATGCATCAGCGTGATATAATCCGCAATCGCATCGGCGCTGTCTTTGTTTTTGCCGATATTCGCGCCCACAATGCCGTTGGCTTTGCGTGCCTTCAGCCGCGCCACATAAGGCGCCATCCCGTCATTATTAAAACCCAGCCGATTAATCACCGCCTCTTGCTCGGTAACGCGAAACACGCGCGGCTTCGGGTTTCCGCTTTGCGGCTTCGGCGTCACCGTGCCGCATTCCACAAAGCCAAACCCATATTTAAAAATGTGACCAAGCGTGTGCGCGTTTTTATCAAACCCCGCTGCCAGCCCCACCGGATTGGGCAGATGCAAGCCCGCAACCTGCATATTCAACCGCGCATCCACAATCGGTTTGCAAGCAGGTATAAGTCCTGATGCAACCGCTCTGACGCCCCATTCATGCGCCTTTTCCGGCTCAAGCTGATGAATGACGGGGCGAAGCAGCGCAAACACACTCATCAGCCATGCCGCTCCAAATGCGTGTTGCAAATCCAGCCGCCGCCCAGCACGCGCTCGCCATCATACAGCACGCACGCCTGACCCGGCGCAATCCCCGCATGGGCACTCAGCAATTCAATCCGCGCCATGCCCCCTTCGGCGCGATACGCAATGGCAGGCAAGGGCTGCTGCAACGAGCGCATCTTCACCCGAATCTCATCTTTGCTTTCCGGCATCGCATCGCCATCCAGCCAGTTCACATCCCGAATGAAAAATTCGCTATGCGACAGCGCCTCTTTCGGCCCCACAATCACCCGCTTTTTATCGGCATCCAGCTTCACCACATACAGCGGCTGCGCATGGGCAATGCCCAGCCCGCGCCGCTGCCCCACGGTGTAATGGATAATCCCCTCATGTCGTCCCATCACCGTGCCATCAATATGCACAATATCGCCCGCCTCCGCCGCATCGGGGCGCAGGCCTTCAATCACCTTGCTGTAATCGCCATTGGGTACAAAGCAAATATCCTGACTGTCGGGCTTATCCGCCACCGCCAGCCCGTATTTTTCCGCCAGTGCGCGTGTTTGCTCCTTGCGCAAATTGCCCAGCGGAAAACGCAGAAAATCAAGCTGCTCCTGCGTCGTCGCAAACAAAAAATAGCTCTGGTCTTTATCCGGATCAGCCCCGCGCAGCAATTGTGCACGCCCGTCCGCCATCACCCGCTGCACATAATGCCCCGTCGCCAGCACATCCGCACCAAGGTCTTGCGCGGTTTTGAGTAAATCCTTGAACTTCACCGACTGGTTGCATTTCACACATGGAATCGGCGTCTCGCCCGACAGATACGTCTCAACGAAATCATCAATCACCGATTCTTTGAATTTGCTTTCATAATTGAGCACATAATGCGCAATGCCAAGCTTGTCTGCCACCCGACGCGCATCATGAATATCCTGCCCGGCGCAACACGCGCCTTTTTTCCCCACCGCAATGCCATGGTCATAAAGCTGCAGCGTAATCCCGATCACCTCATAGCCTTCATCATGCAACAGCGCCGCCACGGCAGAGCTATCCACCCCGCCCGACATAGCAACCACCACCCGACAATCCGCCGGTGCCTTGGCTAAGCCTAAACTGTTGAGAGCTATTGTCATATCACGCAGGCTATACCGACTTTTCAGGCGATTGGCAAGGTTTGAAGCCCAAGCCTCTTTATCTGTCATTCCTGCCTATTTCTTTGTCATTCCCGCATGTCTCTTTGTCATTCCCGCAAAAGCGGGAATCCAGAGCGGCTAGGTAAGACTCAGAAGGAAGGCTAGATTCCCGCTTCCGCGGGAATGACAAAGATAAAATGAAGCACAAGCATTGCACTTTCTGTCACCCCGTCGCATGAGGGGGTCTGGTCTTTATAAGCAATACCGGATGCCGTCATAAAGACGGCATGACACCAATCAGAACACCTTGTAATTCGTCGTCCCAATCAAAAAGTCAACATCCACCCCATTCGACGACAGCGGCAAAATAATACTACGATACCGCACTTCATGTCCGTCATTGAAAAACTCCGACGATTCCGAATGCGGGGTTTTTTCGTTCAGCACCTTATCGTAAAACCCGATAGTATTATTAATCGTCACATCATTCAGCGCGTCCGACAAATACTGCCCCGTATAGTCTTGACCAAACACACTGGCAAGCTCCGGCCCAAAATATGAAAACCGGTGCTCTTCCTCATTATCACCAATTTCAATGGTGAAGGTATGATGGTACATCTCGGCAATCTCATTAATATTCACATCGCCCAATGAGGGGAGCGGTTTGCCCGCGCGAATCCTGTTCCAATAGGACAGGAGCCGGAATGTCATCCGCTGTTCGCTACCGCTAGGTGTGGGTAAAGTCATAGCACTCCTGATTATCTTATTCTTTAGTTTAATTTGCCCCAACTACCCGCAACATGCAATGAGTAATCACCCCTACGCTTCGGTTTTACCCTTCACGCGCTGCGCCAGCGCCGCTGCCATAAACGGGTCCAGATCCCCATTCAAAACACCTTGTGTATCTGCTGTTTCCACGCCTGTGCGCAAATCCTTCACCATCTGATACGGATGCAAAACATAGGATCGAATCTGATGCCCCCACGCATTATCCGTTTTACTCGCCTGTTCCGCCTGCGCTGCCACCTCGCGCAGTTGCAGCTCCCGCTCATAAAGCCGCGCGCGCAACATCTTCCATGCTTCCGCACGATTTGCATGCTGCGAGCGTGAATTCTGGCATTGCACCACAATATTGGTCGGTATATGCGTCAGACGGATCGCGCTATCGGTCTTGTTCACATGCTGCCCACCCGCACCCGATGCCCGATAAGTATCCGTACGCACGTCTTTTTCTTCAATCTCGATGGTAATCGTGTCATCCACCTCCGGATACACCCACACACTCGCAAAGCTGGTATGGCGCCGCGCATTCGAGTCAAAAGGCGAAATCCGCACCAACCGATGCACACCCGATTCGGTCTTGGCCCAGCCATACGCATTATGCCCTTCCACCCGAATCGTCGCCGATTTGATGCCCGCCTCTTCGCCCGATTGCTCATGAATAATCTCGGTTTTAAAGCCCGCTTTATTGGCCCAGCGCACATACATACGATATAAAATATCTGCCCAGTCATGGCTTTCGGTACCACCCGCGCCGGGGTGAATCTCGATAAAGCAATTATTCGCATCCGCCTCGCCTGATAGCAAACTCTCAAGTTCCATCCGCGCCAGCTTTTTGGCAATGGCGTCCAGCGCCTTTTCCGACTCGGCAACGGTATCCGCATCGCCTTCTTCCTCGGCCAGCTCAATCAGCTCCAGCGAATCACGAAATTCCTGCTCCAACGCATTGCACCCGCCAATCATGCTGTCAAGCTGGTTGCGTTCCTTCAGCACTGCCTGTGCAGCCGTCTGATTATTCCATAAATGGGGGTCTTCGGCCTGTGCATTCAGCTCGGCAAGGCGACGCAGCGCATTATCCCAGTCAAAGATACCTCCTCAGCAAAGTCAGGCTTTGCTCTATCGAGGCTTTTAAAGTAATGGTTTCCGCTTTCATGGCGCCGGTTATGACGCGACAAACATCACTTGTCAATACAACCCGCCGGTTCCGGTATTGGCACTACCCGGGTTATTGTCGCGGCTGCGTGGCCGCGCTTCAAACGGATTGGTTGCATTCACGCCATAGCCTTGTGCAGGCACAGCCGGATTCTCAGCCGGATAAGCGCGGTTCGGGTCATAGGCGCCCTGTGCTGGCGGCAACATGCCCCCCCGCACCGGTGCCCGATATTGCCGCTGCATTTCAAACTCGCGCTGACGCCCTTGCTCCGGCGTTACGTAATAATCCGAATTTTCCCATCCTGCATTGGGGTCAAATCCCTCCTGCACCGGCGCATATTCATCATAGGCTATAACCGGTGGCTCTTGCGATCCTGCGGGCAAATCAGGGCGATAAATATTACCACCCACTATAAATGCCTCATCAATTAACCGCCCGCTCACCATCCCGTCATAAGGCGGCTGACCGGTTGCATTATCCACCTGAATCACCTGAATCCCCGGCGGCACACGGAATGGCGTCGCCGGTTCATCTTTCAGCGCTTCTTTCATAAAATTCACAAAGGCAGGCAGCGCCACCGCACCGCCGGTTTCTTTAGCGCCGAGTGATTTAGGCTGGTCATAACCAATATACACGCCCGTCACCAAATCCGGCGAATAACCCATAAACCAGGCATCACGGCTATCATTGGTGGTGCCGGTTTTACCGCCCACCGGCTTGCCGATCGCCAGCGCTTTCGTCCCCGTACCACGCTTCACTACCCCTTCCAGAATGGATGTCATCTGATACGCCACACGCGGATCAACCAATATCTCGCGCGGGTCATCCAGCAAAGGCGGGGTAATATTGGCGCTAGGGCGGTTGGGCGGTATCTTGCACGCTTCACAAGGCCGGTTATCGCGCTTATATAATATATCCCCGTTGCGATCATCAATCCGCTCAATCAGCGATGCCTGAATTTTCCGCCCGCCATTTGCAATCATGGCATATCCCGTAGTAAGTTTGAGTAACGTGGTTTCATGCGCGCCCAACACAATCGAATAATTACGTGGCGCATCCCCGCTATAAATACCAAACCGCTCCGCCATAGCAATCACACGGCCAATCCCCAGCATCTGCGCCAGCCGCACGGTCAGCGTATTACGTGATTTCTCCAGCCCCGTACGCATCGTAATCGGCCCTAAAAACCGTCCTTCATAATTCTGTGGCCGCCACATCGGCAATCCCGGCCCTTGGCTAATCTCCACCGCCTCATCCATCAGAATGGTCGCAGGCGTGAAACCATTCTCAAGTGCCGCCAAATACACAAACGGCTTAAACGCCGAGCCGGGTTGCCGTTTCGCTTGCGTTGCACGGTTAAACTCGGAGCCGCCATACTCATACCCGCCGGACATGGCCAGCACCCGCCCCGTATGCGGGTCCATCGCCACCAGCGCGCCATTAACCTCGGGTATTTGGTGCAGCCCATATTGATTCTCCGCATCTTTCAGCGGATACACAATCACAATATCACCGATTGTCAGCACCTCCGATGGGTTTTTAATTTCCGGCCCCACACGTGTGAGCGGCAAATCCTGTCGCGCCCATTTCAATTCACTCAAGGCAATGCTGCCCTTATCACCCGAAGGCAGACCAATCGTTGCCTTATCCCCAGACAATGACAACACCACCGCCAGCATTTGCGATTCAAATAACGGGATTTCCAGATTTTTGGTTACCTCCGGCAATATTTCTTCCCAATCAGACACGCTGCTCACATTCAGCAACGGCCCGCGATACCCATAGCGACGGTCATAATCCACCAGCGCGTCACGCAAGGCTTTATCCGCCGCATTCTGCAATAGCGAGTTCACCGTGGTTCGCACTGTCAGCCCGCCTTCATACAGCACAGCCGACCCATAATTAGCCGCTAGCGTTCGCCGCACTTCCTCGGCAAAAAAGTCAGCGCGCGCTACTTCTTCCGCATCACGGCGCTGCAACTCAATCGGCGTCGACATGGCGCGGCGCGCCTCGGTCTCATCAATATAGCCATCCTCCTGCATCCGCTCGATCACGTAATTGCGCCGCGTCATCGCCGCCTGTGGCCGCGTTTCGGGATTATAATTATTGGGTGCCTTAGGCAACGCCGCCAGCAACGCCACCTCTTCCGTGGTCAGCTCTTCCAACGATTTATTGAAGTAATTAAGCGCCGCCACCGCCACCCCATACGAGCCGCGCCCCAGATAAATCTCGTTCAGATACAGCTCCAGAATCTGGTTTTTGCTATACACATTACTAATCCGATACGCCAGAATCGCTTCCTTGATCTTTCGCTCGAATGATTTTTCACTGGTCAGCAAAAAGTTTTTTACCACCTGCTGCGTAATCGTCGAGCCGCCCACCATCGACCGGCCCGTACCCATATTGTTGATATTCTCACGCACCGCGCGTGCAATACCTGTAATATCCACGCCTTTATGCTGATAAAAATTCTTATCCTCAGCCGCAATAAATGCCTGCTGCACAAAAGGCGGAATCGCCTTCAGCGGCACGAAAATGCGGTTCTCCTTGGCATACTCAGCGAGCAGCTTGCCATCATCAGCATAGAGCCGGGTCACCACCGGCGGCGAATATTGCGCAAGCTGCGCAAAACCGGGCAAGTCCTTGCTGTAATGCTCAAACACCAGCGCCACAGCAATAAAGCCGAAAATGCCCGCCATCATCAGGCTGGCACCCACCCACGCAATAAATTTTCCAATAAATTTCATACGGCCATATTCATACCACGCGCGCGCGGAAATGCGAGTGCATTTCCATCATGGTTTATTAAAATATGCATCCAGCGCGCGCAGCAGGCTCTGATTGAAAACTTCACGATTTTCCCTGCTATGAATCCGTGACTCATCCTGCGCATTACTCAAAAATCCAATCTCCAGCAATACCGACGGTGTATCCGGCGCTTTCAAAACACGAAAACCCGCAAAGCGGTGCGTGTTTTTCAGCAGCGGAACCTTCGAATGCATCTTGGCCACAATAATATCCGCCAGATCAGATGCTTTATTTTTGGTTTCCCGTTGCGCCAAATCAATTAGAATATCAGCCACTGCCGCATCCTCGATCGATAAGTCAATCCCCCCGATAATATCGGCTTTATTCTCGCGCGCTGCCAGCGCCGCCGCCTCTGCGTCCGACGCGGTTTCCGACACGGTATAAATCGAAAAACCCTTCGCATCGCGGCGCGGGTTCGAATCCGCATGAATAGACATGAACACATCCGCCTTGTGATCCCTCGCGATTTTCACCCGATCATGCAAAAATAAATAGCGGTCATCCTCGCGCGTCATAATCACGCGGTAGCGCCCCGATGCCTGCAGCACATCGCGCAGCGCCTTGGCATATTGTAAGGTAATATCTTTTTCAAGCGTCTTTTTGCCGCCAATTGCCCCCACATCCTTACCACCATGGCCAGCATCCAGCACAATCACCGGCTTCGAAGCCTCCTGCGCTGCAGCCAGTGGTTTTTCAGTCGGCACCGCCTTAAATTCGCCCGTGGCCGGCGCCTTAGCCCCATCTTTCACGCGATAGACCACCTGCAGCATATATCCCTGATCCGATCGCTCAGGCATTGCCACCGCCTTCATTTCCATCGCGGGCTGCGCCAGATCCATCACAATGCGCGATGTGGTCGGGCTATATTGACCAAAGCGGATACCCGCTAAGGTAGCACCCTGATAACTCGCACTTAAGCCAACCCCCTTGCCACTGGCAATGCGTTGCAGGTCAATCACCATACGGTCAGGGTTTTGCAGTTGGAATTGTTTTTGAATCACAAAGGGCGCATTAGCATAAAATATCACCCGCTCATTCATCGGCAGGCTTTCAACATCGGTTTTATGAATGCTCACCACATTTTGCGCCCGCGCACCCATAGGTTGCGCAGACACAAGCAGCGCCAGCATCACTACAGCCATAAAATGGTAAAATCGTCCCAACCGCGCCAAAATCATAGGCTTCTACTATGCCGCCCCTTAATGAAATTGCAATCTGCAATTGGTGTTTTTTTGCATAGACTTGTAGCAAAGCTGCGCTATAGTAAGAAGGCAGCCTCACGAAGGCATGCAGGAATTACCCGCTGCGCGGACTAAAGAAACTCCATTAGGAGAATCCCACACCGCAGCAGCAGATGAGCTAAATAATATAATTAACCAGGTATGCCTCCGCATACGGATTGAAATGACACACGCAACCCACATGATCAACCTGCCCCTGCCGCGCAGCTTCTGCGCGGGACAAGCCTTTGCGCGGCGCACGGTAGCATGTACCCCATCTTATTTCTCCCCTGCTAATCGCACGGAACAATTGGATTTGCGCTGCTAATTCTGTCTGTATGGTGCGGCTCCTGCTACTAGGAGAGTAACCAAATGACTAAGCACATGTTGATCGACGCCGTTCACACCGATGAAACCCGCGTTGTAATTGTCAATGAAGACCAAATCGAAGATTATGATTTTGTCACCACCTCAAAAATGCAGGTGAAAGGCAATATCTACCTTGCCAAAATCACCCGCGTCGAACCGTCACTGCAAGCCGCATTCGTCGAATATGGCGGTGGCAAGCAAGGATTTTTACCCTTCTCCGAAATCCACCCCGACTATTACCAG
>DITS01000019.1 GCA_002422205.1 Alphaproteobacteria bacterium UBA6178
GTGCGGAAGTAAAACTGCGGACGGTAATTGGTGAAAAACGGCGTATGGCGGCCACCTTCTTCTTTGGTCAGAATATACGCTTCTGCCTTGAATTTGGTGTGCGGCTTAATGCTGCCGGGTTTGCACAATACTTGGCCACGCTCAACATCTTCACGCTTGGTACCGCGCAGCAGCACGCCGACGTTATCGCCAGCCTGACCTTCATCGAGCAGTTTGCGGAACATTTCCACACCGGTGCAGGTGGTTTTTTGCGTGTCGCGGATACCGACGATTTCGATCTCTTCACCGACTTTCACGATGCCGAGTTCGATACGACCGGTTACCACCGTACCACGACCCGAAATCGAGAACACATCCTCGATCGGCATCAGGAACGGACGATCCACCGGACGCGCAGGCTGCGGAATATACGCATCCACCGCGGCCATCAGCGCGCGCACCGCATCTTCGCCCAGCTCTTTGCTCGAGCCATCGAGCGCTGCCAGTGCCGAGCCTTTGACGATCGGAATATCATCGCCGGGGAAATCATAGGACGACAGCAATTCGCGCACTTCCATTTCCACCAGCTCGAGCAATTCCGCGTCATCCACCTGATCGCATTTATTGAGGAATACCACCAGCGACGGCACACCCACCTGACGCGCCAGCAGAATATGCTCGCGGGTTTGGGGCATCGGGCCATCCGCTGCGGATACCACCAGAATCGCGCCATCCATTTGTGCCGCGCCGGTGATCATGTTTTTCACATAATCGGCGTGGCCGGGGCAATCCACATGCGCATAGTGGCGGCTTTCGGTTTCATATTCCACATGCGCGGTCGCAATCGTGATACCACGCGCTTTTTCTTCCGGTGCCGCATCGATCGAATCATAGGCGCGATATTCGCCGAAAAATTTCGTGATCGCCGCCGTCAATGACGTCTTGCCATGATCCACGTGACCAATCGTTCCGATATTACAATGCGGTTTCGTCCGCTCAAATTTTGCCTTCGACATATTTCTAATCCTTCCTTCAACTCAAGCTTAATTGTCTGCGCTTCATTTGATAATGAAAGCGTTGAACGCGGTGATTTACTAGAATTACATGCAAAGGACAAGGGGAATTTAAGGGGGTGGGGTTGACGGTTATGGCTTATTTCGCTACTGCTGCCCGCTTGTTATCTAATGATGAGAGGTGTCTGTGATGCGGGGTGTGCGTTATCGTCTGGCAGTGGTTTTACTGCTTGCTCCATTAACTGGTTATGCGCAGCCTATTCCGGCTTATGGGGCGCGGCAGCCGCTTTATCCGGCGCGCGCGGTGCCTGCGCCTCACCAGTATGAGCCAATGGTGCTGCCATCGGGGGATGTGGTGGAGATGGAGGCGGACGCGCCTGCGCCGGTGGCGGCAACTGCAGGCGGAGAGTATCTGGCGGGCTTGCGTGAAGAGGCGGTATGGAGCGGATCGGTTGAGGCGGGCTTGCGCTACAAGTCAGCTAATAACGACTCTAAATATCTCAACGTGGCTGGTCATGTGTCACGCGATGGAGAGCATTGGACCAACACGCTGAAAGGGCGTCTGGGTCATCATGAAGAAAATGGCAGGCGCACGAAAGAAGAGTACCGGGCCAGTTTCAATAGCCAATACAAGCTGACGCTGCGTAGCTTTTTGTTTGGTGAGGCGCAGTATATCTATGATCGTGACAGCGGTTATGATTACCGCATCAACGAGGTGCTGGGTGCGGGGTATCATTGGGTTGACAATGAGGATTTCCGCTGGACGAGCAGTGCGGGTGCGGGCTACCAGCATGCTAAAAGCGAAAATGGAACGCGTGAATCCAGCCCGCTTGCGCGTGTGGAAAATGTTTTTTTCTGGCAGATATTGGAGCGCGTGGGGTTTGATAATTTAGTGCGCGTTGATGTTAGTGAGTTTACCTCGACCTACACGGAATCGTCGCTCAAGACGGAAGTTAGTGATGGGCTTTATGTGAAATTTGGTGTGATTACCGAGCATTTGTCCGATGTGCCGCCAGGAACGGATAAGCTGGATGTTGAGACGCTAATTAATCTGGCGTATGAGTATTAGGGCGAAGCGTGGAAGCGGGTAGCGGGATTGATTCGCCGCGTTTTAACGCGGCTCACCCTTCGGGCTTTTCGCTTTCGCTCAAAGTCCCATTTTGTCTAAGGGCAAAATGGTCGAACCCAACGCATGTTCTCATCCAAACTATCCATCCAATAAAAAAAGCCGCCATTTGGCGGCCTTTTTATTGGAGCGGGTAGCGGGAATCGAACCCGCGTATGCAGCTTGGAAGGCTACCGTTCTACCATTGAACTATACCCGCATTATGGTGCTTGTATCGGGGATGGGATTTGAAATCAAGTCCCACGGTTAGGGTAGGATAATGCGGAGCGAGATACTGGCGTCGAGCGCCAGTATGACGGGGGTAGTATGTGTTACATGTCATGCTGGGGCTCGACCCCAGCATCTTCTTTTAGCTTATGATCAGGAAATCCTGACCGGTTAGAATGGAGGTGCCGATGTTGAGAATGGTGATGCTGTTGCCGCTTGGGTCATCGATTATTGCGTTGCCATTGCTATAAATGATGGAAGACAGGATTTCATCGATGGAAACAGAGCCGCCTGTATCGACGAAGGCGATAACATCGCCGCCAGCCACACCGGCACCCTCGAAATGCGCGATGGTGTCATTGCCGAAATTATCACCGAAATAATAGGTGTCGTTGCCGACGCCGCCATGCAGATAGTCGTCGCCATCTTGTCCGTATATATGGTCATCACCACCATTGCCATAAATACTGTCATTGCCGACGCCGCCGTAAATGGTATCGGACTGGTCTTCGGGGTCGGCGACGGCGCCGCCGCCATAAAGCGTATCATCCCCGCCATTGCCTAAAATGAAATCGGCCCCTTTGCCGCCATAGGCCAGATCGCCTTGATCCGAAGGATCGGCGGATGCGCCGCCGCCATAGATGGTATCATTGCCGGCATTGCCATAGAGCGTATCGGACCCTTTGCCGCCAGCCATGAAATCGCTGCCGTCGGTGGCGTCTGCTACGCCGTTTCCGCCATAGATGATGTCATTGCCGGCATTGCCATAAAGTGAGTCATTGCCTGCGCCGCCATAAATGGTGTCGTTGCCGCCGGTGGCGACGGCGATGGCTCCGTCACCGAAAATCGTGTCGTTGCCTGCGAGGCCGCGCAGCAGGTTGGCGAGTGTATCGCCGCGCAATATGTCATCGCCTGCGGTGCCTTCAGTGCCGCCACCGGTAGTGGGGGTTTGCCCGTCGCCGAAAATAAAATGGTTTGAATTCAGGCTGGACAAGCCGGACAGGCCCGATACCTGCACAAATACGCTAGCGGCTTCGTTGCGAATGGTGGCGTCGGCATCGGAGGTGGAGGTGATGGTCAGATCAGCGAAACTGCTGATGCCAAACTGTGACAGGTCGATGCGATCCTGACCGGGGGTAAAATCGAGGATGCTACCATCGAGCATGCCGGCCAGTGCCGAGTTGTTGTAGATTTTGAAAACATCGTTGCCTGCGCCGCCGATCAGAATGGACGCGCTGCCCTCGTTGGAGAGCGTATCGTTCCCTGCATTGCCAAAAGTGTATTGTGCGTTGGTTGCTGCTGCGATGACGTCATTGCCATTGGTGCCATCCGTTATAAAGGTCTGAATCGGAAAACCAGGAATAATTTCCTGCGTGATGGCATAGGTTGTGATGCTGGATGGTACGGCAGCGGCACCAATGGTGGTGCGGGTGGAATCACTAATGGTTGGCATAATTAAGACACTCCTGATTGATTAAAATTGGAGGGAGCTTAAAAGCAGGCACCAGCAGTAGCAAGCAAAAGATGGATTTTTTTGGTTAGCGTTTTTCTACCCACAGCATGAGGCCCAAGGCGCCAAGGCCCAGTAGGGCAAAGCCGGAGGCCAGCGGAATGAGGGTGCCATCATAGAGCTGGCCGATGAGGGTGCCCAGCGGAATGGCAAGCGAGATGGAGGTGGCACCGATGATGGCGGCGGCGGTGCCGGCGATATCGCCCATCGGCTCGAGCGCCAGTGCGTTGAGATTGCCAAAGAGCAGGCCTATGCAAAACAACAGAATCACGCCATAGAAAAAGAACCACCAGAAGGTGATGGGGATGATGGCATGCAGGGCGAGGAAGAGCAGCGACGTGCCGCTCATGACGCTCAGTGCGTGCAGGCAGATATAGCGCATGCCGAGGCGCTCAACCATGCGCGCATTGACCAGTGAGGCGGCCCCGAATGCGAGTGCCTGCAAACCGAAATACACCACGAACATTTCGCCGACGCCGAACTGCACCTGAAAGATTTGTTGCGCCGAATTGAGATCGCCGATCATGGCACCGAAGGTGAAGCCCATGCAGATGGTGTAGATGATGGTGCGGCGGTTGGTGACGACCCGTTTGGCACTGTGCAAAATGGTGCCGATGCGGAAAGGAATACGGTTCTCAGGCAGCAGGGTTTCGGGTAGGCGTAATGTGATCCATAGCAGTACGGCCAGCGCGTAGACAATATAGAGAACGAAAATGGCATGCCATGAGCTGACGAGCATCAGGCTTTGGCCGATGGCGGGGGCGATGACGGGCACCATGATGAAGATCATCATCACCAGCGACATCATGCGCGCCATGGGGCGGCCACTGAAGCGGTCGCGCACGATGGAGATGCAGGCGACATTGGGCCCGGCAACGCCGAGGCCCTGAATGAAGCGGCCCAGCAACATGACTTCGATGGAGCGGGCGAGCAGGCACATGACGCTGCCCACCAAATAGAGGCTGATGCTGCCATAGAGAATGTTTTTTCGGCCTATCGCATCGGATAGCGGGCCGCAAATAAGCTGGCCGATAGCCATGCCGAGAAAAATGCAGCTGATGAGATATTGCGCCTGATTAGGGTGGGTGACGCCCATGGCTTTGCCGATGATACCCAGTGCGGGCAACATCGCGTCGATCGAGATGGCGACGACCGACATCAGCACCGCCATCATGGCGATGAATTCTTTGCTGGCGGTGGGTTGTGCTGGATGGGTCATAACGATAGCCGGTTCAGATTTCAGGCTGTGCATCAGCCATTATTTGAGTGGGTTGGTCAAGGAAATTTCGACGCGCAGGCCGGGTTTATTATCGGCTAAACGTAGCGGCATGTGATGCAGGCGGGCGATGGAGGCGGCCATGCTGAGGCCTAGCCCGTTGCCCGGCAGCATGCGGCTGCTATCGGCGCGGTAGAAGGGTTTGAGCATGTCGTCGTGCGTATGGTGTGGGATGCCTGCGCCATCATCGGCGACGCTGAGCTGCGCTGCGGTGAGGGTGAGGGTGATGTGGTTGCCACCGTGCCGCAGCGCGTTTTCGATGAGATTGGCGAGCATTTGCAGCAATAGCTGGCGGTCGCCTTGACAGGTGATGTTGGGGGTGACTTGCATGTGGAGGGTTTTGCCGTCTTGTTCGGCGACGAGTTGGTAGGATTCGCATAGATGGGTGATCAGATCGGACAGATCGACGCGGGCGAAGCCCTGACGCCGTGCGCCGGATTCAATTTCGGCGATGCGCAGCAGGGCTGAGAATATTTCGAGCGCCTGATCGAGCAGGGCGATAGAGCTGGCAGCTTGTGGGGTCGATTTTTGCAGGGCTTCGAGCTCCATGCGCAGGCGGGAAAGGGGCGTGCGCAGATCATGCGCGATGGCGGTGCTGACATGCTGCACTTCGCCCAGTAATTGTTCGATGCGTTCGATCATGCGGTTGATGGAGGTGGCGAGCATATCGAAATCGTCGCCGGAGCCGCTGAGCGGAATGCGCTGCGACAGATCACCACCGCCGATGATCTCGGCGATACGGTTGATTTTTTCGATGCGCCTGAGAAAGCGTCGGCTGACGATGTGCCCGCCGATGATGGCGAGCAGGATGGTGGTAAAGGTGGTGACGGCCAACCCGTGCAAGATGACAGATTGTAGCTCGCCGATGGCGATGATTTCACCTGCAACGATCAATTGATAGCCGTCTTTGAGCGGGGTGGTGAGAATCAGTGTTTGGCCAGTCTGCTGCCAGCCTGTGATGTGTGATGGTGTGGAGATTTTATCAAAAATAGCGGTGCCTTGTGCATTGATAATGCTGTAGCGCAGGCGGTTGGGCGGGTTGGATTCGAGCCGCTCGCGGATGTCGTGGCGCAGTTCGTTCATGCCGTCATCGCGCCAATCGACGAGCAGTTGCTCGGTTTCGGCGTGGATGCGTTCTTGCATTTGCGTTTGCAGGGATTGGCGGATATCGAAATACATGACCGTCGCGAGGGCGCAGACCGAGAGCATGAAAATGCTGGCATAGGCGAAAGCTAGCCGCAAATGCGCATTGTAAAAGAGGTTAGGGCGCATGGATGGTGTATCCTGCGCCACGCACGGTGGTGATGAGTTCGTGATCGAAGCCTTTGTCTATTTTGCTACGCAGGCGGCTGATATGGGTTTCGACGATGTTGGTTTTGGGATCAAAATGAAAATCCCAGACGGCTTCGAGCAGCATGGTGCGGGTGACGATTTTGCCCTGATTGCGCAACAGATATTCGAGCAGGCGGAATTCGGTGGGTTGTAGCTGGATAGTGGTGGTGCCGCGCGTGACGCTGCGGCGGATGAGGTCCATTTCCAAGTCGGCGGCGTGCAAATGGGTGGTGGTTTCAGTCAGCGGGGGGCGGCGCGCAAGCACGCATAGTCTGGCATAGAGCTCGGCAAAGGCGAAGGGTTTGACGAGGTAGTCATCGGCGCCGGATTCGAGGCCGGTGACGCGGTCGGTGATACTGCCCATTGCAGTAAGTAACAGCACGGGTGTTTTTAAGCCTGATTCACGCAGGGTTTTGAGCAGGCTCAGCCCGTCGAGTTTGGGGAGCATGCGGTCGATAATGATAACGTCGTATGGTCCGCCGGTAGCAAGCATTAAGCCGTCATGGCCATCGCGCGCGATGTCGGCGTGGTGGCCGTGTTCTTTGAGGCCGGTGAGGATAAATCCGGCGGCGGCTTCGTCATCTTCGATGATTAATAGTTTCATAGGGTGCCTGCATGGTGAGGGCGTGATGCCCCCACCATAGAGAGAGTAAAGTCATTAGTCATCTAAGTCTTCACGCGAGCCGGTGACTTCGCCGGTTACGCCATCGACCTGTACGTCAAATACGCGGTCATCTTTGATCACGGTGACTTCATAGGCAGGTTTGAAGCTGTCATCGTCGAGGCCGGCGTCAATCGCTTTGCCGCCGACATTGGATTGTGCCGCTTCGATTGCCTGAATGAGTGAGATTTTGGTCTCATTCAGCAAACGGATATCGCTGGCATCTGCCGCGAGCGCGGCACCTGCGAACAAAGACGTGGCAGCAATGGTTGAAATGATAAAAGTTTTCATGGTTTTCTCCTTTGATGTTTGCGGCATTATTGCCTTACACATCTGGTTGTAGCAGCTTGCAGATCACAGGGTTATGTCAATACCTATACGGTTTTGTAATGTGGCGATGTCAGGTTTTGGTCATAAAAAACCCCGCATAAAGCAGGGGTTTTTTAGGGTTGGCCCGAAGGAGTGGTATCTTTTGAATGATAGACAAACAGAAAATACCAGCTCCTTTGGGGCTAACCACTCTCTGTCATTAAAGACAGAAAGCCCGGACATCGCGTGCCTTAGGCGGCACGGCGACGTTGTTCGATACCGTAATGGCCGTAAATGCTATCACGGAATTGTGCATCGGCCATATTGGGCCAGTTGTCTTTATCGAATCCTGGTGCGTCTTTCAGGCGGTCTTTGCTAACATCGAGTATGAGGCATTTCTCTATCTGATCGACTTTCAGCGCTTGCCATGGCACGGCAAAATATTTGTCGCCAATACCGAAAACACCACCAAAGGACAGGACGGCATATTCAACATCACCGGTCGTTACGTCGACCATCAGGTCTTTGATGCTACCTAAATCTTCGCCTTGTGCATTCCGTACGCTGTCGGAACATAATGAACTGGCGGAAAGTAATGGTTTGTTTTGCATGGTCAGAATCTCCTTTGTTGTTAAGCGCTGAGTGAAGCCTAATCGATGTAAAACCACCAGATGGAAGGAAGGCTAGGTTATAAAATTATGATAAATTTTAGGATGGCTTAACTGTCGATCAATTTGAAATACTGACCGAAATGCGAGAGGGTGAGTACCTTATGCGCCTGTGAATGCGCGCCGATGATGCAGGCGGATTGCTGGTGGGTTTGCATGGCGCGGTAGAGCAGCATGAGCATGCCTAAGGCTGAGGAGTCGATATAGGTGATTGTGGAAAAATCGAGTTGGATGGCTTTGATTCTCGAGTCCTCTGCGAGCTCAAGCACTTGCTTGAAGCGAATATTATCGGCGAAGGTGAACTCACCGCTTAAGGATACGGTACAATGATTGTCGTGGCGGATGATTTGTAAGTTCACGGGTTGCTCCTTGCGTTAGAAAAGCTCGATATCATCGCTGGCGGCGTGGGTGACGGTGTGGTGCTGCGCGATGTCCTTGGATTCGATCCAGCCTTTGTCGACGATGTGATCGAGGAAGGCTTTGCGGAATTCGCTTAAGGTGAACTGGCTGCTAATGAACTGGGCGATATCTTTGACGGTTTCGTCGTGCGGTTCCATATCGGCGGGGAGGGTGGAGAGATGGCTGAAAAAGTGGCGCAGGACATTGACAGCGTTTTCGACATACTGGCTGTTGCGATCCTGAAATTGCATGCTCATGACGGCTTGTGAAATATTTTTGGATGTTTCTTGCGACACGGCAACATTGGACTGCATGGTCTGGGAGAGGCGTTCATTTTGCGCTATCAGGCCGTCGAGCAGCCGTTCGAGCTTTTCGCGTGAGAGGATATCGGCGGTCATATCGGCGGTGGCGAGCTCGTGGATGACGCTGTAGCTTTCGCGCAGATTGCCGGAGACATCGTTGATACGCGCGTTGAGCTCGTTGGTGATGCGCTGGATGTTGGTGGAGACGGATTTGACTTCTTGTGCGACGACGGAGAAGCCTTTGCCCGATTCGCCTGCACGGGCGGCTTCGATCAATGCGTTGAGCGATAATTGCGTGGTTTGGCGGCTGATGCGTTCGATACCTGCGGTGAGGCTTTCTAGCGAGGCGAGGCGATGGATGGATTCGTCGAGATGGTAGGAGAGCAGCATCGATTTTTCGGAAATGAACAGCACGCGCTCTACCAGTCGCGACAAGGTGTCGGAGAAAATGCTGACGAAATCGGTTAGGGAAATGGTTTCGCCTGCGACTTCAAAATCTTTGCCAGCATTGATGATGGCTTGCATTTGTTCGCCATGCGATTTGGCACCCAGTGCCAGCTCTTTGAAATGGGTGTTGAGATCATGCGTGTTGGATTCGACGAATTTTGCAGAGTCGGTGAGCAGATTGCATAACACATCCATTGCCTGTCCGTAGAGCGCGGTTTTGGAAACCCATTTGCTGAGCTCGGCATCGGGTGTTTGGTCGCTGTTGCAGTGCGGCGGGGGCGGCAGGTCTGATATGGGGGTTACGACTGGTTGTGCGTTGTGGTCGGGTTGTTTTTTGCGCGATAAGAATGACATGATTAGCTCCTTTCGCAGGCGTGGATCAGGGCTTGCGGTATGTGGTGCAGCGGCAGTTCCTGTTCGATTGCGCCTAGTGATTTAGCGGCTTTGGGCATGCCATAGACGACGCAGCTTGCCGCATTCTGGCCGAAGGTGGTGGCGCCGGTCTGGCGTAATTTGAGCATGCCTTGTGCGCCGTCTTTGCCCATGCCGGTAAGTATCACGCCGATGGCTTTGTCGCCTGCATGTTTGGCAACGGAATGGAACAACACATCGACGGAAGGCTTATGGCCGCCGACTAGCGGGCCGTCTTGTATGTGGGTGATCCAGCCGGTGCCGTGGGCGTGGATTTCCATGTGCTGCTCGCCGGGGGCGATATAGGCGTGGCCGGGGCTTAGGATTTGTTGATGCTGCGCTTCGAGGCAGGTGAGCGCGCAGAGTTTGTTAAGCCGCTGCGCGAAGGAGGCGGTGAAACGCGCGGGCATGTGCTGGGTGATGACAATCGGCGGCATGGTGGCGGGTAGCATGGTGAGGATATCACGTAGCGCCTCGACACCACCGGTGGATGCGCCGATGGCGATGAGGCGGTGATGAGCGGGGCCGTGATAAGGCAAAGGGGCAGCAGATGCAGGGGCGGCGGTGCGTTCGCTGCGGGCGGTGAGTTTGAGGCTGGCGGCGTTACGAATTTTGCTGGCAAGTTCGGCTTGCAGGGCGAGTAAGGTGGCTTCGTTTTGCGCCTGGGGTTTGGTTAAAAAATCAACGGCGCCGATTTCAAGTGCGCGGATGGTGGTGTCGGTACCGCGCATGGTGAGTGACGACACCATGATGACGGGCATGGGGCGCAGCGTCATGATTTTTTCCAGAAAGGTGATGCCATCCATTTTGGGCATTTCGACATCAAGGGTGATGACGTCGGGGTTGAGCTGCTTAATTTTCTCGCGCGCGTCGAAGGGGTCGGTGGCGGTGCCGACGACTTCGATATCGGGTTCGGATTCTAGCATTTGTGTGAACATGCCGCGTATCAACATGGAATCATCGACGATCAGGGTTTTGATTTTGTTCATCAGAAAAGCTCGATGCCTCCCTCGATCGATTGGGTTTTGAGCCTTTGCGCGAAGCGCTGTTCTTCGGTGATAATCTGCATGTCTTCTTTGCGTTTAAGCTTGAGCAGCATGGCTTTGCCGCTGGCGGGATAATAGCGCAGGCGGCGGGGGTAGGTTTCGCCTAAATCTTGACTGCTGATGCGCAGCCCCTCGCGCTGCAAAAATGATTTGACGAAGGCGACATTTTTGCTGCCGATCATGGAAGAATTATTGATGACGTTGGCGCCGCCGAAGACTTTGACTTCGAGGCGACTTTTGACTCCGCCGAGCGCTATGATGCCGTTGATGAGCTGTTCCATGGCGAAAGCACCATAGCGGGTGGATTCGGTGATGGTGCCCTCCGATTGTTTGGCATCGGGCAGTAAAAAGTGATTCATGCCGCCGACTTTGGCCCAGGGGTCGTGCATGCAGGCGGCGACGCAGGAGCCTAAGATGGTGACGATCATTTCATCGCACTGATTGGTGACATAATAATCGCCCGAATAGAGCGTGGTAACTTTGGCGGGGGTGTCGCGGTCGGGGGCGCGGCGATTATCGCTATGATCGTTGCTTCGGCGTGTGGGGGATGGTTGTGGGCGCTCCAGCGGCATTAGCTGACCTGCTGATAGGTGGTTTTGTCCACCAGTGTGAAACGGGTGCTGACATTATGCAGGCTCTCGGAATGACCGATATAAAGATAGCCGTTTGGTTTAAGCATTTGCGCGAAGCGATCAAAGAGCGGGATTTGGGTTTGCTTGTCGAAATAAATGACGACATTACGGCAAAAAATGGCATCAAACGGGCCTTTGAATGGCCAGCCTTCGAGCAGGTTGAGCTGTTTGAAAGTGACGAGCGCGCGGGTGGCTTCATTGATGCGGTTTTGGCTGACATATTTCTGGCGTAACGCTTGCGGGATTTTCTCGATCCATTCCGCGCTGTACTCGGCTCGCTTAGCTTTCTCTAACATGCCGGTGTCGATATCGGTGGCGAGGATTTTGCAATCGCGTTTGGCGATATCGGGGATAGTGTCTTGCATGGTCATGGCGATGGAATAGGCCTCGGCACCGGCAGAGCAACCGGCTGACCAGATGCGCAGGCGAGGGGATGATTGCCGATGAAATGGCTCAAAAACATGCGCGCGCAAATGATCGAAATGATGGGGTTCGCGGAAAAAGCTGGTGAGGTTGGTGGTGATGGCATTGACCAGATTTCCCAGCTCGGCGTGGCCTTCATCGCTGGCCATGAGGGCGCAATAATCGCGTATGGTGGCAAGCCCCAATGCACGGCAGCGGCGGGCAATGCGGGCATAGACCATATCGAATTTATGATCTTTGAGCACGATGCCGGTGCGCATATAAGCCAGATTAGAGAGGAACTCAAAATCCTGCGCGTTGAAAGCGAATTCGCGCTCGATCCGGGGTTGGGATGCCTGCGACATGGTTTAGAACTCTTCCCATTCACGGTCGTCGGGTTTGATGGCAGTTGCCGTGGCCGCTTTGCGCCCGTTCATGGCTTTGGTGGCGATGGTTTTCGGGGCGGGTTTTCTAGCGGTTTTGGTGACTACCAGCTTGGGTGGCTGATGCATCTCTTCATGTGATTCCTGCGCTATGCGTGCTTCGGTTTCAGCATCCATTTTAAAGAAGCGCATCATCACATCGAGTTGTTGCGCCTGATGCACTAATGATTGGGCAGCGGCGGTGTTTTCTTCAACCAAAGCTGCGTTTTGCTGCGTCATTTCGTCCATTTGTGAGACGGCGGCGTTGATCTCGTCGATGCCGGTAGCTTGCTCCTGAGAGGCGTTGGAAATTTCGGCGATGATGTCGGCGACTTCCTTGACAGAGGAGACGATATCTTTGAGGGTTTCGCCTGCCTGATTGACCAGTTGCGCGCCGGTTTTGACCTGCTGGCTGGATTCGTTGATGAGTGCTTTGATTTCTTTGGAGGCGGAGGCGGAACGGCCAGCGAGTGAGCGCACTTCGGAGGCGACGACGGCAAAGCCTTTGCCTGCCTCGCCAGCGCGGGCGGCTTCGACGGCGGCATTGAGTGCGAGGAGGTTGGTTTGGAAGGCGATTTCGTCGATGACGCTGATGATATCGGAAATCTTTTGTGAGGATTTTTCGATATTGCCCATCGCGTCAACGGCTTCGCCCACGACTTTACCGCCATTGCTGGCGACGTCGCATGCCTGCGCGGAGAGCTGATTGGCGTTTTTGGCATTCTCGGAATTGGCGCGCACGGTGCCGGTGATTTGTTCCATCGAGGCGGCGGTTTCTTCGAGAGAGGATGCTTGCTGTTCGGTGCGTTGTGAGAGGTCATTCGATCCGGCGCTGATTTCGCTGGAGGCGGAGCTGACGGATTGCGCCGAATCCTTGATGCGGGTGACGATGTCGATTAGTTTGGTGACGGTGGCATTTACGGCTTGTTTGATGTCGGCAAAGGTGCCCTGATACTCGCCTTGCATTGACATTGCGAGATTGCCGTTTGATATTTCGGTCAGTACATGCACCGCCTCATTCATGCCCGCTTCATTTTCGGTGCGGGTGGTAACCATTTGCGTGACATCGGTGGCGTATTTGACGACTTTATAGGGTTTGCCATTCAGGTCGGCGATGGGATTGTACGATGCCTGAATCCAGATTTCTTTGCCGCCTTTGCCGATGCGTTTATACTCGGCTTGCTGGTATTCGCCGCGATTTAAAGTGTCCCAGAATTGTTTATATTCGGTGCTGGCTTTATCGGCGGCGGTGACAAACATGCTGTGATGCTTGCCTTTGACTTCGTCGAGCGTGTAGCCCAATGTGCTCAGGAAATTATCATTAGCGGTGAGGATGGTACCGTCCATGTTGAACGCAATCACGGCTTGCGATTTGCTGATTGCTTCAATCTGTCCGGCATAGTCGGCATTTTGCATTTTTTGCGCGGTGATATCGGTGGCGGTTTTGACGACGCGCACGGGTTTGCCTTTGAGATCGAGAACCGGATTGTAGGAGGCCTGAATCCAGATTTCTTTGCCGCCTTTACTGTAGCGCTGGAATTCGGCGGTTTGTGCTTCGCCGCGATTGAGCGCGTCCCAGAATAATTTATATTCCTGGCTGTCGCGATAGGTGGGCGAAACAAACATGCTGTGATGCTTGCCTTGAATTTCTTCGAACCGGTAGCCCATGGCGAGCAGGAAATTATCGTTGGCTTTGACGATGGTGCCATCCATTTGGAATTCGATAACGGCCTGCGATTTATTGATGGCCTCGGCCATGCCGGTGGCGGCACCATCGAGCCATTCCACCACGGTGCCGAGGCGTTGGTTGTTGGCACTATAAATGGGATTGGCGATGAGGTTGAACGAGCGGCCACCTACCAGAATTGAGGTTTTATAGGTGCTGGTGAGTTTATCGACCATGCTGCGTTGGTGTGAGGGGTTTTTGTGGAAGATGTCTATATTGGTGCCCAATAGATTGGCGACGCTGAAGCGCGGTAACTCTTTTTGGATATCGGATTCCGCTTCTTTGAGCATGGTGATGACGGACTCATTCATGTAGGTAATGTTAAAATCGGTATCGGCCATCATGACGTTGCTGCTGACGTTATCGAGTGAGAGTTGAAGGCGGGTGTTTGCGTTGGTAGCAGCGCTGAGTGGCTGCATAATGCTGCGCTCGTAATACAGCCACGCCGCAAGATGGGCGGTGAGGATGACTGCCATGGCGATGAAGGCGGATTGCGGGAGCATGCCCGTTAATGTGCTGTTGCTAAGCCATAGTGCGGCACAGCACAAAGCGGCGAGCGAAATGAAGGTTATGCGGCTTTTGGTTTGAGTGGTGCGGGTCATGATTTTTCTCCAGTTAGGCGGCGATTTGTTCCAGATCGGGGGTGAGTAAGCGGCTAATATCGAGCAGTACGACCATGCGGGTTTCGACCGCGATAAGGCCGCTGACGAAGCGTTTATCGAGATTGCTATCGGTTTCGGGTGCGGGTTTGATGTCGGCGGTGCCGACGGTGAGAATATCGGATACGGTATCGACAAGGATGCCGATGGTGCGGGTTTCGACGGCGAGAATGGTGACAACATGTTTGGCATCGGGTTCGGTGAGGGTGCCGCTGAAGCGGGCGCGCAAATCGAATATGGGGATGATGATGCCGCGCAGATTGAGGACGCCACGTATATAGTCGGGGGTGTTGGGCAGACGGGTGGTGTCGGTCCAGCCTTTGACCTCGCGCACCATCATAATGTCGACGCCATATTCGGCTTCGCCCAATGTGAAGGTGAGAAATTGCTGCGTGGCACCGGTGGGTTTGGCGATGCTGTCGTGATTGGTTTCGCTGTCCATGGATGCTCCTTATGCCGCTAGTGAAGGGGTGTGATGCGCGGGTTGTTTCATACGGTGCAGCCCCGCGATATCGAGAATGAGCGAGACTTTGCCATCGCCTAAAATGGTGGCACCGGAGACGCCGTCGATCGCGTCGGCGTTTTCTTCGAGTGATTTAATGACGACCTGTTGCTGGCCGACCAGCTCATCGACGACCAGCCCTAATGTCGATTCGCCGTTTTCGACGAGTACCACGAGGCCCTGGCTGGCGTCGGTGATGGCATTGGGAATAGCAAAAAGCTGATGCAGATAGAGGACAGGCACGAAGGCGCCGCGTACATTGATGACGGTATTGCCATCGGCCATGCTGCGCACTTCTTCCTTTTTGGGGCGCATGGTTTCGATGATGTTGGCGATGGCGATGATGTAATGCTCGCTTACGACGCGCACGACCATGCCATCGAGAATGGCGAGAGTGAGAGGTAGCGCAATAACGAATTGCGAGCCGGTGCCGGGCTGATTGTGCAAATGCACGGTGCCGCCGAGGCTTTCGATGTTGCGTTTGACTACGTCCATACCGACGCCACGGCCTGATACGCTGGTGACGGATTCGGCGGTGGAAAAACCGGGGGCGAAAATCAGCATGTCGATTTCGGTATCGCTTAATTGTGCGTCGGGTGAGATGACGCCCTTTTCTTTGGCTTTGGCGAGGACTTTCTGGCGGGAAATACCGCCGCCGTCATCGCTGAGGGTGATGACGATTTTGCCACTTTTATGCTCGGCGGTGAGGGTGATAGTGCCTTGTGGCGGTTTGCCATTTTCTATACGGGTGGCGGGTGATTCGATACCATGATCAACAGCGTTGCGGATCATGTGGGTGAGGGGGTCGGAGAGTTGCTCGATGATGGTTTTATCAACTTCGGTGGCTTCGCCTGTGGTTTCGAGTTTGATGTCTTTTCCCAGTTGTGCCGAGAGGTCGCGCACGAGGCGTGGCATGCGGGCGAAAATGGATTTTACCGGCTGCATGCGCACCGCCATGACGGCTTCCTGCAGCTCGCGCGTGTGCTGGGTTAATTCTTCGATGCCGTGCAATAATTGTGGGAATTGTTGGGCGGGAAGAAAGCGGCTTTGCATCGACATCATGGCCTGAATGATGACGATTTCGCCTACCATGTTGATCAGGCGGTCTACCTTGTCGATATCGACGCGGATGGAGGTGGCGGTGGGGGTGAGAGATTTTTTGCTTTCATGTTCGGGCGTATTGGGGGTGGTGGTGTCGGTTTGTGGTGACGATAGATTCTGTAGGGTAATGTGCAGATCGCACAAATCTTCGACAAATTCGAATACTTCACGAATGGCGGATTCGCCTTTATGGGTTTTCAGAATAATATCCCAGCTGAGATAGCAGATATCGGGTTGAAGGAGTGCAAAATCGGGTAGGTTTGCTGTGTTACATTCGATTTGGGCTTCGCCCAGCTTTTGCAGCTCGCGCAGCAGTAAAAGCGGCTCGTTACCACTGGCCAGCAAAGTGGGGTGAGGGATGAAGCGGATTAGATAGTGTTGGGTGGCGGCACTGGATGTTGGTGTGGGCTGGATGGCTTGCGGTGTAGTGTGCTCAGTGTTGACCATGGATTTTAATTGGGCTTCGATATCATCGCCGAACTGGGGTGGCAGCGGTTCATTATCGCGGGCGGCGGTGACCATGTGCCATACCACGTCGCGGGCTTGCAATAGCATGTCGGTTAGCTCGCGGGTGACGGTCAGCTCGCCTTCGCGCAGGCGGTCGAGCAGGGCTTCAAGGGTATGGGTGAATTGGGCGATGGCGGTGAAATCAAATGCACCGGCACCGCCCTTAATGGAATGGGCACAGCGGAAAATCGCATTGAGTTTTTCGCTATCGGCGGAGGCGTCGAGATCGAGCAACTCGGTTTCCATTTGGGTGAGCAGCTCGAAACATTCGGTGATATAGATGTGGCGGAATTGATCGAGCGGATTCATCAGGCATCCCCGCATATTTTTTTGACGACCTGCACCAGTTTTTCGGGGTTAAAGGGCTTAACGATCCAACCCGTGGCACCGGCGCTTTTGCCTTCCTGTTTTTTGGTGTCGTCGCCTTCGGTGGTGAGCATGAGAATGGGGGCGAGCTTATAGGCGGGATCGGCGCGCAGATGGCGGATTAGCTCGTAGCCGTTCATATTGGGCATGTTGAGGTCAGTGATGACGGCGTCGACGCGGGTGGCTTTGAGTTTTTCGACGGCTTGTTTGCCGTCCTCGGCATCGATCACGTTGAAGCCCGCTTCGATGAGGGTGAAGCTGACCATTTCGCGCATGGTTTTTGAATCATCGACAGCGAGGATGGTTTTAGGCATTTGTGGCTCCGTCAGGCGTTAGGGGGTGTTGGGAAAGCAAGCCGTAATCCTGCCAGGCACGGGTGAAATGGGGAGATGCTAAGCATAGGTTGGCCTGCGGATTGCTTTTAAGGTATGACACTAATAGTTGTGCTGCACCTGTGTCGATGCGGGATAGATTGCTTAGGTCAAAATTTATGGGCTGCAAATGAGGGAGTGATGCCAACCGTTGGTGTATGCCAATATATGTATGTGTATCAAATGATTCAGGCATAGCAATTGATTGCATTTTACTTTGTCCTTATTTTTTACTCATAGCAATGCAACCATAACTTTTGTTTTTAGCCAATTCAATACAATTATAAAGTTTGGGCGTTTGGTGATTCTAAATGATTCAATTCGCGTTATAGGTGTAAAAATGGGCAATAAATTACGGTGCGGCATGAAGGGCAAAAGGGAGCAGTTTTTTATAAATCTGGCTGCGTTTTATTACGCTGGCATACTAACAAAGTAAGATCATCTTTCAGTGGGGATGAATTATGCAGCGCAAAATATGACAGCAATGCATCTAATGCCAGTGAGGCAGTAGCTGTGGGTGCTGAATTGAGCCAATGGATGAGTGTTTTTTCGTCCGCATAGTGACCGTTTTGGCCTGCGGTTTCGATCAATGCATCGCTATAGAGAATGAGCATATCACCAGCGGCATAATCGGCTATGAGGGTTGGATAATGCTGCGGTTGCATGCCGAGTGGCAAGCCGACTCCTTGCAGAAATGTGGCGGAATGTGTGGCCGTCTGCCAGAGGATAGGATGTGGAAATCCGGCGCTGGCATAGCGCAATTGTGAGGTGTGCGTATTTAGCAATGCGTAAAAGAGCGTGGCGGATTGGCCCAGTGTTATCCATTGGCATATTTTGTCATTTAAGAGGCCAAGATAGTCGCCCGGTTCAAGCGTGGGTGTGAGCGAGCTTTTGATCATGGATTGCAGGTAGTAATTTTGCATGGCCGCCGCAATGCCATGACCGGAAAAATCGGCCATCCAAAAGGCAAGCAGATGAGGCTGCAGGGCTTCTATGCCAAAGCTGTCCCCGCCTAAAGCGGATACGGGCTGGTAATGGCTGGCGATCGTGAGGTGGTATTGTTGCTCAAGCCGGATAATATCCGCAGCTTGCGGCATGCTGGATTGCTGCAAGGCGCGGGCGGTGGCCAGCTCGGCGTCGATGTGGTTTTTATCCTGTTGAAGCTGTTTGCATTGCTGATGGAGAGTAAGCAGGGACTTCAACATGCGCATCTCCATAAACACCACAATAGCGTAATTAAGTGGGCGTATAAGTCAATGGAAGCAGCCTGCGGAAAGTGGCTGTGGGCATGGATGTGCCATATTGATACGGTAAACAACTCACGCCCTGATCCGGTGAAGGCTCAGGGCGTTATGTCTTGCTTTAGATCGAGTGATGAAGGGTGCTACGCGCTTTTACGTTTAGCATCCTGTTCACCTTGTGATTTTTTGTCGCTGGCGTTTTTATTGCGCTCAGCTTCACGACGTGCTTCATCACTGCTTTGTTTGGACTTGCCTTCATTGCCGGAATTCTGGTTGGTGTTTGAAGGTTTTTGTTGTTGGTTTTGGGGCTGAGTCATGATCTTCTCCTGTGATGTAATCTTAAACGACTATCGCTTAAGTAGGGTCATTCTGCGCCGATGCATATTGGGAAACTATTCGGCTGTGATGGGCGTTTGATTAAATTTCGGTAAAGGTGGTTTAAGATGCGCGAAAAAGCTGAGCATATCTCGTCAATCATGTGGTAGGATAGCTAGCGGTGAAGGGCTTCATTTCTGGCCCCACCATCTTAAGATGGATGAAATGTGGCGTATTGATACGAAGACGATGGCAGGGCGCGTTCGGGATTTATATCCTATGCGCTCTCACGGGAAGGCAAGGCCAATCGCTTTCGACGCACAAGGCCAACAGAATATCACTATCAACACGCTGCAAAAGATTTGCAAGCGCCAGAAATGCACCCCTTCAGACTTACTAACATAATATCGCTTAGTATCGGTGAATTGCGCCAAAGGGGGCAATGGGGGGCAACGGGCTAAATAGGCGGCATATTAGGAAGGCGTAAGCCTTTAAGATGTAATGGTGGCCGGTAGCGGATATAGTGCGAACTGTTCGGACAAACTTATTGAAGCAATCCGACGCTCCAGCAAGTTGTTTGACTCCGTTGGGGTGGCGGCTATATAGTGAGAAAAACAAGTATTTGTGATTGAGCCTCTTCATTTTTTATTATATGATTCATGAATATGAAACAGGCATATAATCTGGTTTGGCTTTCGCCTAAATTTGTCTCCCCTGAAAGCCAAAATACAACGCCGTTCTTTGAGCCTATTCCTCCACATCCCTTGAAGAGTATGATGGATGCAGCTTTGCGTAACCCCTCAGCAGATGTATTGCTTTGGGTCGATTCCCAGCGTATGACGTCCGAGCAAATGGAATGGTTGAAGGCAACGGCGGCCTCTTGCTCTTCCGGTAACCTGTCCGTACGGGATTTGCGCGAGATACCTCGCTATCGAGAGGAGAAGCTTTTCAACCAGCCGGACAACAACCCCAATTGGCGTCAACAGAAGCAGTCTCTCATCTGGGCGCAAGTAGATACCGCTAGGGTGTTGGTGGTTGAAGAGTGTCTTAGAACGGGAGGCTATGATAACGCTGCCTATGCGGATGCCGATGTTATCGACTTTGATTTCCTGAGGCCGAAAATCCGGAGGGCGCTAGAACAATACGGTGTCATTGTTGCACGCCAACAGAGAGCGCCATGGGTAGAACACCATATGTTTGCCTTCAGCAAATCCAGACTACCAGAACTTAAAACATTGCTCGATAACACATTGGACTGGGTATATCTGAAGCAACAAAATGGTTACCGTCCTTTCCAAGATTTTGTCGAGCCACTCTTGGCAAGCATTACTGACAATCATCCAGAAGCATGCATGTTGAATTGTCGGTTTGATCCTAAAGCCAAAGCAATTGAAGCTCGCCCGGATAATGCCGTTACGGTATCGACGGAGAGTGTCGCTGGTCGCCTTGCTGAAGCAGTGCTTCTAAAGCAATAATCAGGATATAGTCGAACTTCTTACGCTTGGCTTTCAGAGCCAACTTTACTCGTAAAACAAGAATTCCTGTCCTCTATGGTCACACCGCAATATGACTGAAATCGAACTCCCCACTGCTCGCGCTGGGAGCGAGGCTGGGCGGGATTGGATAATGTCTTGTAAGTTATGGTGGAGGGTGGGCGACTAACATCGAACCAAATTATAGAATCAGTGGTGTGGGTGTCGGAATTGATGGACGAACACCGGCGTGATTGGAATGATTTGCGGAGGGGGTGGGCTAGGAAGAAGATGGCGGCTTAATTAGCTGATACTAACGTTTTCTATTTCTACAAACCAAACGGCAGCGTCTTGCAGTTTTTTTCGCGTTCCATTTTCCCCTTTTGAGAACGTACCCCATACTTCACCATGATAAGGATTAGGTTCAGGTGTTTCGATGGGATCGTAGCCAACAGAGAAACCAAGTTTCCTTAAATCAGAAACCTTAAATAACAAAGAGCCCATCCAGCGCGGTGTTGTAACATAGCTTTTAGGGTCTAGTCCTGCGCACTCAATTAGTTGCTTTAAATCAACGGACATGCCGCCGTTTTTTGTTTCCGATGCCTTAAAAACAATCGATGAATTAATTCTTCTGCCCTTGGAATCA
Organism: Alphaproteobacteria bacterium UBA6178; assembly: GCA_002422205.1. Lineage (GTDB taxonomy): Bacteria > Pseudomonadota > Alphaproteobacteria > Rickettsiales > UBA3002 > UBA6178. The sequence goes on from DITS01000019.1 coordinate 21,049, forward strand.
GTAATCAACTGCCTCTCAGATACACGGCGTATCACTTCATGAGCATTTAAAATTTCATCATGATCATGTGGCGTTACGCTGCCATCGTCATCACGCGGCGGCGCTTTGATCATTGGAGAGCTCCGTAAGCTTTCGAATTACAGGAAGCACCACATTATAGACCGTGGTAAGCTGTACTTCGTTGCCACTAGGGCAGAGTTGCTCATCATTTGTCCAGAACCTAACATTATAAGGCTGAACAATATGAAGCTCTATATCGACATCCTGAATATGCCACTCTATTTGCAAATCACCGTTAGTACCCGGAACAATTTGAGGCGAAGGAGTGTCGGCATTGCAAATTTCTTTAAGAAGCGCTTGTGCAAAGCTGGCGTTAGCAAAACTAACAGGGCAACTATTATAACCATCCCAGCCGTGTTCGAGGTTAATCAATTCCTCTAATTTTTCCGTGACTGCTTCACCCCAATCGTATTCAGGTTCAGACATGGTAGCTACATTACGTTGCATACCTAACGATTGAACCTTTTTAGTAGAAAATGCTGATGTGCTAGTGCTCATTTTCTTTTCCAAGTTTTGTGGGCAAAATTGGTAGAGATTTGGTCGAAACAGTTCACAATTTCACTGCGCCCATGCTTTAAGAAGGCAAGAGCGCCATCAACTGAAGAATTAGATGGAACCCCCCTGAAGGTAATGTTCAGGGCAATCATACGTTTGTCTTTTTTGCCAAGCGCAGTCACTGCTTCGCACGATAGTGCTGCAAACGGATTACCCTCGCTATTTTTTATGACTTTTCTTAGAACCAACGAGCAGTCATCGGATGCAAACGAATTTAAATTTATAACATTGAGCCAGTCATCAAATTTGCTTCCCTCCTTACCGTCGTCTTCTAGGGGGATATGGCTAATATAAGTTAGTTCGCACTGATTGATATTAAGTGACTCAGAACCAAAACCTGAAAAATATTTTTGTAGGCTATTCAGTTCAGACTCGTAATCTTTTACCATAGTATCGAACCTGACATAATCATTAGTGCCATCACCAATCTTACGCCAGTTATGTAAAAAGCGATCACTCTGAAACTGTATCAGCTCGGCTTTGTTTTTAGATAGAAACCAAAAGCGATCATGACTAGGACCCGACATAAGACCGAATTTTATATGACCGATTTGAGGGGATCCAAAAGATTCTAAAGTTGGGGGGAGAGCATCTCTTTCCTCTACGATAGGAAACTTATCTTTATATAGCTTCCATACTTCGCCAGCATATACTTGCTGGTAACCGTGAGGAGGTGCAAATTGCACCCCGAGCACGACCTCATTTATCGGAGGATTTTCGTAATCAGGTAAATCGGCTGGTCGGGTCATAAACTATTCCTACAACAATTATATTGACATGTCGTTAAAAATTAAACTGCAAAACGCATTGCCGGGAAGTGTGTTGTGAAAAAGTCCCAACCGGAGTCGAACGAACATAGAACCGCCGGAGAGTTCCGTTGGCGCTTCATTTGCGAAGATTCACTCTCCTTTGGTATTGGGGATAAGGACTCATCGGCAGCAAAAAGTCGAACCGGCGGGAAGCCTTGTTCTGAGCCACTTTGGGAGAGTAGAACCGGGTAAATTTGAGAATGGTGGTCGGTAACGGACTGGATACGAACTGTTCGGACAAACTTCTCGAAGCAATTCAACGCTCCAGCACATTGTTCGATTCCGTTATGGTTAGTGAAGTATAATGTTATTTCTTTTGAAAAAGATTCTTATTCGAAACAGTATCGTTAAGCGTATGCTCGTTGAGCGTATCAATAAAAGTCTTATTCGCGTCCGCTAAAAAATGTTTCAGGGTACAGCCGCTAACAACCGTGCATGTGTTGGTTTTAAGGTTAAAACATTCAACCAGATTCATGTGAGGCTCTAGCGTTCTGACCACGTCACCTAAACGTAACGCTTCTGGTTCATGGGCTAGACGGATACCGCCGCCTTTACCTTTACTGCTGGTAATATAGCCGAGCTGGGCAAGGCGATGCACAACTTTTACCAGATGGTTGCGGGAGATACCATAATGCTCTGCGATTTCGCGCACGCTGCACAACTTATCCGGCTGGGCAGCCAGATACATAAGACTGCGTAAGCCGTAGTCGGTGAAAATTGTGAGCTGCATAATCGCCTTGCAAAATAAAGTAATGCCATTATAACATAATATGTATTTAATCTACATATTATAAAGGAGCCTCTATGTTAAGCGCAGAAACCATTGCTATTGTAAAATCCACCGCCCCCATTCTTTCCGAACATGGAGAAACACTGACCAAACATTTTTACAAGCGCATGTTTTCGCATAATCCGGAGGTAGCGCCTTTTTTTAACTCGGCGAATCAGACGGCGGGAAAGCAACAACGTGCATTAGCAGGTGCAATTACAGCTTATGCTGCCAACATTGATAATTTAGAAGTGCTTGGCGGCGCGGTAGAACTGATCGCCCAAAAACACGCGTCGCTGATGATTAAACCTGAGCATTATCCGATTGTTGGCGAGAACCTGCTTGCTTCCATTCGTGAAGTTTTAGGTGCAGGCGCAACCGATGAAGTGATTAATGCATGGGGCGAGGCTTATGGCTTCCTAGCGGATATTCTGATTGGGCGTGAGAAGCAAATTTATACTGAGAATGCCCAAAAACCGGGAGGCTGGGAAGGTTTTAAGAAACTCCGCGTTATCCGCAAAGAAAAAGAGAGCAGCAATATTACCTCTTTCTATCTTGCTTGTGCCGATGGTGCTCCGCTGCCGCAATTTAAACCGGGACAATATATTACCGTGCGTGTCACTTCTGCGAACGGCACCACCACCATGCGTAATTACAGCCTGTCAGATAGACCGGGGCAAGATTGGTTCCGCATCAGCGTGAAGCGTGAAGTAGAGCCGAATGCCAGCACCCCGGCAGGATATGTTTCCAACCTTTTGCATGACTCTATTGAGGTCGGTCAGGAAATTGAAGTCGCGCCACCTTGTGGGGAATTTTTCCTTGATATTACAGAAAAGCATGAGCGACCATTGGTGCTGCTCGCAGCAGGCGTGGGCATTACGCCCATCATGAGCATTTTACTCGCCACACTGGATGCCATGCCTGAGCGTGAAATTATCTTCATTCACGGTAGCCTGAATGAAGATGTGCAGGCATTTAAGAATGTAGTAGATACGCTGGCGCAAAAACACTCAAAGCTGAAAGTACATTATCGTTATAGCGACTCGTCAACGCTTGAGCGCACAGGTACTGCAAGCACCGGATTGATAAATGCGGAACTGATTGAGTCATTCTTGCCGGGGCGCGACGCGGATTATTATTTCTGTGGACCACAGCCATTTATGGTTGGAATTTACCATGATCTGTTAAAATGGGGTATTCCTCCCGCGCAGGTGCATTTCGAGTTCTTCGGACCTCGGCAGGAGCTGGAAGCAGCGTAACTATGGCCAAGGCTATAGGCTGAATCATTTATGAAAACATTGCCTCCCAATTATGTCGCTTATAAGAGAACGCCCGTATTCACTCACGAAACGGTTCCTCAGGCATTATTGCACGATCATCGCACTAAAGCTGGAACATGGGGGCTTATCCATGTGGAGAGTGGGAAACTTCAATACACGATTGAAGGTCAAGAAGTGCATATGCTGGAGCCGAATTTCCCCGGCATTGTTGAGCCGGGAAGAACGCATTTTGTCACGCCGATAGGCGATGTGGCTTTTTTCGTGGAATTTTACCGAAATGAAACCGATCAATAACCTATTCAATACAACTAAATGGAAACGATATGACGGATGCAAATATTATGAAACTTCTGCCCGATGGTGAGATAGACCTCGCTTATCATTACGCGCCGAAAGACATGCGTGATCGTATCGCGCTCGGCTTCGTCAAGATACTCCGGTTTTTTGCTGATACCTTTTTTGCGAAGCGTTACGGGCATCGTGCGGTAGTGCTTGAAACGGTTGCCGCCGTTCCCGGTATGGTGGGGGGTATGCTCCAGCATATGCGCTGCCTGCGTCGCATGTGTGATGATGATAACTGGATCAGGACGTTACTCGATGAGGCCGAAAATGAACGTATGCACCTAATGACTTTTATTGAAATCGCTCAGCCCAGCAGGTTTGAGCGGTTGCTTGTACTTTTCGTGCAAGGCATGTTCTTTAATTGTTTCTTCCTACTTTATTTGTTTTCTCCAAAGACAGCCCACCGTGTGGTTGGTTATTTTGAAGAAGAAGCCATTATAAGTTATAATAGCTATCTTCAGGAAATTGATGCCGGGAATCACGAAAATGTCGCTGCGCCGCAGATTGCTATTGATTACTGGAATTTACCAGTTGATGCGACATTACGCGATGTAGTCATTGCGGTGAGAGCGGATGAAGCCAATCACCGTGATGTAAACCATCATTACGCCAATGAATATAAAAACAGTGCTCCTTGCCATACACTTAAACATTCCGCTTAAAATCAAACAGTGATCCATGGCGGCATGTTGTAAATCAACAAGTGAAAGCAGCCATCATGACATTCGATCTATCAGTGGAAAGCGACATCAAATCGCTGCGCCGGGGGCTGCACGCCCTAGAAAAGCACGTTGTGCCGGAGGCAACGGTTCGGACGCTAAACCGGGTAGCAGACAGTGCAAAGGTCGCCAGTGCCTCGCATATCGCCCCGCAGATGGGTAGCAGGCAAGCTGGTATAAAACGGCGTATCGAAACGCGCCGTGCCAATTTCAAACGCCTGTGGGCGACGTTGGTGGCAAGTGATCGCCCACTGCATCTCATCGAATTCGTGGTGGGGTCGCGCAAACCCACACAGCAACCCGGCGGAAAGCGCGGTCCTGTAAAAGCGAAAGCATGGGGGAAAACGAAAACCTATCGCGGGGCTTTCATCGCGCCACGCAAGAAGGGTTCGAGCAGTACGGAAATTTATGTGCGGAAATCAGGAAAGCGGTTGCCGCTGAAGATGCTGTTTGGTCCCGGTATCATGCAGCTGTTCAAGCAACGGGAGAATGCGGCAATCATGGAGAGCAAGGTTATGGAGCGGTTGCCCAAAGAGTTCACGCAGAACCTCGCTTATTACCTGTCGAGGATTAAGCGTTAGTATTCGCTGGTGAGCATGATGGTGAGAACGCGGGTGGTGATGTCGGTATTGGCGGGGTCTTCTGACCCATAGCACAGGGTGTGGTCGTAATAGCTGATCTTCCAGAAGCAGCTAACACCATTCACCACCACCTTGCCGAAGTCATGCTCACCGTATGGGTCATTATCGTCAGTGAACGTATCGAACTCCTGCACTGCACGAAAGATAGCGTGTTGCGTATCTTCAGGCAGCGCGGTGATGCCCGGTGTCATCATCACTTTGCCACCCCAGTAGGTGTGACGGAGCATGTCATTCAGGGCGGCGATTCGGGTGGTGGTATCGGTGGCAGTCTGCATATCTTTATCCTTTTAGAACAGTTGGTTATATCTAAATGGATAACAGGCCTGCATCTGCAATCAACGGTCTTTTATTAATGATTACAGTCGGTTGACGGGTGGCGCTCAGAGCCGCTCTCGACCGGCGCGGCGGCGGGTCCTTCCCGACCACCCTCCACGGGTACGCCGCGAGCGCGGGATTTCGCTAGGGACAGAGCTGGAATGTCCATTTCGTTTCGTTTTTTTGGTGCTGTTATTGAGGAATATCAAAAGCATCCAGAAATCAAAAAACGAAATGGGTCGGTCAAAAAAACGAAATGGATGTGTTTATGAAAATAGAACTGATGCCGCTGGATCAGGTGCTTCCGTATGCCCGAAATCCAAGGATTAACGCGCACGCGATTGAGAAAGTCGCGGCCTCCATCAAGGAGTTCGGCTTCCGCCAACCGATTGTCGTGGACGGTGAAATGGTGATCGTCGTCGGCCATGTGCGATACGAGGCTGCAAAACGGCTGGGCTTGAAGAAAGTGCCGGTGCATGTCGCCACGGATTTAACGCCGGAGCAGATCAAGGCTTATCGCATCACGGACAATCGCGTGGGCGAAGAATCGGAATGGGACAAAGCATTGCTCCAGTTGGAAATCGTGGAGCTGGAGGAAGCGGCATTTAGCGCGGAGTTATTGGGGTTCAATGATGAAGAACTGCGGGACATCAAGGCCTCGGTGGATGGCCTGCTGGAAGATGGTTTTGGCAAGGACGATGATGATGACATCGAAGAAGCCGACACCACCGCACGCATCGGCGCATACAGTTTCCCCATCCCGCGTGAACAATACCTCGAATGGCTGGAGGACATCAAACAATCCGCCGGGTTCGAGAAAAAAGAAATCATCGCAGAACTGAAACGGCGGTTAGGATTATGAAACTGGTTGATGTTACAGAGATTGAACCCTCTACCTACAACCCGCGTGTTGCTGACCCGGCGCGGCTTGATCTGATTGAACTGTCACTGCGTAAGCTCGGCTTCTTGTTGCCGCTTTACGCCACGCCCGACGGTGAAATCATTTCCGGCCACCAGCGCCATCATGTTGCGTGCCGTATGGGTGCGAAGCAAGTGCCGCTGGAAGTCACCCGTTCGATGGACTTGGCGGAGCGCAAGGGCGTGAACGTGGTATTTAACCGCGCCACCAATGACCTCGGCCAGAGCGACACGGTAGCGAAGATTAACGAGCAGATGAAGGCAACGGACGTGCGGAAGCTGGCAGAGTGCATCCCCGATAAGGAGGTGAACACACCGGAGTTTTACCCATGCCTGAATGCGAAGATGCACCCCATCGCCCCGTTTCTGAAAGCAAATCAGGGGCGTTGGAAAGCCTACTCGCTGAATATCGCCAAAACGCTTAAGCGGCGCGGCATCACCATGCCCATCGTGGCTACGCGGGATTACCGGGTCGTGAACGGGATAGGTAGGTTGCAGCACGGTGCTGAACTGGGGCTTGCACAGGTTCCGGTCGTGTTCGTCACCGATGAGGAAGGCCGGTTGGCAGAAGCCATGCTGAATTACCTCTCGATGGATTTTGACATCCACCGTCGCTACGAAGACCTACTGCGCCATAATTCATTCCGCCGCCTCCGGCAGGTACGCAACAGCCTTGGGCGCGGGTTCATCTTCACGGTGGCCGGTGATTCGACCGCCAAGGCATTCGACATGGATAATCAGGCGAACCGTGATCGCTGGATTAAGCAGCATGGCCGGTGTGTGTTGGATTTCGGCGCAGGCCATTTGCATGAAACGCGCATCCTGCGAAAGCTGGGAATAAGCGTCACGCCGTTCGAGCCGTACCGGGTGAATGATGGCGATGAGATTGATAAGGCAGAGAGCATTGCGCTAACCCGCGAGTTTTTGCACGCCATTGGCACGGACAAGCTGCGCTGGTCGTCTATCTTCATTTCCAGCGTGCTGAATAGTGTTCCCTTCCATGCTGACCGGCAGCATATCGCCTGCATCTGCGCGGCGCTGGCAGATGATGCAACGCGCCTCTACGCGGTGGCATCAGCCAGCAACCATATCAACCTCAAGCAGCTGAGTGGTTACCATTCGCTGAATGAGCGGCAGTCCGGCGCGGTGCTGTTTAAGCTGGATTATGAACCGGGCATTACGCTGGGCGACATCGCTACGTCGCCCAAGGTGCAGAAGTACCATTCGCAAAAAGAGTTCTACGGATTGTTCAAAGAATTCTTTGCCAAAGTGCAGGTGAATGAAAGCAACAGTAACGTGCAAGCCGTATGCTCTAAGCCACTGGCTATCAATACGAAAAGACTGAAAGCAGCTATCGCTTTTGAGTTTGACCTACCGTATCCTGATGGCAGCCGCATGGGGCTTGTGGAGGAAGCGATAAGTGCCTTTGAACAGCGGCTGGGAATGAAACTATGATTATTTTGCTCGATCTAAACTACACGCTGGTAGCCAACAGCACCGAAAAGAAACGCCCGTTCGCCATGCAGATACAGCATGAAAAATACCGCGAATGGCTGGTGAGTCTGGTTGCGCCATATCACACAATTCTGATGACAGCGCGGCCTGAAATGCACCGGCAGGCCACGCTCGATAGCATCTATTTCAAGGTGGGGTGGACTCCGCAGGAGGCGCACTTCAACCGCTACCATAAACCACCGCATGACGCGAAACGCATCATGTTGGAAGAACTGGTGTTCCCGAAACACGGGCGCAACGCACAATACCTAGCGATTGAGAGCAATCCGCGCACTCACGCGATGTATGCGGAGTACGGCATTCCTTCGATCAAAATAGTCGAGAACGAACAATGGACAGAACTACCGACAACGCCATCCACATCCCCAAGGAGTGGACATTCGAGAACGCATCGGTAGCCAAAGGATTCAACCTGCATGTTCGGGAGCAGCTGCCTTGGTATGATCTGGTTACCGGCGCGGTGGCACATATCGCCCGTCATTACATTCCGCAAAATGGGATGGTGTATGACATCGGCGCATCCACCGGCAACATAGGCCGTTCGCTGGAAGCTGCCCTTTTGCAGCGGCAGGCGCGTCTAGTGCCGATTGAGCCGAGCGCGGAAATGTGCGCCCGGTATGATGGTCCGGGCAAGGATAACCTCGTCCAGATGGATGC
>DITS01000009.1:0-7074 GCA_002422205.1 Alphaproteobacteria bacterium UBA6178
CCATAGCGTTCGACCTCGTCGCGCAAGGGGCGCACTTGCTGGCTGTGGCAGGTGTAACAGCCTTCGCGGATGTAGATGTTCTGGCCGGTGAGCTCCAGCGGTGTGTAGGGGCGCACGCCTGATACCGGCTCGATGGTGACTTCCTGACGAAACAGTGGCACGACTTCGACCAGCCCGCCGATGGACACGACGAGGATGATGAGCACCAGCATCAGCATGGAATTTTTTTCGACTTTATGGTGATGCTTTAGCATGCTGTGGCCTCCTTCATGCCGTTGTTGAGTGCGGCGGCGTATTCCGGCTCGTCGCGGCGGTGGCCGAGTACGGTCATGCGGAAGTTATAGACCATGATGAGGGCGCCACTTAAGAACAGCAGGCCGCCGATGGCTCGCATGACATAAAAGGGGTGCATGGCCATGACGGATTCGACGAAGGAATATTCGAGGAAGCCCATGGCGTCATAATCGCGCCACATCAGCCCTTGCATGATGCCGCTGACCCACATCGCGCAGATATAGACGACGATGCCGATGGTGGCGATCCACAGATGTAGATTGACCAGGCGCATGGAATAGAGGCGATTGCCCCAGAGTTTGGGCACCAGATAATAGAGCGCGCCAAAGGTGATGAAGGCGTTCCAGCCGAGCGCACCGGAATGGACATGGCCGATGGTCCAGTCGGTGTAATGGCTGAGTGAGTTCACGGCGCGGATGGACATCAGCGGCCCTTCGAAGGTGGCCATGCCATAGAAGGAAATGGCGATGATCATGAAGCGCAGCACCGGATCTTCGCGCAGCTTGTGCCATGCGCCAGACAGCGTCATCATGCCGTTGATCATGCCGCCCCAGCTCGGCATCCACAGCATGATCGAGAAGGTCATGCCGAGGGTTTGCGCCCAATCGGGCAGGGCGGTGTAATGCAGGTGATGGGGGCCTGCCCACATGTAAATAAAGATGATCGACCAGAAATGCAGGATTGAAAGACGATAGGAATAGACCGGACGTTGCGCGCGCTTGGGCACGAAATAATACATCATGCCCAAAAAACCTGCGGTGAGGAAAAAGCCGACGGCGTTATGGCCGTACCACCATTGGATCATCGCCGATTGGACGCCTGACCAGACGGGGTAGGACTTGCTTTCTATTAGCCCCAGCGGGAGCGCGACGCCATTGCCCAGATGCAGGATGGCGACGGTGATGATGAAGGCGAGATAGAACCAGTTGGCGACGTAGATATGTGGCTCGCGACGGTTTTTCAGTGTCATCATGAACACCACGAGATAGGCGACCCAGACGATGGTCAGCCACAAATCCGCCCACCATTCCGGCTCAGCATATTCTTTGCCTTGCGTGTAGCCTGCGAGATAGCCGATGCCCGCCATGAGGATGAAGAGCTGATAGCCCCAGAAGGTGAAGCTCGCGATATTGTCGCCCCAGAGCCGCGTGCGGCAGGTGCGTTGCACGACGAAATAGCTCGTGCCCAGCAACGCGTTGCCGCCGAAGGCAAAAATCACTGCCGAAGTGTGCAGCGGACGCAGGCGGCCAAAGGTGAAATAGGGCTCGAAATTAAGCTCGGGGAACGCCATTTGCAGCGCGATCACTACGCCGACGGTGAAGCCTGCAATACCCCAAAAGATCGTGGCGATGGTGAAAAGTTTGATCAGGTCGTCATTGTAGCGTAGTGCGGTTTGGGTCATGGTGGCTCCGGTTAGGCGATGCGTATCCACTGCATGCCAAGCGCGCATAGCAGTAGTCCGTTGAGGGTCATGGCACCCCGTCCGGCAATGCGGGCGGTGTGCGGGTAATGGTTACTCAGGCGCAGCGCGCCAAGCCCTGCCAATTGCAGCATGGGCGTGGTGGCGAGTCCGAAAAGTGTCATGCCGAGGGCAGCGTGCCATGGCGTGGGCAGGGTGGCGGCGAGCAAGAGTGCGGCAACTAGCAGGCCGCAGGGCATGAAGCCCATGAGCAAGCCGCGCAGCACATAAATCGCGTGAGGTTGGCGCAAGGTGGCTGCACGGCGCAGGAGGCCTTGCAACGAGTGTGAACAGCAGGCATGGGTCTGACGGGGGTGCAGGGCGCTGATGACAAACATGATGCCAGCTAGAAACAATATGCCGCGCATCCAGCTTTGGGATGCGGCGGAAAAGAGCCACTGAGCGGCTAGCATGGCGGCCACACCCAACAGGCTGTAGGTAACGATACGCCCCGCATGGTAGGCGGCGATCAGGCGGGTGGCTTGATGATTGATTTTCATTTCAATGAGTTGTGATGCGGTCAGGGCGCTGCACATGACGCTGCAATGGGTGATGCTACCGAGCAGCCCTGCCAGCGCCAGGCTGACAAGTGCGGGGGTTTGTGCATTCAAATAGCTGCTACAGTCGGCGAAAATCATTCCATTATTCATTTTATTGCGTATTGTTTCGCTGAGAGTATAGAAGACACCCCCCATAATGATTTGACATTGGTCAATAGGCACGAAGGTTAGTTATGGCGACAGTATTGAAACACCCATCCTCCCTGCCGGTTGGCGATGTGATTGGCGCGTTGGCGCTGTTTGAGGGGTTGGACACACCGGCGTTTGAGCGACTGAACGCGGCGGCGCAGCGACTCAACATACCTAAAGGAAAGCTGCTGCATTTGCAGGATGATCCGGCGGATTATTTTTATGTGATTGTGCAGGGCTGGGTGAAACTGTTTCGCGAAACGCTCGAAGGCAGCGAAGCGATTATTGACGTGCTGACCAGTGGCCATCTTTTTGGTGAAAATGCGGTGTTTGAGAATGATTGCTACAGCTGCGCGGCGGAAGCCATCGAAGACACGACGCTGATTAGTCTGCCTACTGCGCTGCTGAAAGAGCTGATAGCATCGTCTAATCAACTGGCGTTGAATATGTTGTCGTCGATGTCGCGTCATCGCTTGCAACAGCATCGCGAAATCGAACATCTGAATGTGCAGAATGCGCCACAACGCATTGGGTGCTTTTTGCTGCGGCTGTGTAAACCCGATCAGCCGGTGCCGGTGACGCTGCATTTACCGTATGATAAAACACTGATTGCCTCGCGTCTGGGTATGAAACCGGAGACGTTCTCACGCGCGCTGGCGAAGCTGAAAGAACAAACCGGTATTCGGATTGTGGGGCCAACGGTATATATTGACCGGCTGCAAGCATTGGTGAGTTATACCTGCAATCATTGCTCTACCAGCTTTCCCTGCGATGATCTGGGCTAGTCTTTGAGCCAGTCCCAGTCGAGTTTGGCGGGGTGGTCAATGTATTCCTGCGGATGCGTGACGACTTGGCGTAAATAGCTGGTGCTGAGTTTCCAACCAGCATAGCTTTCGGGATGATCAGACATGACGAGTTTGATTTGTTTGTCTTGCAGGCGCAGCTTGTAATGGCTTTGGGGCGCGTCGTCATAGATGGTTAGATCGACCGCCTCGCCGGATTGCATTTGCTCGACGGCCTCCCAGATTTGTTTGTAGGGAAAGCGGTCTTTGTGCTGCGCGATGGCCTGATTGCATATCGTCAGATATTGGCGGAACAGCTGGTCGATTTCCTGATGGGTGGCCATGCTAGCCTCGCCACCATACCAATGCCATCGGAACCCAGATCAGCGAGGTGGTCAATGTACCTTTGACGGTCTGATACAGTATCCAGCTCCAGAACAGCTTTTTGCCGCCGCGCCGTAAAGTGGCACGGTTGCTGCGCGGTGTCGTGGTGTGAGGTGCTGACATTGCGGTTGCCTTTCTTTGACAGTGAGCGGATTGTCGCAAGGTAAGCGGGCGGTGTCAGGCTGGCATTGATAAATGTCAAATGTGTGGGTTGGCAGAAACGGCAAATATTCAATCTGACCTATTTTTATCAGCGACGAATAACGGCATGTAGCTTCTGATTTTTTGATTCAACTGCGAGCGTTAGGCTCGCTCATTTTCAATCAATCTGCCACTTTCTGAGTGACCAACAGCAGCGCGCTCAACATAAATTGATTTATCTCAAGGCGGTTTACTTGTATTCAACTATACTAAACGCGCTTACTTGCAATGAGCTAATATCAATTACAAGCACTAGTGAGGTGAAATATGCAAAGATTCAACCACATCCTATTTGTTAGCCACGGTGTGGCAGATGAAACCGAAGCATTGAAACAGGCACTTAGTCTGGCACGCAACAATAAGGCGAAATTGACGGCGCTGATTGTGTGTCCTGAATTTCCCAAGGAAATGTCAGATTATAAGAGCAAATACGAAGCCTCACTTATCCAGCAACTCGAAACTTCAATTCAGGCCACCTGTGAGGCGATCAAGGTCACGCAAGCCGATGTGCCGGTAAAAATTGAAATTGAAAGTGGTGGTATGCCAGCAACCCGCATCGTTCGTCATGTACTGAAAAACGACTATGATATGGTAATTAAAGAAGCTGAACCTAAAGAAAGCGGTACGGGCTTTAAGGCAATGGATATGGAATTGCTGCGTAAATGCCCTTGCCCTGTGTGGTTATGTCGTCCGATAAGCAAGCCTCGCAATGAAATGAAAATCGCTGTGGCGATTGACCCGGAAAGCATGGCTCCTGAAGGGCATGACCTTTCATTGGGCTTGCTAGAGCTTTCCCGCTTTCTAGCGGATGCATGCGATGGCGAGCTGAATATTATTTCCTGCTGGGATTATGAATTCGAGGAATATCTGCGCCATAATGTGTGGATCAAAGTAGCGGATGATGAATTGATCAGAACGGTAAACGAAGCGCAAAGCCAGCATCGCGCCGCGGTGGAGAGTCTCATCCAAAAATCCGGTATTGGTGGCAAGATACAGGTGCATCATGTGCGTGGTCGCGCCGATCAGATGATTCCGCAGCATATCACAGATCAGAATATCGACATTCTGGTGATGGGAACGGTAGCACGCGCCGGCATTCCCGGATTCGTTATCGGGAACACCGCGGAAAATATTGTGCAGAAACTTGAATGTTCGCTGCTGGCACTCAAGCCGAGTGGTTTCGTTTCTCCAGTGAAGGCAAACTAAAAACAATGGATGGTGGATATGCAGGAAGTCAAACCGAAAGGGATTCAAGCCGCATGGCATAATGTCCCAGTAGAAGGCGCTCTCAAACAGTTGGATGCTTCGGCCACTGGCCTAAGCCAAAGCGAGGCTGAGAAACGGCTTGCAGAGTATGGTGCCAATCGTCTACCAGCGGCACCAAAACGCAGCGCTTTCATGCGCTTCTTGCTGCAATTTCACAACATCCTTATTTATGTGCTACTCGGCTGCGCAGTGATTACGGCGTTTCTGGATCACTGGATTGACACAGGCGTNNCATTCAGGAAGGCAAGGCGGAAAAGGCGATGGATGCCATCCGCCATATGCTTGCCCCGCATGCCAATGTCATTCGCGATGGTGAGCGCGTGAGCATAGAAGGCGAACATCTGGTTCCCGGCGATATCGTGTTGCTGGAAGCGGGTGATAAAGTGCCTGCCGATCTGCGCCTTCTCACTGCACATGGCATGTCTGTTCAGGAAGCAATTCTTACCGGAGAATCTGTGCCGGTGGAAAAACATATCGAGCCAGTGGCGAAAGACGTGCCGCTGGGAGATCGCTCCTGCATGGCGTTTTCCGGCACGTTGGTAACCAGTGGTCAGTGCAAGGGGATGGTTGTGGCAACCGGCGGCCAGACTGAAATCGGACGCATCAGTGGCATGCTTTCCGAAGTAGAGATGCTGACCACGCCGTTGGTACAGCAAATGGCTGTGTTTTCGAAATGGTTGACCATCCTGATTCTGATTATCGCTGTAATATTGCTCGCCTTTGGTTATTTCGTCGAGCATTACGACTTCACTGAAATGTTTATGGCAGTGGTGGGGCTATCCGTTGCGGCGATACCGGAAGGTCTGCCCGCCGTACTCACCATCACGCTGGCCATTGGCGTACAGGCAATGGCCAAACGCAATGCTATTGTGCGGCGTTTACCAGCCATTGAAACGCTTGGTTCGGTATCTGTCATATGCACTGATAAAACGGGGACGCTAACGCGCAATGAGATGATGGTGGCTTCGGTGCTGACGCGCCAGCATCTTTTCGCGTTGGAAGGCACAGGTTATGAGCCAACAGGCGCATTGAAGCTGGAAAATAACGAAGTTTCCCCCTCCGAACATCATGTGTTGGAAGAGCTCGCGCGTGCGGCGGCGTTGTGTAACGATGCTGCGTTACGCGAGCATGACGGGGTATGGCATGTGGAAGGCGACCCGATGGAAGGGGCACTCCTCGCATTCGCTGGAAAAATGAATGTGGATGGACGTAAAGAGCAAGCGGCATGGACGCGCACCGACGCCATTCCCTTTGATGCCAAACACCGCTTTATGGCAACGCTGAATCATGATCATGAGCGTCATGCCTTTGTGTTTGTTAAGGGTGCGCCGGAGCGGATTCTTTCCATGTGCGCCAATCAGCGCGATGTCAATGGAAAAACAGAAGCACTCGATACCGCCTATTGGAATGAGAAGGCTGAATCCATCGCAGCACTTGGTCAGCGCGTGCTGGCTTTTGCAGTGCAATCGGTGAAGCCGGAGCATACGGTATTACAGAAGACTGAAGTGGAAGGCGCACTCACGCTTGTTGGGATGGTGGGGATGATCGACCCACCGCGTGCCGAGGCGATTGCAGCCGTGGCGGAATGCCATGGCGCAGGAATTCGTGTGAAGATGATTACGGGCGATCACGCCAAAACCGCCGCTGCGATTGGCAAGCAGATCGGATTGCAAAATGCTGATAAGGTGCTTACCGGTTCTGATCTCGACGGCATGGATGATGCAGCCTTGAAGAATGTGGTTCTGGATTGTGACATCTTCGCCCGCACTAGCCCAGAGCATAAGTTGCGGCTCGTCATGGCACTGCAATCGCATGGCATGACGGTCGCCATGACGGGTGACGGCGTGAATGATGCACCCGCGCTCAAGCGCGCCGACGCAGGCATCGCGATGGGACTCAAAGGTTCGGAAGCCGCCAAGGAGGCTGCGGAGCTGGTGCTGGCGGATGATAATTTCGCCTCTATCGCAAGCGCTGTGCGCGAAGGCCGCACGGTGTATGA
>DITS01000009.1:7170-91705 GCA_002422205.1 Alphaproteobacteria bacterium UBA6178
GAAGAAAACACCATGCGCCGCCCGCCGCGCCCGCGCCATGAGCCGCTGCTGAGTGGCGAGATGGTGTGGCACATCGTGCTGGTTTCCACCCTGTTCTTATGTGGCGTCTATGGCATTTATTCCTATGCCATTGATCGTGGATACAGTGTCGAATTGGCACGCACGCTTGCACTGAATACGCTGGTGGTGATGGAAATCTTCCACCTATTCTTCATCCGCAACATCTATGGCACATCGCTGACATGGAAGGCGGTGCGTGGCACAAAAGTGGTGTGGACGGTGGTGGTGATTATCACCTTCGCGCAGTTCGCCATCACCTATCTACCGACGCTGCAAGCTATTTTTGCTACCGCCTCCATCCCATTCTGGGACGGCGTATTAGTGATTGGTATCGGCGTAGCACTGTTTGCCATCATCGAAACAGAAAAACAGATCCGGCTCAGGCTTCGTACAAATAATCAGAATTCGGGGAATCAGCGTGCCTGATCTTGGCTTTTTACACACATCGCATTTCTATGAGCTAACGGCGCTCCTCACGCTGGCTGCAATCGTTGGCTTTATCGGTCTGCTTCTACGGCAGCCAATGATCGTAAGCTTTATCGCCGTCGGTGTTTTGGCCGGGCCTTCGGCACTTGGTATCGTGCAGTCACATGAAAATATTGAGTTACTGGCCAAACTTGGCGTCGCGGTGCTGCTCTTTCTTGTCGGTCTCAAGTTAGACCTCAAGCTGGTGAAAACACTAGGAGTCGTCTCCCTTGCAACGGGGCTTGGGCAGGTATTTTTTACCTCTTCGATCGGATTCTTTATTGGTCTGGCACTTGGGCTTGATACTATCACATCACTCTATGTCGCCGTGGCGCTTACCTTCTCCAGTACGATTATTATCGTGAAGCTGCTGTCCGACAAGAAAGAGGCGGATTCACTACATGGGCGCATCGCCATTGGTTTTCTGATTGTTCAGGATTTGGTCGTGGTTTTGGCCATGATGGTGCTGTCCGCCTTTGGAATAGGCGCGCAGGCTAGCGAAGAAAGCAGTGCTTGGATTCAGATCGGCTCTGTGCTGATTTACGGGGTTATTATGCTGGCTTTTGTCGGCCTGTTCATTCGTTATGTAGCAACTGCGTTGGTCGGTCGCATCGCGCATTCACCGGAGTTATTGATTACCTTTGCTATCGGCTGGGCGGCATTGCTGGCGGCTCTGGGCAGCCATTTCGGCTTCAGCCAGGAGCTAGGCGGTTTGCTGGCGGGCGTGTCGCTGGCATCTACGCCATTCCGTGAAGCAATTGTGGCAAGGCTTTCTTCTTTGCGCGATTTTCTTCTATTGTTCTTTTTTATCGCGCTTGGCTCTCAGCTTGACCTTGGTCTGCTTGGAACGCAGGTATTTCCCGCGCTCTTATTTTCCCTATTCGTGCTGATAGGCAACCCGCTCATCGTCATGGCCATCATGGGATACATGGGTTACCGCAAGCGTACCGGCTTTCTGGCGGGTCTGACGGTGGCGCAGATCAGCGAGTTCTCGCTTATTTTTGTGGCAATGGGGATGACGCTTGGCCATGTGAGTGCCGAAGCGCTGGGTCTTGTGACGTTGGTTGGGCTGATTACCATCGCACTTTCGGTTTATATGATTACCTATTCCCACACACTCTACCGCTGGTTTGAGCCATTTATGGGCATTTTTGAGCGCCGTGTGCCGATGCGGGAATCGGTTGATGACCAGTATAATCTGGAACGAAAGACCTACGATGTTATTTTATTTGGACTCGGACGCTATGGCTCAGCCATCGCAGAGCATTTGCGCAAAGACAATGTGAAGCTACTGGCGGTAGATTTTAACCCCGATGAATTGCGTCGTTGGCGTGCCGCCGGATATGACGCGGTTTACGGCGATGCCTGCGATCAAGAGTTTATTGGCTCTCTACCGCTCAAGTTGGTGAAGTGGGTGGTTTCTGCCATGCCGCAGCATGATCTTGGTCTGACACACGAAGACCCGCGCCTTGTGTTAATAGATGGACTCAAACGCGAGCAGTATACAGGGAAAATTGCCGTTTCCACACAGCATGCACATGAGAAGGAAGCGTTAAAAACCAAGGGTGCTGATCTGGTTTTTCTGCCATTCCATGATGCAGCGGATCGCGCGGTGGAAAGAATGCGAGAGGTATCATCATGAAAATCCTTGTATTCAATGCTGGCAGCTCCAGCCTGAAATTTGGCGTGTTCGATATGAGTATCGAAGACACCCGCGTGTTTAAAGGCGAGTTTGAAGGCTTCAAAAACGGCACTTGTACGTTGCATTATCGCGTGGGCGGTGAACAGGGCGAAGAAAAGGAACGTAGTGAAGCCATTGCTACGGTGGAAGATGCGATTGCTACCGTGCCTGAGATACTCAAGGAATTCGGTTATACTGATTTCAATGCAGTCGGTCATCGCGTGGCACATGGGGGTGAACGTTTTCATGATGCCACTTTGATAGAGGACGAGGTCTTGAAACATATCGAGGGCTGCACGCCGCTAGCCCCGCTGCATAATCCCGCGAATCTGAAAGCGATTACTATCAGCCGCGAATTATGGCCAGACCTAAAACAAGTTGCCGTGTTTGATACCGCTTTTCATCACACGATTCCCGACCGTGCCTATACTTACGCTGTGCCGAAGGAATGGCGAGATAAAGGTTTGCGGCGCTATGGATTCCACGGCACATCACATAAATATGTGGCGCTTCGACTGGCGCGGGAGCTTGGGAAGGCCGTCACGGATTTACAAATTATCAGCTGTCACCTTGGCAATGGCGCCAGTGTCTGTGCTATCAATCGGGGCTTTTCGATAGATACCTCGATGGGTATGACGCCGCTGGAAGGGCTGGTGATGGGTACACGCTCCGGCGATGTTGACCCTGGCATGTTCACCTATCTGGCGCGTGAACTGGGATTAAGTGTTGAAGAAATCGAGCGCCAGCTTTATGCCAACAGTGGCTTAAAAGCACTGGCAGGCAGCCACGACCTGCGCGAGGTCGAACAGAAAGCCGCCGAAGGTGATGCAGATGCACAGCGCGCGATCAACGTCTATGCCTATCGCGTGCGGAAATACATCGGCGCGTATGCGGCAGCGATGGGCGGTGTGGATGTGATTGCATTCACGGGCGGTATTGGCGAAAACTCCGCCTCCATGCGCCGCCGCGTGTGCGATAAATTTGAGTTTTTAGGGCTGCATCTGGATGATGATAAAAATCAGTGGGTGAAACTTAAAGGCTTTGAAGCGCCACAGGTGCAGAGCTTT
The DNA here is from genome assembly GCA_002422205.1 of Alphaproteobacteria bacterium UBA6178. Lineage (GTDB taxonomy): Bacteria > Pseudomonadota > Alphaproteobacteria > Rickettsiales > UBA3002 > UBA6178. The sequence goes on from DITS01000009.1 coordinate 10,444, forward strand.
GACTCACGCATTAAGGTTATCGTCACCCAAACCTGTGAGCAGCTGATGATTGCCCAAGAGGTATCCTATCTGCTGGCCCAGCATGAACAGTCAAAGCCGAAGAAATGGCATATCCCAGTCGCTGTGTCTGCCCGACATGTGCATTTATCACAGGAAGCGGTGGAGGCATTGTTTGGTAAAGGCTACCAGTTAAAGAAAATGCGAGCACTCAGCCAGACGGAAGGCTGGGCGGCGGAAGAAACGGTAGAGGTGGTTGGTTTGAAAGGATCATTCAAAACCGTTCGCGTGCTTGGCCCCACCCGCAAACAGACGCAGATCGAAGTCTCGAAAACCGATACTTTTACACTCGGTGTGGAAGCGCCTGTGCGCCCTTCCGGCAAGCTGGAAGGCACGCCCAAAATCAAGCTGCGTGGTACGGCAGGAGAGATTGAAACCAACGGCCTGATTATCGCCGCCCGCCACATACACATGAGTCCAGAAGATGCCGCAAAAATGGGCTTAAAAGACGGCGATTATGTGGATGTGAAATTGGGCGATGGCGAGCGCAGCGTATCCTTCTCCAACACCTTGATTCGCGTGAAGGAAGGCTATGTCACCGAAATGCATATCGACACCGACGAAGCCAATGCTGCCGGTATCACCTTCAGCACGAAAGGCGAACTGGTGATGAATGAAACGCGCGGCGAAGCGAACATCGTGACGAAGAAAAATATGGAACTCAATGGGAGGAATGCGGCATGAGTATGTTAGCGGGAAAGAAAGGTCTGGTGGTCGGTATCGCCAACAATGCTTCGATTGCGTGGGGCTGCGCCAAGGCTTTCCACGATCACGGTGCAGAACTAGCCGTCACCTATCTAAACGATAAAGCAAAACCCTATGTACAGCCATTGGCAGAGGCGCTAGCAGCGCCAATTTGCATGAAGCTGGATGTGACGCAACCGCAGGAGCAAGAGGCGCTGTTTGCTGCCATTGCAGCAAAATGGGGCAAGCTGGATTTTCTGTTGCATTCTATCGCCTTTGCGCCGAAGGTCGATTTACAGGGACGTGTGGTGGATAGTTCCAGCGCTGGGTTTTCTCAGGCGATTGATGTTTCCTGCCACTCACTCATGCGTCTTGCCAAGTCGGCTGAACCGCTGATGGTCGATGGTGGCTCCATTCTTACCATGAGCTATTACGGCGCAGAGAAAGTCGTCACGCACTATAACCTGATGGGGCCTGTGAAAGCGGCGCTTGAGGCGAGCGTTAAATATCTGTCATCCGAACTGGGAGCACGGCATATCCGCGTCAATGCGCTTTCCACTGGTCCGGTCAAAACCCGCGCTGCTTCCGGCCTCACCGACTTTGATGAGCTGATGGAGGCAGCGGCGAGCAAAGCGCCCATGCACCAGCTGGTGACACTGGAACAAATCGGCGAAATGGCGGCATTTCTGGTTTCCGACAATGCGAAACAAGTCACGGGCCAGACGATTTATGTAGATGCCGGGTATAATGTGAAGGGGTAGCAGTGATGGATATGAAGGAACTCAATGGCTATGCGCTCGAGGAATTGAAGGTTGGTATGTCAGCTGTCTATAGCCGTACCATTACCGACACAGATTTACGCAATTTTTCCGGGGTGTCCGGCGATACCAACCCGATGCACCTGAACGAAGAGTATGCACAAACTACGGCCTTCAAAGGATGTGTGGTGCATGGCATGTTGACAGCCAGCCTGCTTTCCACAGTCATTGGCACGAAATTGCCCGGTCCCGGCTGTCTCTATGTGAGCCAAACTCTGCGTTTCAAAGCGCCGGTACATGTGGGTGAAACTGTTTATGCCAAAGCGACCATTACCGAGTTGCTGCCCGAAAAACGCCGCGCCACCCTACACACGCAGTGCTTGGTAAAAGATGTCGTGGTGCTCGATGGTGAGGCGGTGGTTCAGCTGCCGAAGTAGAATACTGACGGCTTTTGATATGACCTTAGATCGTAATCTCGTAAATCATTATGGCCGCAGCCAGCTCGCACTTGATGCAGAGGGAAAAGCGATTCGTACCTTCAAGCGGTCGAATTATAATCTGGTGCGCTGGTGAATGCCTTGGTAAAATCCTATCGATGGAATCGGCAGCTCGATAGTGGGCAGATCACCATCAGCGACATTGCGAAGCAGGAAGGTCGCGCCAGAACCTATGTTTCGCGAATTGTGAATCTGATGATGCTCGCGCCGGATATTATCTCTAGCATTCTCACCGGCACTCAACCCGCGACCATGCATTTGAAAGACCTGACGGCCAACCTGCCGATTAAATGGGAAGATCAAAGATTGTTTCTCTTACTTTAGCACGTATAATTGCCAATCGTGAATTGATCGAGTATAGAATGGCCAGAAAATATAAACCGTGTAAGCCCGCTTTATCGAATTATAAAAGGGTCAATTACTCTCACGTACCTACGTCTTCAGGTACGTCCTCTACGCTTACTGCAGACCCTTGGTCTTTTATCAGGAATTATTTATATCACGATACCCAAAAGAGAAGAGGGATCAAAAAAATTCGTCTACAGAGATCTTTGCTATATGTGAAATTGGCAGAAGATTTCTTCAAAGCTGCAGAAGCCGTCGACTTGCCTACAAACGGCACACTGTATTATTACGGCATGATGAACTTGGTTAAGTGCTATCTCTGCACTCAGGGTTTAGATTTAGAAGACAGCATTGAGCATCATGGTTTAAGCGCAAGCCCACCGTTAAAGAAGCAGCTTAAAGTTTTAAATACCAATCACGCCCTCAGTATCTTCGCTGAGTTCACAAGAAAATTAGGTGCTGCGGTAAGCACAGAACAAACTTTAGATTTAAAGGAAGTATTCAGAAATATTCCAGAATTGCATAATATATATGCAGGCATCTATCATGCACAGAAACCAAAATTTCTTCCCGTCCAGATTAATTACTGCGTAACTGAAGATACTAAATTTTTGGTTACTGAGTTGCGTTACCGGAAAGAGTATCAACGACAATATCCATGCCATAAGTTTGCTAAGGACTACAGGAAAGAATACTTTATTCGGTTAAGAGAAGAAAATTTCACAGGATCCTTAGATCAAGAGTGGGTGATCTACAGAAGTAAAAGCAGAAAGAAACTTATAACGGGATCTGAGAGTAATTGGGATACTCTCTATACAAATATACAAAAAGAGTATTCACGATTTAACCTCTGCTCGATTCTAACGCGGCAGGGATATTATTATTACTGTGCGCACCATTACCACATCTGCTCTCACCATTCCCTGATAACAGCCAAAATACAGGGTAATTTTCAATTTTAACAGGGTATTTCCTGCGGCCATCTCTTGATAGCCGCAGAAACACACACTTTATTGCAACCCCCCTGAATCCATAACAGGGAATTATCAGGGAATCGGCATTTTGTGGATCTTACGGGGTTTGGGCTGCAATTCATACCAACCGCCCCGTCCGGACCGATGAAACTGAATGAACCCTGCCGTCACCAGCATACTAATATCGCGTTTGGCGGTTCGTACCGTAATATGCCATGTGGATGCCAGATCGGCGCTGCATACATGCCGTCCTTTTCTGACTTCTTCTAAGAACCATAGCTGCCTTGCATGCAGTGGGGGGCAAAAAACTGCATCTTTGGGATTCTGAGGGGTGACAGATTTGTCACCCCTTGGGCGATAGAATGCACTTTTCTCTTGCAAGCGGATTTGCATGCGTTGCGGGATGTTTTCACGCAGTGCGGCATCCCATAATTCCGGCCAACCTATGATCTCAGTCACCGCTTTTAATACGGAGGGGTAATGTCCCGATAATGTAAGTAAATGAGCGGCTTTCGGTGGATTTTGCTGCTTGTGCCATTTGGCAATGGTTTCAGGGCTGATACCGGTCACATAACTGATGTTTTTGATGGTTGATATGACATCCTGATGATTCTCCTTCAGGGCGTCGGCGATACTGACTGCGAGGGCCTTATCGTCAATTTTCTTCGGTAACATATGGCCGATTTTAGATGGGGACATGGTTGTACTCTCCTTGTTATCGTTAACAACAAGACCAGTACCTCCGTGATGAAGCGGAATGGACCAACAGTAAGAAATGAAGACATGAAGCAAGACGGCATCTCCTATCCGCAAGCAGACAATTTATTAACCAGACCGACACGCTATGCGGCCATGTATGTGCGCATGTCGACGGATCATCAGAAATATTCGACGGAGAATCAGGCCGATGCCATCCGTGACTATGCCAACCGTAACCGGATCGAGATTATCGAGACCTATGAGGATTCCGGCAAAAGTGGCCTGAAGCTCCATGGCCGCGATGCGCTCAAACGCCTGATTGATAATGTGCAGGCCGGACCGGTGCGCTTTAATATGATTCTGGTGCTCGATGTCACGCGCTGGGGGCGGTTTCAGGATGCGGATGAAAGTGCTTATTACGAATATATCTGCCGGCGCGCCGGTATCGATGTGCAATATGTTGCCGAACAGTTTGAGAATGACGGCAGTCCGGTATCGACAATAGTAAAGGGCGTCAAACGCGCCATGGCTGGTGAATAGAGCACCGCAAGCTCGAGGTGAATGAGCCGGAGGCGGAGCTGGTACGGCATATTTTCCATCTGTATCTCGAACACCGGTCAGCCTATGCCGTGCTCCGGTGCCTCAGGCAGGAAGGCCGGATTAACAAATGCTGGGTTACCAAAAAAGGTAAGGAGATGGGCGGCAAGCCCTTCGTGAAGACGGTGATCTACCGCATTCTCAAAGATGAGGTGTATATCGGTAAGGTGGGTCACAAGGGCGCTATGTATGAAGGTGCGCATGAGGCCATTATTCCGGAAGAGATATGGCATCAGGCGCAGGAGTTGCTGCAGAAACAATCGGTGCAAACATCGAAACTGCGGATCGAAAGCGGAACGCTGCTGCGCAGCAAATGCGTTGATGGTGAAGGGCGAAGCTACACCACCACCTATTCGGTGAAACGCAAAAACACACAGCATCGCTACTATATCAACAAACAGTGCAATCACCGCATTCGAGGCGACAGGCTGGAGAAAGTCGTGTTCGATGCCATTCACTATGCTTGTCTGAATCCTCAGAATATGCGGCCATGTTTCACCGGCGAGTATGCGCTGATGTCCGAGGAGGAGGGCATGTACCGGCTGCGCAGTCTCTGGGCGCATTGGGACGGGCTGACGGAAAAGGACAAATATGCCTTTGCGCATCAGATGATCGAGAAGGTGACCATTCTGCCGGCCAGCACCACAATACGAATCGGCTACGCACCGCTGAATGATTTACTGAAAGCGATGAAGCCTTTTCCGTCCGCAGGGCAAGCGCCGGAACCGCAGGTGACGAATGAGCCTGCGGTCAGCGTTTATGATAACGCGCTGGAGATCACGCTGCCGATTATTTTCAAGCGGACCGGCAAGACCAGCCATGCATTTGACAGCGAGGGAAAGGCATTCGAGGTGTTTGAAACGGCGGGTCATAATATGACCCTCATCAACGCGCTGGCAAAATCATATAAATGGAACCGGTTTATTGCGGACGGCGAAAAGACCATTACGGAGATGGCAACTGACTATAAAGTGTCACGCACCTATATTTCACAAATGCTGAATCTGACGATGTTGGCTCCGGATATCGTTGAGTCAATCTTGAATGGCAGGCAGCCAAAACATCTGCGGCTAAAAGATTTGATGCAATCAATACCGCTGGATTGGGAGAGTCAGAAGTTAAAGCTTAACTACCTCTGATTACCAGTAATTTATCAATACGATCAGGAAGCTCTGATAAGCGGGGGACGATTTTTTCTTTATGATCGATTTCTGATCGTAATAAAAGGTTAGTAAAACTAATATCGCCACGCCATAAATCACAGTGCGGTAAATAACATGCGTGGAATATATCACCCATGTCAGAATCTGATATTTTGCGATCAGGAAAATCTGTTACGCTAATTTTTATATACGCCTCAATTACATCGAATATGTAATTATTTGCTAGTGATAGTAATCGTGTATTGCGGCTTTCCTCAGACAGCTCAAGTTGCAAGATCTCGGCCATTTTTCTTCTACGAGCTATACTTTCTTGGATTAAAGGGCGCGGAGAAAGATCAGATAGTGCAACCTGCAAATAATCAGGAAGCTCGTTGTATAGATCAGCTGCTTTTCGCAACTCCTTTTCTTGCCGTTTATGTTTTGCGATTAATGCCTTTATTTTTGGATAATGATTTCGAACCCTTTCTAAGTCGTCTTTAATGCTTTGCAAGTCGATGAATTGGAAAGGGTTTTGGTTTCCTGTCCCCTCAAACCAAGAAATAATAAATGCTGGCAGGTCTGACCATAAGCTATTTAATAATTTGTTCGCTATCTCTCGTGATATTGAGCCTGTGCAGTATTTATAGAAAATCTGATTATCAATAAACTCTTGGGTCATGATGTAACGGGAGTCGCCAAATCTTGAGAAATCTGCCATTTGAGGGTTTTCTCGAAAAAATTGCTGCCTACCTTTTACAGTACAAAAAACCTTGCGTTGCTTTCTATTGAAAGAATTTTTGTCTGCTATTTCTGCAATCAAAATATTGGCTAACTCTTCAATATCCTGCGTATGTTCTTTCTCTGGATGCCACCATCCGTTTTCAGAGAATCCTACGCCGCCATTTAGTGAGATATTGTTAGGGGCAAGAAAAGCATTCTTATCACAGAATTCGTGGATGCAGCGAGCACGGGCTAATCTGCTTTCCCTATGTTTACCATCATAGTCTTGAATTAACTCCCAAACTATTCCATAGGAAAAGCCAATCTTAATTTTTCCTTCTGCTTTTCGATCCAGCAGATAGCGACGAATATCCATCACTTCGCTCTCCTGATTATGGAATCGAATGTAATCTTGTGTATCTAGATAAACTTTGAGAGCCTGAGTCATTTTTAATACGACACTAAGTTTGAGTATTTAATTATTATCGTAACCTCGCAAATTGGCGTTTAGAGAAAATCGGTCATATCTGCCTCAATTACAAGGATTTTCATCTCGGAATCGGCGTAAGAGATGTGTCAGTTTCAATCCGGAACGTGGCGGTGACGGCGGGGTTGCCGTTTCTCTGTGTGGGAACTCAGGAGTTCGACCTATGAGGATTGGCTGGGACGGGAGGATTCGAACCTCCGAATGACGATACCAAAAACCGTTGCCTTACCACTTGGCGACGTCCCAGCAGGATTGAAAAGCATTTGATTTCAATGCGGGCGGTAGCTTAGGCGCCAGGCAAAAGGGAAATCAACATGCTTTGAGCGGTATGTCTTATACCAGCTTTTTACCATGTGCAACGGGAAATCGGCGGCGAAACAGCAAATGGAAGGGGAATTACTGCCGCAGCCTTATCAGGAAGGTTGAGGCCGTTCAATGCATATAATAAATTGATGTATCAGTGGATTTTTAGCTGATTTTTTGATAAAATACCCTTCTATGCGTTATGGATTTTCACTGGTGGAGTTGTCGATTGTTCTGGTGATTTTGGGACTGTTGACTGGTGGGATTTTGTCGGGGCAGTCGTTGATTCGGGCGGCGGAGCTGCGAAGTGTGAGCGTGGATGTGGGGCGCTATCATACAGCGGCACTGAGTTTTCGTGATCGCTATTTTGCGTTGCCGGGGGATATGCGTAACGCAACGGATTTCTGGGGTGCGCAGGAGCCTGTGCAGGCAGACTGTAAGGTTGCGGCCTCCAGTACTATGGCGACGTGCAACGGTGATGGGAATGGCCTGATTTTTTATCCCGGTTCTTTGGCGCATACGCATCATGAGGCGTATCGCGCATGGCAGCATCTGGCCAATGCGGGGCTGGTGGAGGGCACCTATACCGGCATCCATGGGACGCCGGGGCCACAATACACTGAACCGGGCGTGAATGCGCCGATCAGCAAAATCAGAAATGCCACGTTTAATTTTTATTCGCCGGTTGCTACGGGCAAGAATCTTTTGATGTTTGGCCGCCTAAGCGATGGGAATGACCCGGTGATTAGTGCTGAAGAGGCGTGGGGCATTGATATGAAAATGGATGATGGCAAACCCCAAACAGGCAAAGTTACGGGACCTACATTTGCCACCCGCCCTAATTGTGTGACAGCGGATGACGCGGATTATGCGGTGACGAATACGGTCGCGAATGGGTGCAATATGTATTTTATCGGTGGGTATTAGGCGGGTCGGTTTGTGGCTTTGGGCCTGCATAGCGTTTCGGGTTTTTGAAGATGAAGGCCGGACCCCGTCATTCGATGGGGTGACAGCTTGTCGTTGTTTTGGCATAGCTCGCATCTGGGAGGTGGGTAGAGATACTGGTGTCGAGTACCAGTATGACGACTGGGTTGAGTCGCGGTGAGCGGGGTTAGGGCGATGTGGTCTGGTGGGTGATCCAGTTGAGGAAGTCGGGGTTGCCGCTGGTGATGGGTAGCTGCAGGATGCAGGGACATTCATAGGCGTGGCGCATGCGGATGGCTTGCGTGGCCGTTTCGGCTAGCCGGGTTTGGGTTTTGAGGATGAGGATGCTTTCGGTGGCGGTTTCGAGATTGTCTTGCCATTCGAACAGGGCGGTGATTTGCGGGATGATATTCGCGCAGGCGGCCAGCCGGTCTTTGATGAGGGCGCGGGCGATGGTTTCGGCCTCGTGCGGGCCGGAGCAGGTGACATAGAGCAGGCAGTGATCAGCAGACATGATGGCTCCTTAGAAACAAAAACGCCACCCGTTGCGGGGTGGCGTTTTGTTCGTATGTCATTGCATGGCTTAGTTAAAGCGCATACGCAGTTGGCATGACGGGGTATTGGCAAATGCCTCCGTCGTGGTGTTGTACGGTGTTCCCGTTGCATCCGAGATACACACGCCTTCGGCGGGTGTGTCACCTGCTACTTCAGCGGGAATCACGGTGTTGAGTGCGGCCAGGTCTTTCATGGCGCGTACGCCGCCGGTGAGGGGGCGACCATCATCGATCTTGTCATCCATGTTGAATGATTCCTGCGGGGTGAGAGCGGTGGTGAGGGTGTAGACACCCGCATTGACTGCCGTTACGCCGGTGATCTGATAAAAATTGCGGCCCGTATTGGAAAAGACGGTGATGAAGTTACCACGGCCCAGCTTGGCTTCCGGCAAATGCAGGATCATGTTGGGAGTGGTAGAGGTCACCAGCGCATCGGTCGAGGTTTCGAAATTGCCATCGATCAGGGCGGCTGAGTTTAGGTCGTTCCAAAACAAAGCAGTTTCACAACCGAGTAATACCGTGCCAGCTGAGCAGCTTTCCAGCATGGTATTACCATCGCCATGGCCAACGGCGCCGCTACGCAGGGTGAAGCCAAATTGTGCCGCTTGTGTGGAGTTGATATCACCGGGGATATAGCGGTATTTATCACGGAAGGCGTTGACGGTGGTGTTGTAGGTTTCAATCTGTCCTAAGGTGGAGCGGATTTCGGCGGCTTTGATCAGGTCTTGTCCGACGAGTACGCCACCAATAATGAGCCCGATAATCACCAGTACGATCGCCAATTCCACCAAGGTGAAGCCTGACTGTTTGGAAGCCCTAAGTTGTTGCATATTTAGTCCCTTTCAAGAAGTAATTTATAATAAGTTTCTTCATATTTGTACCCGACACGGTTGCCCGTGCCGGGTAAAGATTGGTTTTAGTTAAAGCGGAAGCGAATCTGACATGAAGGGGTGTTAGCAAATGCTTCTGTACTGGTATTATATGGCGTGCCCGCGACGTTGGATACGCATACCCCAGCAGCTGGCACTGCACCCGCGGCGGCATTGTTAAGCGGGTGAGGCGCTACACCCGTTGATATCAGTGCGCGGGCCCCGCCGGTTAAAGGACGACCATCATCAATTTTGTCATCCATGTTGAACGATTCCTGAGGCGTCAATGCGTTGGTTAGTGTGTACTCACCCGCAGCAGAGATGCCGGTTACGCCAGCGATCTGGTAGAAATTGCGGCCCGTTGCCGAGAATACTGTCATGAAATTACCGCGGCCCAGCTTGGCTTCTGGCAAATGCAAGATCATATTCGGCGTGGTAATCGCCGCAGCAGCGTGGCCCAGCGCATCGGTCGAGGTGGTGAAGTTACCGTCTACCAAGGCGGCGGAGTTGAGGTCATTCCAGAATAAGGCGGTTTCGCAGCCAAATACGATAGCACCGGCGGAGCACCCTTCGAGCAAGGTGTTACCATCACCATGACCAATCGCACCACTGCGCACGGTAAAGCCGAATTGGGCGGCCTGGGTGGAGTTGATATCGCCTGGGATATAACGGTATTTATCACGGAAGGCGTTGACGGCGGTGTTATAGCCTTCGATCTGTCCCAAAGTGGAACGGATTTCCGCTGCTTTAATCAGATCCTGGCCGACCAGTACGCCGCCAATGATCAAGCCGATGATTACTAGCACGATCGCCAATTCCACCAGCGTAAAACCGGCATTCTTAGCGCGGTGTTTGGTTTTAGTTAGCATGGTATTCTCCCTGTATTATTTTAGACATTTCCAATCGGTTATAGTGCAAACCATGGTATTTGTTAATAATGGATAAACATTAAACGCGCATTTAGCGGTTAATTCATCCCTTAGTGTGGCAATCCTACCAGATGTAGAAGCGCAATACTGCCTGAATGGCTGCGTGCTAACAATTTGAGCAGTGAAAAAGGGCGAGGCAGATCAAAAAGCAACACTATAATATGGCATGAATATCAATATATTATAAAATATGGCAGGATAAGACTGACTCTGAGGAGTCCTTAAATCTGTGGTGCTAAGGAAATGAGTGACGATTGCTGCGCTGCACATAACAATTACGGTGCAAGCTGCGCCTTTTTGATGAGGTTGGTGGAGCTGTAGCCTTCGCGTAAGGGGATCAGGCAGGTTTTGCCGCCATAGGCTTCTACCAGTTCGCGGCCTACCACTTGTTCGAGGGTGTAATCGGCACCTTTCATCAGTCGATCGGGTTTGAGCAGCTGCAGGAGCTCGAGCGGTGTGTCTTCGCGGAAAATGACGACGAGATCAACGGGGTCCATGGCGGCGAGGAGCATGGCGCGGTCGATTTCGTTATTGAGGGGGCGCGATTCGCCTTTGAGGCGCTTGACGGAGGCGTCGGCATTGATGGCGACGATGAGCTTGTCGCATTGGGCGCTGGCATCTTGCAGCAAAGATAAGTGGCCCGCATGCAGTAAATCGAAGCAGCCATTGGTGAAGCCGACCTGCAGCCCTTGTGCCTGCCAGTTTTTGATGGTGCTGGCGGCGAGGTCCTGGGGCAGGATTTTGGATTGCGAGCGGCTGTTATCGCGCGTGTAGAGCGCGGTTTTCAAATCGGTGCGATGAATGGTGGCGGTGCCGAGCTTGCCCACGACAATACCGGCGGCGAGATTGGCCAGCTCTGCGGCTTCGGTTAGCGCGCAGCCGGATGCATAAGCGACGGTGAGGGTGGCAATGGCGGTGTCGCCCGCACCGGAGACATCAAACACTTCGCGTGCTTGGGCGGTGATATGGTGTGGGGGTTGGGAAGCACTAAACAGGCTCATGCCGTCTTTGCCGCGGGTCACGAGCAGGTTGCTTAGCTGATGCGCTTCAAGCATGGATTGGGCGGTGCGGCTGAGTTCGGCTTCGTCGGTGCATGCGTCTTTGTCGGCGGCGCGGGTGAGCTCGGCGAGGTTGGGGCTGAGCAGGAATGCGCCTTTATAGGCAGCGAAATTACGTTGTTTGGGGTCGATGAACACGGGGATTTCGAGTTGGTTTGCCAGCGTGATTAAGGCTTGTGTGAGGCGCGGGGTGAGCAGTCCTTTGCCATAATCGGACAGGATAAGGGCCTGATAATTTGGCAGTTCTTCGGTGGCGAGTTGCAGAATTTGGTCGTGCAATTCGTCGCTGAGGGCTGCGGTGGTTTCATAATCAGAGCGCAGTAGCTGCTGATTGCCCGCGATATAGCGGGTTTTGTGCGTGGTGGGGCGACCTTGCGCGGTGAGCAGATAAGGTTCGATGCGCGGCTCTTTGCCGATGAGCTGGATGAGTTCGCGGCCTGTGGTGTCGTCACCGACGACGGAGATAAAACAGGCTTTGGCACCAAGGGAGACAATGTTGCGCACCACATTGCCCGCGCCGCCCAGCATCACGTCTTCGCGGGTGCGGGCGAGGACGGGGATGGGTGCTTCGGGCGAGATGCGGCTGACCGTGCCATAGACAAAGCGATCAAGCATGATATCGCCGATGCAGAGAATACGAGCCGACGCAAAGGATTCCACCTTCGCACTTAAGGCGGCGGTGGGGGCATCGGGGTGGGGGCTCATGGGTTTTAGGCCGATTCGCTGACCGCGTTATCCGATTCGCTGGCGGGGCGGCATTTTTCCACGGTCGCATCGAGGCGGGTTTGGGTGCACAGCCCCAGCATCACCGGGTCTTTGCCTTTGATGTTGGTGCTGTTCCAATGCGAGCGGTCGCGGATGGATTCGATAGTGTTTTTGGTGGTGCCGATTAATTTGATGATTTGCGAATCGGGAATGTAGGGATGGTGTTTGAGAATCCACGCGATAGCTTCGGGTTTGTCCTGGCGGCGGGCAACGGGAGTGTAGCGCGCGCCTTTGATTTTCTGGTCCATGTGCTCGCGTGCTTTTTTGGCCAGCTGCATCCGGTAATCGGGATTGGCTTCGGCCTTGGTGATTTCGTCGGCGTCGATTTGTTGCGCGGCGACCGGGTCCTGACCGATGATGCCGACTGCGACTTCGCCATCGGCGATGCCTTGAATTTCGAGCGGGTGCATGCCGCAGAAGTCACCAATCTGTTCGAAGGTGAGGGCGGTGTTTTCTACCAGCCAAACGGCAGTGGCTTTGGGCATAATCGGAAGTGCCATAGTCTATTTCCTACAATATGTTTGTTATTATTCAGCTTTATTTGCTCAATCACCTGATTTATCAGGCAAGTTGCTATTACGATGCTTGCGCGCTGCCTACTTGTAATAGAATTTTCCCACAATGCAAGCCTTGTTGCATGGTTTCGAGCGCTTTATCCGCCTGTTGCAGCGGAAATATACGGTCGATCACCGGTTTGAAGGCGCCGGTTGCAATCCAGTGCTGCAGATGCGGCTGCATGGCGGCGATGAGCTGGGCTTTGTCGGTGTCACAGCGGCGGCGCAGGGTGGAGCCTTTCCAGCTTAAGCCTTTCATTAGCAGCCCGCCCATGCCGAGATTCACTTGCGTGCTTTGCAGGCAGGCGATGCTCATCAGTCGTCCGCCCGCTCGCAGGCATTGCATGTTGCGCATGATGTAATCGCCGCCGACCATGTCGAGCACCACATCGACGCCGCCGCTGGCTTTGATGGGGGCGACGAAATCATCGGTTTTGTAATTGATGGCGGTGGCACCGAGTTGTTCGATTAATGCACATTTGGTGGCAGTGGAGGCGGTGGCAAAAACAGGACAACCATAGGCGCGCAGCATCTGGATAGCGGTGGTGCCAATGCCGCTGCTGCCGCCATGCACCAGCACGGCTTCGCCGGATTTTAGGCGCGCTTCATCGAACAGGCTCATCCAGACGGTGAGGGCGCATTCCATGATGCCTGCTGATTCGGCGAGGGTGAGCGGCGCAGGGATGCGCATGCAATGGGCGGCGGGGAGGGTGACATAGTCGGCATAGGCACCGCTGCTGACCAACGCGCAGACGGCGTCGCCTGTTTGCCATTGGTGGATGTTGTCGCCGAGTGCGTCGATATGGCCGGAGACTTCGAGGCCGAGGATGTCGGATGCGCCCTCAGGCGGGGGGTAGAGGCCTTGCGTTTGTAGCAAATCGGCGCGGTTGACGCCCGCATAGGCGATGCGGATGCGCACCTCGCCCGCGCAGGGTTGCGGGATAGGGCGCTGCACGAGGCGCAGCTGGCCTTGGTCGCAGATTATGGCTTGCATGAGACTTGTCATAGGGGATAAGTCATTCCATATTCGGGGGGGAAATGCTAGTGGGGATGTGTAGGGCTTAGAGGTTAGAGGCTAGGGGTTAGAGGCTAGGGGTTAGAGGCTAGGGGTTAGAGGCTAGGGACTAGAGGGCGGATTCCTGCTTTCGCGGGAATGGCGGGAATGACGGGAGATAAGGGGTGAGTTATGTTTGATGAAGAAGGACGCAAGATTGATCTGGATACGCCGCGTCCGCGCGCGCTGGCGGCGTTGTCAGTTAAACTGATGCAGGAATATATTATATGGCTGGAAGCAGAAGCGGCGCGGGTGCGCGTGGAGATTGCCAAGCGCGGGAATGTGAAGAGTGCGGCGGAGGCGCTTTTTAAGTGAGAGTACGGAGTTCAGAGTTCAGAGTTCAGGATTAGAAAAGCGTGGGGCTGAGGCGGTGTTGCGTTATTACTAATCGTCATGCCCGCGAAAGCGGGTATCTTGAGGGTAAGTAAAGGCTGGATTCCCGCTTTCGCGGGAATGACGATATTACGGGACAAAAAGCGGGGATGAAGAATAAAGTTGATGATAAGTGGAAAACAAGGAGGTGAATATGTTGAAAGGTAAGCATGCGTTGGTGACGGGGTCGACTAGTGGGATTGGTGAGGGGATTGCCAAAAAGCTGGCCGAGGCGGGGTGCAATATTACGCTCAACGGGTTTGGCGATGCCAAGGTGATTGAAACGCTGATGCAGTCGATTGCAGAAGATAGCGGGGTGCAGGTGCATTATTCGGGGGCGGATCTGACCAAGGCTGCAGCGATCGAGACGATGATGGGCGAGGCCACGGAGGCTTTGGGGCCGGTGGATATTTTAGTCAATAATGCAGGTATTCAGCATGTGTCGCCGGTGGAGTCCTTTCCGCCGGAGAAGTGGGATTTGGTGATTGCACTGAATTTAACGGCGGCGTTTCATACCACGCGGCTGGCGCTGGCGGGGATGCGCGAGCGAGGCTATGGGCGGATTATTAATATCGCGTCGGCGCATGGGCTGGTGGCGAGTGCGCAGAAATCGGCGTATGTGGCGTCTAAGCACGGCATCATCGGGCTGACCAAAGTGGTGGGGCTGGAGGTGGCGGGTAGTGGGGTGACGTGTAATGCGATTTGTCCGGGTTGGGTGCTGACACCCTTGGTGCAGCAACAAATTGAAGCCAAGGCTGCCGCCAAAGGCTGCAGCGTGAAAGAGGCGGAGCTGGATTTGCTGAGCGAGAAGCAACCGTCGAAACAGTTTGTGACGCCTGCGCAGCTGGGCGCGCTGGCGGTGTTTTTGAGCAGCGAGGATGCAGGGCAGATTACCGGCTCGGCTTATTCGATGGATGGTGGCTGGGTGGCGCAATAAGATGGCGCGCACAAGCAAAGCAAAAGGGCCGGTGCAAAAAAAGCCCAGCGCCAAATGCGCTAAAACGGATGAACCGAAACAGGTGAATCTGGCATTGCAGGGTGGTGGGTCGCATGGGGCTTTTACATGGGGCGTGCTGGACCGGTTGCTCGAGGATGAGCGGATTGATATTGAGGCGATCAGCGGCACGTCAGCCGGTGCGATGAATGCCTCGGTGCTGGCCTATGGTCTGCTGAAAGGCGGGCGTAGCCAGGCGCGGGCCATGCTGGGCGAATTCTGGCAGCGAGTGAGTCAGGCGGCGGCGATGTCGATGTTGCAGCCGACATTTTATGACCGCATGACGGGGACGCATAATATGGGGTATTCGCCCGGGTTTTATGCGATGGACTGGTTTACACGCACCTTGTCACCCTATCAGTATAACCCGTTTGATCTGAACCCGCTGCGCGATATTTTAGATGATATGGTGGATTTTGAAGCCATCCGCAAAAATAAAGAGATCAAGCTGTTTATTAATGCAACGAATGTGCTGACCGGTAAAATCAAAGTGTTTAAAACCGCCGAGTTGACGCGGGATATGGTGATGGCCAGCGCGTGTTTGCCGCATATGTTTCAGACGGTGATAGTGGATGAGCAACCCTATTGGGATGGCGGCTATTCGGGTAATCCGGCGATTTTTCCGCTGTTTTACCATTGCGCCAGTAATGATATTATTATCGTGCAGATTAACCCGCTGCAGATTGACGCGGTGCCGACACAGGCCAACGAGATTTTTGACCGTATCAACGAGATTAGTTTTAACTCGACGCTGATGCGCGAAATGCGTGCGATTGCCTTTGTGAAGCGGCTGCTTAAGCATCACATGATTGATGACCCGCATTATAAAGATGTGCGGCCCCATGTGATTGAGGCGGAAAATCTGATGAATGATCTGGGCAGCGCCAGTAAGTTCAATGCGGATTGGGAGTTTTTACAATATCTGCGCGATATTGGCTATCAGGCAGCCAGTGACTGGCTGAAACAGCATTATGCACAGCTCGGGGTGGAGTCCTCGATCGATATAGACGGCACGTATCTGTGAACTAATTATTGCCGGTGCGGCAAAAATATCACAGTATATGTTAGCTGTTCAATTTCAGATCGCCGAAGCGTTCTTTGAAGCGCTGGCCACGACCCGTTTGACGCAGGGCGCCGGCACCACCGGTCCACGCATTGTGGGTCTTTGGGTCAATGTCAAGCTGCAAGACATCACCGGCTTTGCCATAGCATGAGCGGGTGTTAAAGCTGCTACCGTCGGTGAGCACCACTTTGATTTCGTGGTATTCAGGATGAATGCCTTCTTTCATCGGTTTCTCCGTATATTATCTGTCATATTTGCCAAGGAATGGGGGTTTTATACCAGCCTTACCTGTTGCGCAAGTAAATAATGGAGCAAAAATCGTTGGGGGGATGGGGGCGAATCCACCAAATGCGCTTGCAATTTAAAACGGATACGATAAACCGGTTGGCGCAGAATTGGATTACATAAGGAGATAAAATATGAATACTCGCATTCTTGCACTTTTTTCGGGTCTCATGCTGCTTGCAGCGTGCGAAACTGCTGGTACCAATGACGGTTCCGCAGGTGGTTCCGGTTCCGGTTACGGTTCGGGCAGCGGTTATGGTTCTGACGGTGGCGAATTAGCGCCAAACGTTGGTGATCGCGTGTTCTTCGGCTATGACAGCTCGGTGCTGTCATCGGAAGCACAATCCACCCTGCAACGCCAAGCTAACTGGTTGCAATCGAACCCGTCCATCAATGTGGTTGTTGAAGGCCATGCCGATGAACGCGGTACCCGTGCATACAACCTGGCGCTGGGTGAGCGTCGCGCTTCTGCGGCTCGCACCTATCTCGTGAATCTGGGCGTTAACCCCAGCCGCGTGAGCACCGTCAGCTATGGTAAAGAACGTCCGGCTGAACTCGGTTCTAACGAGTCCGCCTGGGCTAAAAACCGTCGCGCTGTAACGGTAATCAGCTACTAGTTGAGTAAAGGCGCACGATGCGTGAGTTTCGAACATTTGGTCCGGCTTCGCATCGTGCGCTATTTATTCTGATTCTGCTTTCAACTTTTCTTTTTCTTTCCCCCGCTTTTTCACAGGCTGACCGTTCCGGCATGATTGACCGGCTCAATCGGATGGAACGCGATATGCAGATGATGCAGCGCGACTATTATCGTGGTACGGCGGAAGGCAAAGCGCCCACGGGGGCAGCGGCTCCCAGTGGCGCGGTGGCGGCAGAATTAAATGTATCCCTGAATGCGATTCAGGAAGAGCTGCGGCAGCTGCGTGGCCGTATCGAAGAAATGGAACATCAGCAACAGCGTGTCACCGAACGGTTTGAATCGCTGGAGCGTGATATGGATGCACGGCTGGGGATGCTGGAGCGCAACGCGACGTCGGCTGCGCCTGCAACGATCAGCCCGCCGGTGATTGGCGGCAATACGGACGCGCAGGAGCCGATGGTGAGCGTGCGTGATGCGGAGAGTGATGAAGCGCCTGCGACAAAACCTGCGACGGCGGCCTCCTCGGGTTATCAGAATTCGAATGAACATTATAATGCGGCGTTTAAATTGCTGAATCAGGGGGATTACACCCAGTCAGCTGCTGAGTTTGAAAGCTTTACCCAGCAATATCCGGATGATGTGCTGGTGGGCAACGCCTATTACTGGCTGGGTGAAACGCATTATGTGCGTAGCCAGTTTGAGCAGGCAGCGGAGAAGTTCCGCAGCGGCTTTGAAGCGATGCCGCAGGGGCCGAAATCACCCGATAATTTACTGAAACTGGCGATGTCGCTGAGCGCATTGCAGCGCAAAGACGAGGCCTGCGTGGTGTTGTCGCAGCTGATTAAAAAACATAGCGACAAATCGCAGGTGGTCAAACGCAAGGCCGAGAAAGAGCGCGACAAGCTTGGTTGCCGTTAGCTTTCTGATGCATGTGCCTGTTGTTGCAGTTAACCCCCCGATTCATACCTATCCCAACCGACTGACGGCGATGATGGCGATGCTGTGTGCGCCTGCACCGGCGCGGCTGGCTGTGGCGGTATCGGGCGGGGCGGATAGTCTGGCGCTGGCGCTGGGTTTGCGCGAGTGGGCGGAGTTGCAGGGCTGCCAACTAACGGCGCTGGTGGTCGATCATGGCATACGGCGCGAGAGCGCGGGCGAAGCGGCGCAATGCATGGAATGGCTGGCCGCACACACAATTGACGCGGTGTTGCTACCGTTGCAAATCGGGCCAATGACCAACGGGGTGCAGGAGGCGGCGCGTGAGGCGCGCTATGCGGCGATGACGCAGTGGTGTCATGCGCAGGGTGTGATGCATCTGGCGCTGGGGCATCATCAGGGTGATCAGGCAGAAACGGTGCTGATGCGGCTGCTGCGCCATAGCGGGCCGGAAGGGCTGGCGGCGATGGCAATGCGCAGTGAGCGTGAGGGCATTACCCTGCTGCGGCCGCAATTGCGTGAGAGCAAAAGCGCGATGATTGCTTATTTGCGCGGGCTGGGCCAGCGCTGGATTGAAGATCCGTCGAATCAATCGCGGCAATATTTACGTACGCAATTGCGGCATTTGATTGCGACGCATGCGGGGGCGGCGGAGCGTTTGGCGCGCGTGGCCGATAGTTGCGGGCAGTATCGCGCGGCGCTGGAAGCCCAGCTGGCGGCAGATATTGAGGCGTATGTGACGCTGGATGATGCGGGCTATGCGCGTATTGGCACGGCGTTGCTGAAAGCGGGCGATGCGCGCGCGGCGCAGGTGATGATGCGGGTGCTGTGCTGTGTGGGCAATAGCGGCGAGCCGAGGCTGGCGGAAGTGGAGCGGCTGATTGCCGCGATGCGGGTCGAGCTGATGCGGCCCCGTACCTTGCATGGCTGCAGCGTGCAGCGTGTGGTGGGCGGCATGTGGCTGGTAACGCGGGAGCTGGGTGCCTGTGCACCGGCGGTGCTATGGCATGAGCAGCCATCGGTGATGTGGGATCGTTTTCGGCTGGAGGGCGTTTTGCCTAAGCCTTGCCGCGTGGAAGCGCTGGGAGAGGCCGGCTGGCTGCAGATTCGCGGACAGGTATCGACGACGCTGCCACGGGCGGCAATACTGGCCTTGCCTGCCTTGTGGGACCTTGAAGCGGTGGTGGCTGTACCCCATATAGGTTATGCCCAGTCGGCTGTGATGGCGGAACTGGCGGCCAGCTTTCGCCATAGCCGGGCGAAACCGCTTGCCGCACCGCCATTTTGGGTTATGAATACATAAGAAACAATAAACGGACTATAGAAGGAGCCTCCATGCCGAATCTGGGCAAGAATGTCATTATCTTTGGCGCAGTTTTGATTGCGCTGATGTTTTTTTATGAGGTGTTTCAGGGTAGTGCTCAGCAAGGCGCGTATCGTAAACTCGATTATTCTGATTTCCTTACGGCGGTGCAAAGCCGTGAGGTGAAGAATGTGGCGATTCGCCAGTCGCGCGATGAAGGTACGATTATCACCGGTAATATGGCGAGCAACGAACCGTTTCGCACGCAAGGGCTGGAAGATCCGTCATTGCTAAAAATGCTGGAGGAGAATGAGGTGAAATTCTCGGTACAGCCGCCCAAATCGGGCGGCGCGTTTTGGGGCATGTTCTTAAGCTCATGGTTGCCCTTTCTGATTCTGATCGGTGTGTATATTTTCTTCATGCGGCAGATGCAAAGCGGCGGGGGGCGCGGCGGGGCGATGGGCTTTGGCAAATCACGCGCGCGCATGCTGACGGAGATGAGCGAAAAAATTACCTTTGAGCAGGTCGCAGGCATTGACGAAGCCAAAGATGAGCTGTCGGAGATTGTCGATTTTTTAAAAGACCCGCAAAAATTTCAGCGGTTGGGTGGCAAAATCCCTAAAGGTTGTTTGCTGGTGGGCCCGCCGGGTACGGGTAAAACGTTGCTGGCGCGCGCGATTGCGGGCGAAGCGGGCGTGCCGTTTTTCACCATTTCCGGCTCGGACTTTGTGGAGATGTTTGTGGGTGTGGGTGCCAGCCGTGTGCGTGATATGTTTGAGCAGGGCAAAAAAAATGCGCCTTGTATTATTTTCATCGATGAGATTGATGCGGTGGGGCGTCATCGTGGTACCGGTATGGGTGGCGGCAATGACGAGCGCGAGCNNAACCAGCTGCTGGTCGAGATGGACGGGTTTGAAGCCAATGAAGGCGTGATTTTAATTGCCGCAACCAACCGCCCCGATGTGCTGGACCCTGCATTGCTGCGTCCGGGCCGGTTTGATCGTCAGATTGTGGTGCCGAATCCTGATATTGAAGGGCGTACGAAAATTTTGCAGGTGCATTTGAAAAAAGTGCCGATGGCGCCGGATGTGGATGCGAAGATTATTGCGCGCGGTACGCCTGGATTTTCGGGTGCTGATTTGGCCAATCTGGTGAATGAGGCAGCGCTGCTGGCAGCACGCAATGATAAGCGCGTGGTGACGATGAAAGAGCTGGAGTCGGCCAAAGACAAGGTGATGATGGGTGCCGAGCGCAAATCGATGGTGATGAGCGAAGAAGAAAAACGCATGACCGCCTATCACGAGGCGGGGCATGCGATTGTGAGCTTGCATTGTCCGGCGTCGGACCCGATTCATAAAGCGACGATTATTCCGCGCGGGCGTGCGCTGGGGATGGTGATGCGTTTGCCGGAATCGGATAAGATTTCGTATAAGCGCGAAAAAATGTATGCCGATCTGGCAGTGGCGATGGGTGGCCGCGTGGCGGAGGAAATTACGTTTGGCTATGATCAGGTCTCGAGTGGCGCGTCGTCGGATATTCAGTATGCGACAAGGCTGGCGCGCGCCATGGTGGCCGAATGGGGCATGAGCGAAGCGCTGGGGCCGGTGCATTATGCCGATGAGCGCGGCGAGCCGTTTTTGGGGCAGCGCTTGGGTACCAGCTCGTCTTCGATTTCGGGCGATACGTTGCGCAAGGTGGAAGAAGAAGTGAAGCGGCTGGTGAATGAAGCGCATGAGCGCGCGCGCGCGATTATCGAGGAGTTTCAGGATCAGTACCGGCTGATTGCCGAGGGGCTTTTGGAATATGAAACCCTGTCGGGTGATGATATTAAGGCGCTGATTGCGGGTGAGAAATTATTGCATCCCGATGAAATTGAATCGGCGAAAAAAGTGATTAAATCGAGTTTGCCTTCGTCGCGGCGTAAGGCGGCGGATGATGACGAGGCCGACGCATGAGCCGCCGCTACTTTGGCACCGACGGCATCCGTGGGTTAGCCAATAGCGAGCCGATGACGGCGGATATTGCGCTGAAGGTCGGTATGGCGGCGGGCTATGAGTTTAACCGTGGCGAGCATCGCCCGCGCGTGGTGATTGCCAAAGACACGCGGCTTTCGGGTTATATGATCGAGACGGCCCTGACCTCAGGCTTTTTGTCGGTGGGGATGCATGTGTTGCTGGTGGGGCCGCTGCCCACGCCAGCGGTAGGGATGCTGGCGCGTTCGATGCGTGCGGATTTAGGGGTGATGATTTCGGCCTCGCATAATGCGTATCAGGATAATGGGATTAAGCTGTTCGGGCCGGACGGCTATAAATTATCGGACGAGATTGAAGCGCGGATTGAAGCGCGGATGCAAAACGGGCTGGCCGATTGCCGCGCCAGTGCCGATCAGGTGGGCCGTGCGAAGCGCATTGATGACGCGCAGGGGCGCTATATTGAATTTGTCAAACGCAGCTTCCCCAAAGAACTGAGTTTGGAGGGCCTGAAAATCGTGATCGACTGCGCCAATGGCGCGGGCTATGTGGTGGGGCCGATTATTTTGTGGGAGCTGGGCGCTGAGGTGGTGGCTATGGGCGTGGAGCCTAACGGCACTAATATTAACCGCGAATGTGGCTCGACGCATCCACAAAAATTGTGTGAGCGGGTGGTGGCGGAAGGCGCGGATTTGGGCATCGCGCTCGATGGTGATGCTGACCGGCTGATGATGTGTGACGAGCAGGGCAATTTGCTGGATGGCGACCAGCTGATGGCGATGATTGCGACGCGCTGGCAGCAAAGTGGCATGTTGCAAGGTGGCGCGGTGGTGGCGACGCAAATGTCGAATCTGGGACTGGCGCGTTATTTGGAGAGTATTGGACTCAGCCTGCACCGCACGCAGGTGGGTGACCGGTATGTGGTGGAGAAAATGCGCGAGAGTGGCTGCAATGTGGGCGGCGAGCAATCGGGCCATATTATTTTGGGTGATTATTCGACCACCGGCGATGGGCTGATTGCGGCGCTGCAAGTGCTGGCGATGCTGAAAGAAGATGGCCGCAAAATGAGCGAAGCGGGACGATTATTCGAGCCGGTGCCGCAGCTGCTGGAGAATATCCGCGTGAAAGATATGAGCGTGCTGGAGCATGAAACGGTGCAGCGCGCGATTACGCAAGGCGAGGCGGAGCTTGGGGTGCAGGGGCGCGTGCTGATTCGCCGCTCGGGCACGGAGCCGTTGATTCGGGTGATGGTGGAAGGCGGCAATGCCAGCCAGATTGAGGCGATTGCGCAGCGCATTTCGCGCGCGATTGAGGATGCTGATAATGCACAAGGTGCGGCGCGAGCCGGATGACGATGATGCAGGTTCCCCGTATGAGATACTGCGCTGACGCTTCGCGTCCCGCAGCATGACGGAGACATAAGATGAAACAGCCCTTACCGCGTGTGCTGATTATCGCCGGGTCCGATTCGGGCGGTGGTGCGGGAATTCAAGCCGATATTAAAACCGTGACGATGCTGGGTGGCTATGCCGCCACAGCAGTGACCGCGCTGACCGCGCAAAACACGCTGGGGGTGATGGCGATTCATCCGGTGCCGGTGGCGTTTATTGCTCAACAGATTGAGGCGATATTATCGGACATTGGTGCCGATGCGATTAAGACCGGTATGCTGCATAGCGCCGAAGTGATTGAGTTGGTGGCGGATACGATTCGCCGCTATCCGGCGGCGTGTGTGATTGATCCGGTGATGGTGGCGACGTCGGGCGATGCGCTGTTGGAAGCCAAGGCCGAGGCGGTGATGCTGTCGCAGCTGATTCCGCTGGCGACGGTGCTGACGCCCAATTTGCCGGAAGCGGAAAGGCTTACGGGCATGGTGATCGAATCGCGCGCGGATCGTGTGAGCGCGGCACAAAAATTATTGGCAATGGGTTGCAAAGCGGTGCTGCTGAAAGGCGGGCATGGCAAGGGCGAGCATGTCGAGGATTTGCTGGTGAGCGGTGATGAGCATCATTGGTTTGCATCTTTGCGTATTGATACTACGTCGACGCATGGGACGGGCTGCACGCTGGCATCGGCGTTGGCAACATGCTTAGCGCGTGGTGATGGGCTGTATGAAGCGGTGACGACGGCGCGTAATTATGTGCATGAGGCTATCCGCACAGCGCCGGATATCGGTAAAGGGCATGGGCCGCTTAATCATAGAGTGGCTAGTGACTAGTGGCTAGAACCCGATACTTAATTTCCAGTCACTAGCCACCAGCCACTATCCATTTATTATAACGGCAACAGCGGTGACCATGCGGGATCGGACGCATCGGTCGGGGTGGGCAGTTCGCGCAGATTGTAGCCGGTGATATCGACTGAGAATAAACGCGTGGCGCTGCCACGGGGGCCGGAGCTGGGGCTTGAACGGTTGAACAGTACGACGCGGCCATTGGGGGACCAGGTGGGGCCTTCATCGAGCCAGCTTTCGGTGAGCATCCGCTCGCCTGAGCCATCGGGGCGCATGACGCCGATATAGAAACGTCCCCCATGCATTTTAGTGAAGGCGATGAGGTCGCCGCGTGGTGACCAGACGGGGGTTGCGTAACGTCCCTGGCCGAAGCTGATGCGTTTGACGCCACCGCCGCCCGCATCCATGACGTAGAGCTGCTGGGTGCCGCCACGGTCGGATTCGAAGGTGACGTGTTTACCATCGGGTGAATAGGACGGCGAGGTGTCGATGCCCGGCTCGTTAGTGAGGCGGCGCATCTGGCGGGAACGCAGGTCCATTTCGTAGAGTTCGGTATTGCCGCTATTGGCGATGGACATGACCATGCGGTTACCGTCGTTGCTGAAGCGGGGGGCGAAGGACATGCCGTCGAAGCGGCCCAAGGATTCTTCGCGGCCGGTTTGCAGATCACGCAAATACACGCGCGGCTGCTTGCCCTGATAGGACATGTAGAGAATTTCCTGCGTGTCGGGTGAGAAGCGCGGGGTTAGCACCAGTGCGCTGCCATCGGTGAGGAATTTGTGATTCTCACCGTCCTGATCCATAATGGCGAGGCGTTTGATGCGGCGCTTGGCGGGGCCGGATTCGGAGACATAGACAATGCGCGAATCGAAATAGCCATCTTCGCCGGTGAGGCGCTTATAAATTTCGTCCGAGATCAGATGCGCGATGCGGCGCCAGTTGCGGGTGAAGGTGTTGAACTCTTTACCGGCGAGCTGCTTTTCGACCGAGGCATCCCACAGGCGGAAGCTGATTTTGAGCTTGTCGCCACCGGCGGAGGTGACGGTGCCGGTGACCAGCGCTTGGGAGTTGATCTGGCGCCAATCGGCAAAACGCGGGATGTCGTTGCCATTGCTGATTTGTTCGATAAAGGCGCTTTTCTCAATCGGGCGGAAGAGACCGGAGCGCTCGAGATTGCCGGCGACGACGCGGGCAATGTCGGCCCCTACGGCGCTATTGCCGGTGAGGTCGGTGATGGCGATGGGCATCGGGTCCACATTGCCTTTGGTGATGTCGATGCGCAATTGGGCGTGCGCGGGCATGGCTGCAAACAGCAGCATCAAGGCAGGGATGAAAATGGATAACGGACGCATTATGGCCTCACTATTGGTTAAGTATTGGATCAGTACAGTAATTCTTGTGGATCAAAATTCAACTCCAGATATTTCCATCCATTATATTTATCGGCGGGCAGGCCTTGCAGCGGGCTGCATTGCTGTACGGCGCGCAAGGCGCTATCGGCAGCGGCGCGGAAGAAGCTATCGCTTTGATAACGCGAGACTTGTGAACGCGACAATCCCGCTTCGAGCACCGACCCGTCAGGATTCAGCCGCACTTCGATGAGGACGGAAAGCGAATAATCGCCGCGCGCACCGGCGGGCATGCGCCAGCATTTGACAAACTGGCTGCGGATTGCGTCTTTTTCGCTGATGGAGAGCGGAATGGTCGGATCATAGGTGTCAGAGCGGCTGGTGGCGCCTGCTTTGGCCTTTTCCTTGGGTTTTTCCTTCACTTCGTCTTCGGATGGGGTGTCCTGCTTTAATTTATTCATCAGTACGGCGAAGTCATCTTCTTCGTCGGGTGTGGGTTTGGGTTCTTCTTTTTTGGGCTCGGGCGGTTTGGGCTTATCCGGTTTTTTGGGGTCTTCCTTGGGTTTATCGGGCAGGGGCACCGCATCTTTTTTGGGCTCGGGTTTGGGGGCTTCTTTTTTGGTCGGTTGCACCGGCTTGACCGGTTTGGGCATGGGTTTGGGGTCTTGCGTTAAGGGCTTTTGCGACTTTTTGAGGTTGGATATATCGCTGATCGGCACGATTTCGACGGTCATGACGGTGGGGGTGAATTCTTTGTCCTCGTCGAAGAAAATCGGAAAGCCGAATAGCAGCACCAAAATGATGCCGATATGAAGCAGAACCGATAAGCCGTAACTGCGCGGCACTCATTCCTCCTTAACGTTGGCCCGATGAGGCTTCGGTTATGAGTGCCACTTTGCTTAGGCCTGCCGCGTTGATTTCGCCGATGACGCGCATGACCTGCCCGTAATCGATGGCGGTGTCGCCGCGCACGAAAATGCGGGTGTCGCGTTTTTCGCCGACGATGGCATTGAGTTTGGCGCCCAGCTCAGCGAGTGGCACTTCGGTTTCCTGAATGAAGATGGCGCCGGATTTGGTGACGGAGATGGAGATCGGCTCGTCATTGCCGGGCACCGGTTTGGCTTGCGCATCGGGCAAATCAACGCTGACACCGGCGGTGAGCATGGGGGCGGTGACGATAAAAATCACCAGCAATACCAGCATCACATCGACGAAGGGGGTGACGTTGATGTCGTCGAACTGGCGGCGGCGGTAGCCTCTTCCGCGCCCACCCTGAGAAAGATTCGCGCCCATAGCTGCTCCTTATGCTGAAATCTGCCGCGCGAGCAGCGTGTTAAATTCGGTCGAGAAATCATCGAGGCGACCGGCGAAACGCGCGAGATCCTGCGAGAATTTATTGTAGGCGATTACCGCCGGAATGGCCACGAACAAGCCAATGGCCGTTGCAAACAGCGCCTCGGCAATACCGGGTGCGACGACGGCGAGCGAGGTATTGTTGGCACCGGCGATGGCGGTGAAGGTGTTCATGATGCCGATGACGGTGCCGAGCAGCCCGATGAAGGGGGCGGAGGAACCGGCGGTGGCGAGAAAGGCCAGCCCGGTTTCGACGCGCTCAAGCTCGCGGTTGCGGGTGACGGACATCATTTGTGACATGCGGTCTTTGAGTGAAATATGCAGCTCGGAGTTGGCGGGTTTGTTACCGGCAGCACGGGAGCGGAACCATTCATCCATCGCTGAATTGAACACAGCGGCGATGGGGTGCATGGATTTACGTTTTTTGACGCGTTCGTGGAATTTATCCAGCGCCTCGGCGGACCAGAATTCCTGCTCGAATTTATTGGTTTTAAAATTGAGCTGGCGGAAGGTGAGCATCTTATCGATGATGATGCCCCATGAGATAACGGACATCAGCAGCAATCCCACCATGATGATCATGACGATGGGGTCGGCGTTCATGAACAGGCCGGTTAAGGACATATCATGGACGGCGCCAGTGGCGCTGGCGAGGTCGGTCGCCTGAACGGGGGTAACGGCAGTATCAACAGCCATAGGAACTAGCCTCCTTGTTGCGGGGTCAAATGATTCTGTAATGCTTGCACGATTGTGTCGGGGATGCGGGCTGGTTTACGTTGGTGATCGATCATCGCGATATCGACCATCACGCGTACTAACAGCTTTTCACCTTTTAGTATTCGTTGCTCCATACTCATACGCACTTTTCGTATTTCTAGCAACCGTGTTTCTACAGTAATTTCATCATCCAGCCCGGCGGGGCTTTCAAAGTCAAGAATGCAGCGGCGTACCACAAAGCCGATGCCCTTTTGTGCCAGCAAATCGCTTTGGGAAATTCCGGCGCAGCGCAATGCATCGGTGCGGGCGCGTTCGGCGTATTTCAGGTAATTGGCGTAATACACGATGCGTGCGGCGTCGGTGTCTTCGTAATAGATACGAAAACTCTGATAGTGCATGCCTTGTGCAAAATGGCCGCTGGTCAGCATCTTATTCTCCGTCGCTATCGAGCATGTCGAGCTGGGCGATTTGGATGGTTTTGGGGGCTTTGAGCCCGAGATGGGCGAAGGCGCCGGCGCTGAGCATGCGGCCACGTGGGGTGCGCTGAATGAAGCCGATTTGTAACAAATAGGGTTCGATGGTTTCTTCGACGGAATCGCGTTGCTCGGATAATCCGGCGGCGATGGTTTCGATGCCGACGGGCCCGCCCGCATAATGATCGGCGATGAAATGCATGTAGCGGCGGTCGGAGGCGTCGAGGCCCAGCGCGTCGACATCGAGCCGACGCAGCGAGCTGTCGGCTAGTTCACGGTTGATGGTGGCGGCTTTTTCGGATTGCGCAAAATCGCGCACACGGCGCAGCAGGCGCACGGCGATGCGCGGGGTGCCGCGTGAACGCCGCGCGATTTCGTGCGCGCCGTCTTCGCTGAGGCCCATTTGCATTAAATCGGCACCGCGCAGGATGACGGATTGGAGCTCGTCGACTTCGTAGAAATTGAGTTTGACCGGAATGCCGAACCGGTCACGCAAGGGGTTGGAGATGAGGCCGAGGCGGGTGGTGGCCCCTACCAGCGTAAAACGTGGCAGGTCGATGCGCATGGTGCGCGCGGCGGGGCCTTCGCCGATGATGAGGTCGAGTTTGAAATCTTCGAGTGCGGGGTAGAGCACTTCTTCAACAGCGGGATTGAGGCGGTGGATTTCGTCGATGAAGAGCACGTCGCCTTTTTCTAAATTAGTGAGCAAGGCGGCGAGATCACCCGCTTTG
Organism: Alphaproteobacteria bacterium UBA6178; assembly: GCA_002422205.1. Taxonomy (GTDB): domain Bacteria; phylum Pseudomonadota; class Alphaproteobacteria; order Rickettsiales; family UBA3002; genus UBA6178. Next base: position 38,830 of record DITS01000009.1, read on the forward strand.
GTGAGCAGGGGGCCAGAGGTGGTGCGGAAATTGACGCCCATTTCACGCGCGATGATTTGGGCGAGGGTGGTTTTGCCCAAGCCGGGGGGGCCATAGAGCAAGGTGTGATCGAGCGCGTCGTTGCGGTTGCGGGCGGCTTCGATGAAAACGCGCAGGTTTGCGCAAGCCTGACGCTGGCCGGTGAAATCATCGAGCGAGAGGGGGCGCAGGGTTTGCTCGGCCTGATCTTGTGGTGATTCGATCGGAGAGGTGAGCGCGGTCATAAAGCACCCGTCATGCTGCTGGCGGCGAAGCCGCAGCGCAGTATTTCGTGATGCCTCCTGAGATCTTGCGCTCTCGCGTTGCGAGCCGCAGGATGACGGAATCTAAATGAGCGTGTCATACACATCTTGCCAGTGCGGGTTGTGTCTTTCGATCAGGGCGACTTTGAAAGACCGGTTTCTGTTCTTCAATTTCTTTTCATACAAGATTGCCAAGTCAATATCGTCGAAAATTTCGTAATAGACCAGCTTTTTCGCGTTGTATTTCTGGGTGAAGCCGCCGGTGATGTTTTCGCGGTGCTCATAGACTCGTTTGACTAAATCGGAGGTGACGCCGGTGTAGATCACGCCGTTTTTGCGGTTGGACATGATGTATAGATAGCCGGTTTTGGCCATGCTGTCTCCTGCGACTTTGTGATGCGTGTAGGATGACGGAATTATAGGGTTTTGCAAGGCTTTCATGACGCCTCGTGAGATCCTGCGCTGACGCTTCGCGTCCCGCAGGATGACAGTTTTTTAGGCTGCGAGCTCTTTTAGACCGAGGCGGATGAGTTCGTCTAGGGAGGCGTTTTCTTTGGTTTGGGCGGCGCGGGCGACGGCGCTGTAGGATTCGGCGCGGCCATAGCCGAGATTGACTAAAGCAGAGGTGGCGTCGTCGAATAATCCGCCTTTGGTGAGGGCGGGGCTGGCTTTGTCACTGTTCATGCTGATGCCGGTGGGCAGGCTGCCGACTTTGCTTTTGAGTTCAGTCACGATGCGCTCGGCGAGTTTGGGGCCGACGCCGCTGACGGCGGTGAGTTGTTTTTTATCCTGTGCGGCTATGATGGTGGTGAGTTGATCGGGCGCGTAGAGGCCGAGGATGGCCATGCCCATGCGCACGCCGACGCCTTGCACGGTGGTGAGCAGGCGGAACCAGTCGCGCTCGGTTTTGCTGGTGAAGCCGTAGAGATGGATATGATCTTCGCGCACATGGGTGTCGATGATGAGCTCGAGTGCGGTGCCGGATTCGCTCGCGGCGAGGGTGCGGGTGGTGCAAAAGACCGCATAGCCGACGCCGCCGACATCGAGTATCAGATGGTCGTCTTCGCGCGTGTCGATGCGTCCTTTGAGTTTGCCTATCATGTGGTGTGTTTACCCTGTTTTGATGCGGTTTGCAAAGGCGCTGTGATTGCTGTGGCAGATGGCGATGGCGAGTGCGTCGAGCGCATCTTCGCCTGCGTCGTCGAGGGCGGGGCGCGCGGCGGGCAAAAGCTGGCGCACCATCATGCCGATCTGGTGTTTTTCGGCGCGGCCTGCACCGGTGATGGATTTTTTGACCAGCGTGGGAGCGTATTCACCCACGTTTAATCCGGCGAGGGCGAGTGACAGTAGCAAGGCTCCGCGCGCCTGACCAAGCTTAAGGGTCGAGGCACCATTGACGCTGACGAAGGTTTCCTCAATCGCGGCTTCGGTGGGTTGATGCCGGGTGATGATGACTTGCAATTGCTGGTTTAAAAATCCGAGGCGCTCGGGTAGCGGCAGGGTGGTTTTGGGTTTGATGGTGCCGCAGGCGATAAACTGCACGGCATTGCCCTGTGCTGAGATGATACCCCAGCCGGTTTTGACAAGGCCCGGATCGATGCCGATGATGATGCGCATGCTCAGCAGGTTAGCAGGTTAGGTGGTGGCTGCCAACTGTTCTAATGCTTCGCCGGTTAACTGATAGGTGAGCCAGCCTGTTTTATGGCGTGCGCCGAGTGACTCATAAAGGTCGATGGAGGGTTTGTTCCAGTCGAGCACCTGCCATTCGACGCGGCCACAGTCTTCGGTGATGGCTTTGCGGGCGACGGTTTGCAGGAGTTTGAAGCCAAGGCCTTGACCGCGATAGTCGGGGGCGACATAGACGTCTTCGATATAGAGGCCGCGTTTGCCGAGGAAAGTGGAGAAATTGTAAAAGCCGAGCAGAAATCCAGCGGGCTGGTCGTTGATTTGTGCGATGAAGGTGAAGGCGATGGCACCTTCGTCGAATAATTCGGATTCGAGGCGGGCGGGATCGAGCGTGACCTGATCGCTCAGTTTTTCATAGGCCGCCAGTTCATGGATGAAGCGGATGATGGTGGGCAGATCGGCGCGGGTGGCGGTGCGGATGGTTTGCATGGGGGAAAGGGTAGCATGGGATGGGTGGGGGTTCGAGGGTTTTTTAGGTTTTAGGTTATAGGTTTCAGGAAGGGCGGGTCCCGTCATGCGATGGGGTGACTGGTTAAAGAGTTTGTCATCCTGCGGATGGCGAAGCCATAGCGCAGGATCTCAGGAGGGTGGCGTGAGATGCTGCGCTGGCGCTTTGCGTCCCGCAGCATGACGGCATAGTTAAGCGCTGAGTTTTTGCAAGGTTGCGTCATCGAGTTCAAAATTGGCGATGACTTCTTGGACGTCGTCATTGTCTTCAAGGATGTCGATGAGTTTGAGCAGGGTGGTGGCTTGCTCTTCGGTGACGGGGATGGTGTTTTGCGGTTGCCAGGTGAGTTTGGCGGTGGTGGCTTCGCCGAATTTTTCCTCGAGTGCTTCGCGCACGGTGCCAAACGCACTTTGCGCACAGGTGATGATGTGGGTTTCGCTGTCGCTTTCGCAATTATCGGCTCCGGCTTCGAGGGCGGCTTCGAACATGGCTTCGTCGCTGGCCTTATCGGCGGGGTAGGTGATGAGTGCGACGCGGTCGAACATAAAGCCAACACTGCCGGTTTCACCCATATTGCCGCCATATTTGGCGAAGGTGGAGCGCACCTCGGATGCGGTGCGGTTTTTATTATTGGTCATGGTTTCGACGATGATGGCGACGCCGCCGGCGCCGTAGCCTTCGTAGCGGATTTCATCGTAATCTTCGCCGGTGGCGGGGCCCATGCCTTTTTTGATCGCGCCTTCGATGCGGTCTTTGGGCATGTTCTCGGCGCGGCCATTTTGGATGGCGAGGCGCAGGCGTGGGTTGCTGTTTGGGTCGTCGCCGCCGCCGGTTTTGACGGCTACCGTGATTTCGCGCGCGATGCGGTTGAAGATTTTGGCGCGTTTTTTGTCTTGTGCCCCTTTGCGGTGCATGATGTTTTTAAACTGGGAATGACCTGCCATGTTTCATCCTTATTTGTAATTACTTTTGCGGTTATGACGCTTTATCGGCTTTGAGGGTTTCTTGTGTGACGCGGTTGCGCCCGCCATTTTTGGAGCGGTAGAGCGCATCATCGGCGCGTTTGATGAGGGTGGGGATGGTGTCGTCTTTGGGGCGGTAACCGGCGACGCCGATGGAGACAGTGATTTGCCCGTAATTTTCGCCGGTGTCTTTGCGTTTCAGCTCTTTGGTGGCGATGGCGCGGCGGATGCTCTCGGCCACAATCATAGCGCCGCCGAGCGGGGTCTCGGGCAGGATAATCGAGAATTCCTCCCCGCCGTAACGTGCGACAATGTCCATCCCTTTCACTGAATTAGTGAGGGTTTTGGAGACGATTTTGAGCACTTCGTCGCCGATTAAATGGCCGAATTTATCGTTGAAAGGTTTGAAATGGTCGATGTCGATCATCAGCAGGCACATCGGCTTATCATTTTCACGCGAGGCGGCGATGCATTCTTCCATGCGCCGATCAAGCGCTTTGCGGTTATAGACGCCGGTGAGAAAGTCGCGCTCGGATTCGGTCTGGGCTTTGGCGAGGTTTTCTTTGAGCTGGTCGATTTCCTTGCGCGACTCTTCGAGTTTTTTGCTTAATGCGCTGCCGCTTTCGCGCATGGTGTTGGTGCTGGCGAGGATGCGCTCGGCCATGGTGCGCAGCTCGGCGCTTTCCATCTCAACCTTGGTGATGTCGTTGATCTGTGCGCCCAGTTCGGTTTGGTAGCTTTTGGTTTTGCCGCTGAATTCCTGTACGGATGAGAGCACTTGCGCTAATAGCTTATGCGCATCGAGTGCAGTTTGTTTGACCACTGCATTATCGCCCTCGGCGAGGTATTTGGTATAGAGATAGCTGTTGATGTCGTCGGAGAAATCCATTGCTTCGGCGATGATGGCATCGACTTCATGATTCAACTCGGGCAATGTGCCCGCGATATAGCTGTACCAAATGGCGTAGTTATGCGGCACGGGGCGAATGCCGTGGCGGACCATTAGCGGCAAGGCGCGTTTGGCGTAATCAAAGGCTGCTTCATCTGACATTGTGTAGGATCCCCATGTGACTCCCTGTTATTAGTTTATTTTTAGCGGATTGCAACCATTCTAATATGAGTTGCCTACCATAAGCGCAATTGCAGCGGGGAGAGTGAGCACGGATATGGCGGTGATTAAGATGGCGCAATGACGGGGTGCAAGGGGCGCAGCGCGGTGCGGGGGCAACCAGCATAGCAGCCATGGCAGTAACGCATAGCAATAGCGGCCCTGAAAACCTTGTATGAGCGGGGCTTGTACCCCTGTCCATTGCATATAGAGAAGGGTGAGGGCGATTATCAGGGTGATGACGACTAAAGCCGTGGCCAGCAGGCGCAGTGGAAAGGGTAGAGAGGATGCGGGCCTGTCCGGTGCGGCAAGTATCAACATGCCGAGACCAGCAGCGGTGACGGCGTAGCACCATATCGGTAATGCGAGATTGCCCCAGCCCAGCACCCCGATAAAGCTGCGTAGCGCGTCAGGTATCAAAGCAGAGGCAAAGAGGCTGGTAAACAGAATTTGGGCATAGGCTAGCGGCTGTTGCAGGATGAAGGCCATCTGCTCATCGGGCATGACATAGCTCCCGCCTTCGGTGGCATAGGCGCCGATATTGGCGAGAATGAAATGACGCGCAAGCATGGCCCACAGGATGGCGCTAATGAGGCCGGGGACGATGATGAAGGTTAAGATCAGTCCCTGCTGTTTGCGGCTGTGAAAGCAGGCTGCAGGTAGTAGGAAGGCCATGAAGGGCAGCAGCATATAGGCGGTTTTACACTGGGCGAGCCCAAAGGCAATGAGGGCAAGGGTGAGCCATTGCGGCGGGCGCAGCGGGATGGCCTGAGCGCGATGCCGCATGATGAGGGCGAAAAACAGAAAGGCCAGCGCAACATTCAGCGATTCGGGATTCAGCATGCCCAAATAAAAGACCATGGTGGGTAGTAGCGCTACGGCGCACAACGCATAGCGATGATAGGGCATAAGGCGCAATGCCAGTGTGATGAGAGTAATGCCGACAATCCACGCGGCCAAACGGCAGGCATAGAAGACCAGTAGTAATGGTGCATCGAAAGCGAGTGCTACCTGCATGGCCAGTGCGGTATGAATATAGGCCAGCGGATTATGCACTTTGAACATGCGCGTATAGGGGTCGACTTGTTGCAATGTATCATGCTCCGCTAAGCGGTATTGCATGAGCTGGGCATAATCCTCGCGCGTGAAGGGGCGGCCTTGCTTGACTTGATCGAAGGCCGCGTGCTTGAAGGCGAGCAGGGGAGCTGGCAGCGCGTCGAGGCCTAGCCACCGGCCTTGCGCGATTTCGTAGCTGCGTTCGAAATGCGCGGTTTCGTCGGAGGCGGCAAAGGGTGGTGTGATGAGCAGAAAAAGCAGGCCGAATACTCCTGCGAGCAGCAGATATAAGCGATGAGGGTGGGATAAAGTATGCAGCATCGGGTTACCAGTATCCTTGCCACAACGTATAGACTGCGCTGCTCAGGCACAGGCCAATGCAGCCAAATGCCAGTGGCAAGGCGCGCCGGTCGATGGGGGCGGTGGGGCTATAGGATGGCAGCCAACATAGCAGCCACGGCACCAACGCCAACAGATAACGGCCTTGAAAGCCTTCGATGAGCGGAGACCGCACCGCATTCCACTGAATATACAGCAAGGTGAAGGCGATGCCAATCGTTGCAACCACCAGTGCCGTCAGAAACAGATTTTGTCTTGTGGGTATGCGAAAGGTTGCCCGGTCAGCCGGATAGAAGGCCAATATGGTGAGGGCGAAGACGGGTAGCGCATAGGCGAGGCGAGGCATGGTGAGGCCACAATGCCCCAATACACCGAGGAATCCGGTTATATATTCGCGTAGGATGGCTGGCGAGGTGAGCGTGCTAAGCATGACCCACCCATAGTGTAGTGGTTGTGTTAGGATGAAACGGATTTGCGCATTTGGCTCCACATGGGTGCCGGCGAGAGTGCTGTAGACCGGCAGATCGTCGAGGATTGTGCTTTTGGCTATCAGGCTCCATGTCACTGCGCCAATGATGCCGCATGCTACGAGCAATGCCGCATACAGATTGCGGTGGCGGGCGGAGACAAAACAGCCTGCTGGAATCAGAAAAGCCGCAAGGGGAATAAACATATAGGCGGTTTTGCACAGGGCGAGCAATACACCGATGACACCTAGCATGACCATGTGGGAGCGAGTAAACGGCATGGCTGTTGCGCGCGCCTGCATGACATAGGCAAAAAATAAGCAAGCCAGACCGATATTAAGCGACTCCAGATTTATCATACTGAAGATGAAAAGCGGGGTGGGTAGCAGCATGATGGCGCAGATGATGTAACGATGCGCGGGCAGGATGCGTAGCGCTGCATAGACCAGCACTAATCCGGTTAGCAGCGATGTCAGGCGACAGGTATACAGTATCAGGAGCAGCGGCGCATCAAGGAGGAATCCCAATTTCATGGTGAGCGCTAAGGGCAGGTAGGATAGCGGGTTATGGATTTTAAATATTTTCATATGCTCTTCGGCGGCAACAGTCGCGTTGGAATCGGAAAGCCGGTAGCGATAGAGTGCCCGATAATCATCAAAGGTGAGTGGGGTGCGCGCATAAACCGGATCGAATGCGGCGTGCTCGAATGCCGGTAGCGGCTCGGGCAGCGTGGGAGAACCCATCCATTGGGCGGTGGCGATTTCGTATATGCGCTCGAAATGCGCGGGCTCATCTGGCCCGCCAAATGGCGGTGTAATGAGCAGAAAGATGAGGCCGAATACACTACCCAGCAACAGATAGAGGCGATGGGGCTGGGACAAGAAATGCTGCATTATTATTATCGGAGGGCAGGTTGTTGCAGATAATGCAGGCGGCGGTTTTCGCGGCGGGCTTGTGCGATGCCTTCGAGGATAATGCCGCAGGTGAGAGAGAGAAAGGAGAAGACTAAAATGCCCATGACGATGATGGCGGTGGGGATGCGCGGGACCATTCTTGTTTCGAGAAAGACAGTGACGAGTGGCCAGCCCAGCAACAAAGCGGTGGTGAATAACAGCAGGGCAACAGCGCCAAATAATTGCAGCGGCTTGATTTGGCGATAGAGATTGACGATCATCCAGCTGATGCGCAGGCCATCGCGCCAGGTGTTGAGTTTGCTGTATGAGCCTTCGGGGCGGGGGTGATGCGTAATGGCCAGCTCATCGAAAGGGATGTGTGCGTCGAGTGCGTGGATGCTGAGCTCGGTTTCGATTTCGAAGCCGGTGCTGGCAGCGGGAAAGGATTTGACGAAGCGGCGTGAGAAAACGCGATAGCCTGAAAATATATCACTGATGCCATGGCGAAATAAACGGGCAACAACGTGATTAAATAAGCGATTGCCACTGGCATGTTTGGGACGGTAGGCGGATTTGTCGGTGACATCGCGGGCACCGATCACCATGTCGAGCTGGTGGGTGAGGAGGTGTTGGATGAGGGGGATGGCGTCGGGTGCTGCGTGCTGTCCATCGCCATCGACGAGCAAGTAAATATCCGCCTCAATATCGGCAAAGGCGCGGCGCACGACATGGCCTTTGCCCTGCATTGTTTCGCGGCGCACTGTGGCACCAGCGGCGTGGGCGAGAGCGGCGGTGTCATCGTGCGAGTTATTATCATAGACATAAATGGTGGCAGTGGGCAGCGCGTGCTGAAAAGTGGTAACGACGGAGCCAATGGTTGGCGCTTCGTTAAAGCAGGGGATGATAACGGCAATGCGATAGGGTTGTGACATGCGTACTCCTTTGTGTGGATTTTAGTCAGTAAACGGCAATTAATCTATGGTTTTTACGCGGTTTTGAGTAAAAAAGATGGACAATCCTTCAGATTGGACTAGTACAGCAGCAGATACAGGAGAGCGACAATGGATGCATTGATGCTGGCGCGCATACAGTTTGCTGCGAATATCTCGTTTCATATTTTATTTCCGACGATCACGATTGCATTGGCATGGGTGCTGTTATTTTTCAAGCTGCGCTACAATGCCAGCTTGGATATGAAATGGATGAAGGCGTATCAGTTTTGGGTGAAGGTGTTTGCGCTGTGTTTTGCACTCGGTGTAGTATCGGGCGTGACGATGTCGTTCCAGTTTGGCACCAACTGGCCGGGCTATATGGAGACGGTGGGCAATATTGCGGGGCCGCTTTTGGCGTATGAGGTGCTGACGGCGTTCTTTCTGGAAGCGACGTTTTTGGGCATTATGCTGTTTGGTTTTAGCAAAGTATCCAACCGCGTGCATACGCTGGCAACGGTGCTGGTGGCGGTGGGCACCAGCATGTCGGCTTTCTGGATTCTGGTGCTCAATAGCTGGATGCATACGCCGGCGGGGTTTGAAATGCGCGATGGGGTAGCGCATGCGACCGACTGGCTGGCTATCTTGCTTAACCCATCGATGCCGTATCGGCTGACACATATGCTGATTGCATCGGGATTGACAACCAGCTTTTTGATTGCAGGGTTGTCAGCCTATCGGTATTTGCGCGGTGACCAATGTGCGAGCGTGATGGCGGCAATGAAAACCGGTGTGTATGCGGCGGCGATTCTGATTCCGTTGCAGATATTTGTGGGTGATTTGCACGGGCTGAATACGTTGGAGCATCAGCCGGCGAAAATCGCGGCGATGGAGGGAATTTGGGAGACCGAGCACGGGGCGCCTTTGTTGCTGTTTGCGTTGCCGGACGAAGAAGCGCGCACCAATCATTTTGCAGTGGGGATTCCGAAACTGGCGAGTTTGATTTTAACGCATGATAGTGACGGCGAGATTGCAGGGCTGAATAGTTTTGAGCGTCACCCGCCGGTGGCGCCGGTGTTTTTTTCGTTTCGGATTATGGTGGGCGTTGGGGTGCTGATGCTGCTGGTGGCGTGGAGTGCGGCGTGGATGCTGCGGCGTAATCGCGTGCCGAAACTGATGGCGTGGTCGCTGGTGGCGATGAGTTTTTCGGGCTGGGTGGCGACGCTGGCGGGGTGGTATACCACCGAGATTGGCCGCCAGCCCTGGCTGGTGGAAGGGGTGCTACTGACCGCAGATGCGGTGGCAACCACGGTAACATCGGGCATGATTGCAGGAAGTCTGGCGATGTATCTGACGCTGTATGCGGTGCTGATTGTGACGTTTATTACGGTGGTGTTTTATCTGGCGCGCAAGGCGTGTGATCCGCAGCCATTGGATGAAGCGGCGCATTCGTCTTCGGCGGTGGCCGAACAAGTGAAGGGAGACTGAGCATGGAAGGCTTGCAAGATGGCCAATGGTTGCCGCTGGTGTTCATGGTGCTGATGGGTATTTCCATTGCGGCCTATGTGATTTTAGATGGTTATGATCTGGGCGTGGGCATGCTGATGAGCCGCGCTACGGACGCGCAACGCGATGTGATGATCGCCTCGATCGGACCGTTTTGGGATGCGAATGAAACCTGGCTGGTGCTAGGGGTGGGCATTTTGCTGGTGGCATTTCCGATTGCGCATGGGGTGATTCTGACGGCGCTGTATATCCCGACATTTATTATGTTGGGCGGGCTGATATTGCGCGGGGTGTCGTTTGATTTTCGCGCGAAGGCCAAAGCCACGCACAAGCAGGCATGGGATGCTGCGTTTATCGGCGGGTCGTTGCTGGCGTCGCTGGCGCAGGGCTATATGCTGGGCATGTATATTATGGGCTTTGACAGCAGCCTGATGAGCCATTTGTTTGGTTTGCTCACGGGTGTGTGCCTTGCGGCGGGGTATGTGTTTGTGGGGGCCGGTTGGCTTTTGATGAAATGCGAAGGCGAGTTGCAGCAACGCGCCGCCTATTGGGGGCGGCGGGCCTTGTGGGGCACGGCGCTGGGGATGGTGGTGATTTCGCTGGCGACGCCGCTGATGAGCGAACGTATTTTTGACAAATGGTTTGCGATGCCGAATATTTTATTGCTGATGCCGATTCCGTTGATGAGCGCTTTTGTGATTGGCGTGCTGGAATTTGTGCTGCGGCGGTTGCCGCGCGGGGATGACCGCTATTGCTGGGTGCCGTTTGCCGGTAGTGTGGGGCTGTTTCTGCTCGGCTTTCAGGGGCTGGCTTATAGTTTTTACCCGTATATTGTGCCGGAGCGTCTGACCATTTGGGAAGCGGCGAGCGCGCCGGAATCGCTGATGATTATTTTGGTGGGGACGCTGGTGGTGCTGCCTTTTATCATCGGCTACACGATTTTTGCGTATAAGGTGTTTTGGGGCAAGGCGCGTGGGCTGAGTTATGATTAGGGATTGATTTCTGCAACTGTCTGATGCGGTGATGCAGGTGTTATTGCGTTACGGATATCATTTTGGTTTAAGGGGGTTGGGTCTATTGCGCATTGTTTGAGTGGCGCTGTGACTTCGTCAAGCTCCAGTTCATAAAGCCCAAAATTATGATCGCCTTGTGCTGGTTTCAGCAGATGAATGATCGTATTTAATTTAGCAACCCATGCCTCCGAAGGACCCGTGGCGGGGCGATTATGCAGTAAGCATGACGCGCCATCCGGCTTGAGAATGATTTGTTGCGAGAGAAACTCTGCATATTCAGCCGTGCTGGGGACGGGGTCTTTGTCTCGATCGATACGTATAAAATCGGCATTATTATTATTTGCCCATGCTTCAAATGTTTTGACAAATGCTTTATCGCCTATCGCTGGGGCTGCAAATGCGTAGAGGCCACTGAGCTTTAATCCTTGCTGTGCCAAATGGGCAGCGTAGCCTTGCGCGAGGGCTCCGCCATAGGAAAAACCACTTACCCCAAATTTGACGTCGTGGATATCCTGTGCTCCCGTTACCTGCAGGGCTGCAGCGGTGATTTTGTCCATCAGGCTATTGCCGCGCGAAATTATCGTATCGGGGATATGTCGTATAATCCGTAGCTGCAGGATTTCATCTAAGGCTTTGTCTCCGAGGCTATTGCCGCGCGAAAGTTTGGTTAATGAAAGATCGATGGACTGGGCATAGGTGCCGCCTAAAGGTGCGGGAACGGGGGTGGCACGCAGAGTGTGTAATATATCCCATAAGGTGTCGACGCCTTTGAAAGCGACCATCACCGCCTGATTTTCTTCTGAGCCTATCAGCAACACGGATTCGCCCCCATGCTCAATGGTGCTTACCTTTAACCCCTTGCTTTCTATCCATTCTAGCAATGCCATTTGTCCGTCCGGGGAACTATAAAAATACGTATTCATCATGAGATGAACGCGAGCAGCGTCGATTTTTGTTTCTAAGGGGATGGATTCGGTCATGCCTTATTATGTAATATATTTATTACATTATGATGAATATCAGCGGAAATTCATTGTTTCAGTGGGAGTGGAGTGGTGCAGCTTCGCTGAAAGCTCGCTTTGTGTGCTTATGGTGGGTTTTGTTTAAGTTTGGAGAGCAAGCCCGCCTTCGCTGAAGCTACGTCGGGCATAAGCCTCGCCACGTTCGCTTTGCTCACTGCTGCGGCTAATGGTGGGCCAGGGAGGAGTTGAACCTCCGACCTCACGCTTATCAGGCGTGCGCTCTAACCACCTGAGCTACTGGCCCACACGCGCAAAGGCTTGCGGAAGGCAGGTTGTAAAAGCCTGCACCCTAAATGTCAATCCCCAATAGAATGAATCATAAGCGGTTTAATTTTCAGACTATTACGCGGAGAGGCGGGCGGTTTCCAGCTTATGTGAGGTGGATTTGCGCGGCAGAGAGGGAGGGGGCGGCTTAAATCCGCCCCATCAATAACAGGATAATCAGAATGACCACCAGCAGCCCGAGGCCACCGCTGGGGCCGTAGCCCCAGCTGCGGCTATGCGGCCAGCGTGGCAATGTGCCGACTAAAATCACTATCAAAATGACGAGTAAAATCGTGCTCATGGCTGTGGCCTTTCCTTATCCGCCGTAGATGACATACGCGCCACGGGGGAGGCGGGTGCGGATGTTATCACAGGATTCGACTTTGGGTTGATGCGCGGCGGGGCGCTGGGTGAACCAGACGCGACACATACCGGCAGGCGGCACCATGTTTTCGGGCACTACAATGCTGTTATTGCGAACCGGATCGGAATAGGGGGTGTTGGTATGGTAGGGGGTTTTGTCATAAGGCGCGGCGTATTCGGGGTAGCGATCATCAGCGTAGGGACGATTGGCATAAAAATCATTATCGCGCGGGGGGTGAGCGGAATAGCGCTCTTGCGACGGGTAGTCGGCGGGGCCGGAGGATACGTAGTTGCCGTTGGCGTCATAATAGCCGCCGCTGGGGCCGCATGCGGCCAAGAGGGAAACTACTGACAGGCCGGTGATGAGCGGCAGGACGCGCTTTTTGGTTAAATAGGACATGGCTTTCTCCTTGTGCTGGGTTTATGCACCTGTTTGTGACATAGCCCCTGCAAGGATGCTGCAAGGAGTGGGGGGAGGATTTATAAGGATTGTGTAAGGAACCGGTGTGGAATGCCGGATAATAATTTGGCAGTTGTGCATTGGTTTGTTAGGCTAAGCCTTCAAGGGGGTGATATGCATTATATCTATGGCGTGATAGGTTGGCTTTTGATGGTGAGTAGCTTTGGCCTACCCGCACAAGCCGCCTCGTCCGAGGAACAAGCCGCAGCTGAAACCACTTATGTTGAGAATATACGTTTGTATCCTCAGAGCGCTGAGATGGCGGCGCGCGGGTTGCATATTGCTTATGTTGAAGCGGATTCCAGCCCTGGTGGCGGGCGGTATGTCTGCGGTGGAATGAATGAAAAGCAGATCGCTTCGGGGGCTAAAATTGTTACGCTGGTACTCAATGCGTTGCCAGTCCAAGCGTGGCAGAAAATTGATATTCAATATATTTTATTATGCAGTACGGCAAAAGCGAATGGGAGGGTTATCGGTGGTATTCCAGTGCCGCCTGCTAAATTGCTGATGCTGAATGCGGGCGTTGCGCCCAGCGCTAAGTCACGCTTTCCCCTTACCATAATGCATGAATTATTTCATGCTATTGAGATGCAATATGGCAGTTATCAGGATGCGGCGTGGGATGCACAATTTTCGGGCTATGATAATAGTTATGGCGCTCAGGCAGGCGCCACAACTATGGGTAGTGGCGGCGCAGGATTTATCAATGGTTACGGCAAAAGTTTTTCACATGAAGAGCGGGCCGAATTATTTGCGATGCAAATTCTGACGCGTAAATCGCTCAGCCAGTATATTGCCAACAAGGATGACAAGAAGCTGGAGAAAAAGCAGCGGTATATTGTTGATAAATGTAATCAATTGCTGGGGGCTGGAAGCTGTATTTAAGTGCCTGTGTGTTGCGGAGAAAGCCCGCCTTCGCCTGCGTCTCCCCTCGGGCTGTTGCCCTCGTGGTCCAACGTCGTTCGAATCCACAAGTCATCATTATTTCCACCCCCAAGGACGCGCTGTTGCGCTGATGTCCTTTGGTGTGGAAATGGCGTGCCCGATTGGATTCGAACCAACGACCTGCCGCTTAGAAGGCGGCTGNNTCTATCCAGCTGAGCTACGGGCACGCATCAGAAGGTGATATCGTATCAGCCATTGGTAAACAAGCGCTTAACGGCTTATTTGTTTTTCCAATTGACAGTGTATAGATCGAAGCGGCGGTCTTTGAGATTTTGCACGGTGCCGCTGTTACGCGCTTCGCGCAGTGATTCGAGGCGCAGATCGGCAAAGGCAATGGTTTCGACATTGGGGGTGGTGTCGGCGGCGATGCCGTCGCGCGCGANNACGGGGTGAGGATGCAGCTTTGCGCATATTGGATATCCATGTTTTCGACCTTGGGCAGGTTGCCGACATTGCCCGACATGACCACATAGCACTGGTTTTCGATGGCGCGGGCCTGACAGCAATAGCGCACGCGCATATAGCTTTGCCGCTCATCGGTGCAGAAGGGGACGAACATGATTTTGGCACCCTGATCGGCGAGGTGGCGTGCAAGCTCGGGGAATTCGGAATCATAGCAGATCATGATGCCGATGGGGCCGCAATCGGTCTGGATGGGGCGCACGGCATGGGCCCCCTGGATGTGCCACCAATAGCGCTCGTTGGGGGTGGGGTGGATTTTTTCCTGCTCATGCACTGAGCCGTCGCGCAGAAGCACATAGCACACATTGCGCATGATGCCGTTGCGGCGGCAGGGATGAGTGCCGGCGATGATGTTGATATTGTAGCGCACGGCCATGGCGCTGAAACGTTCGACCAATGCCTCGGTGTAGTCATCGAGCTGGGCGATGCTTTTATGCGGGGCGTGTTCCTGCGGGTTGAGCGCCATGAGCGGCAGGGTGAAGAATTCGGGGAAGACGACAAAATCGCCGCGATAATCGGAGGCGACATCGACGAAATATTCGCAATTGTCGATGAACTCATCGAAGGATTCGACCAAGCGCATTTGTAGCTGCACGGTGGCGACGCGCACGATATCGGGCAGGTGGCCTGCGGTGTGTGCGGTGCGGGTGGGGGTTTGCGGGTCAATTTCGGGATTGTACCACGCCATGTGGACACCATGGGTTTTGGATGCCGCATCATCGGGCTGGTAGCCATGCAGAATGCCGAGAATTTCATAGCCGTTGCGCAGCTGGAAATTGATGACGCTGTCGCGCACCTGCCCGGTTTTGACGGCTTCCAGATAGGCTTCGGGGGTTTTGTAGGTGCGGGATTTGGCGCGATAGCCGGGCAGGCGTCCGCCGAAGACGATACCTTTGAGGCGCAAAAATTTGCACAGGCGTTTGCGTTCGTTGTAAAAGCGCTGGCCGATGCGCAGGCGGCGGCAATCGGGATCGACAGTGACTTCCATGCCGTATAGGTAATCGCCGTTGATGTCGTGGCGGGAAGCGAAACCGGCACCGGTGATTTCGTCCCATGTGTGGGGGGTGAAGGCAAGCTTTTCCTTGATGATGAAGGTGGCACAATAGCCGACGACTTTATCGTCATAGATGGCGACGAATTGACCTTCGGGGAAGATACTGATTTGGCCGCGCACCATTTGTGCGGTGAGTGCCATGCCGGGGCTGTAAACTTTGTGCGCGAGGGCCACAATGTTGGGGATGTCTTTGTTGGTGGCGGTGCGGATATAGAGTTTAGGTTTGTGGCTGTCAGTGGCCATGATTGCTGCCGATCTGTAATTGATAGTGGGATAATAATTGTGTGAGTTGGGTGGTGAGGCGCGCGAGGCCTTCGGGGGTGGCAGATTCGCAGCGGGCGATCAGCGCGGCCTGCGTGTTGGAGGCGCGCAGCAGCCACCAGCCGTCGGGCGTGGTGGCGCGGATGCCATCGATATCATTGAAGGCGATATGCTCGTCGCGCAGTTTTTGTTGCAGCTCGGTGATGATGGTGAATTTGCGTTCTTCGGCGCAGTCGATGCGGATTTCGGGGGTGCTGTGCGCGCGGGGCAGGCGGTCGATGACGGCGCTGAGTGGTTCATCAAGCGCGCTGACGATTTCGATTAAACGCAGCGCGGCATAGAGCCCGTCGTCGAAGCCGTAATAGCGATCGGCGAAAAAGATATGGCCGCTGGCTTCGCCCGCGAAGGCGGCACCGACTTCTTTCATTTTGGTTTTGATATGGGAATGGCCGGTTTTCCACATCATCGCTTTACCGCCGCGCTGGCTGATATCGTCAAAGACGCTTTGACTGGTTTTGACATCGGCGATGATGGTAGCGTGGGTGGATTCGCGCAGCACCTGATGTGCAAACAGCATGAGCAGATGGTCGGAGGTGATGGCGCGGCCCAAATCATCGACGGCACCGAGGCGGTCGCCATCGCCATCGAAGGCGAGGCCAAGCTGGCAGTGATTGTCGTTCACGCATTGTTGCAGGTCGCGCAGATTTTCGGGCATGGAGGGGTCGGGGTGGTGATTGGGGAAGCTGCCATCGATGGTGGTGAACAGTGTGTTGCTGCGATAGCCATGGGCGGCGAGCTGACCGGCGAGCTGTTCGACCACGTCACCGGCGGCACCGTTGCCCGCGTCCCATGCCAGTTGCAGTGGTTTGTCGGTGAGGCGGCTGGCGTTGAGCAGGGCGGTGACATAGGCGTCGAAAACGGCGATATCGGTGCTGCTGCCCTCGTCGTTATAAAGCGGGCCATGCGCCGCGCGTGCGCCTAAATCGCGGATGCTCTGGCCGAAGAAGGAGGCTTTGCCCAGCATCATTTTGAAGCCATTATAGTTGGGGGGGTTGTGCGATCCGGTGATCATCACGCCCGCATCGGCTTGCAGATGATAGACGGCGAAATAGAGCATGGGAGTGGGGCCAACACCGATGCGCACGACATGTGCCCCTGCGGCTTGTGCGCCTTGTGCCAGCGCGTCGGACAAGGCGGGGGAGCTGAGGCGTCCATCACGCCCGATGGCGATGACGGGGTTTGCTTTGCCGCTGGCGTCCCGCGTGATGGAGGCGAAGGTCTGGCCGATGGCGTAGGCGTCGGCCTCGTGCAATGTGTCACCGATGATGCCGCGAATATCATATTCGCGCAAAATGGTGGGGTGGAAATGATGCGCGGAGGATGTGGGCGCTAGGAGTGTCATGCTGGCCTCATTTGTTTAACAGGGTTGTTTTAGCCTCATTAAGTTTTTTTGCAAAATATTCCGAGCCGCCCTGATCGGGATGGTATTGTTTCATTTTTTGCTGATAGGCGGATTTGATTTCGGCGCGGGTGGCGGTAGGGCTGACGCCGAGTATTTCGCGCGCTTCGGATTCGCCCATGGTGGAGGTGCGGCTTTGCGGGGCCTGCGCACGGTGGCGGCGAAAAAGCTGCGCCAGGGTGGCGAGAGCAAACAGGCGATTGGCCGAGGCGAGCATGACACCGAGAAGCGCAGTGAGCCCACCCAGCAAAGGCTGGCCGAAACGCAGCATCAGCACGGCAAAGGCAAGGATGGCGATGACGGCGAGGATGCGTAGCAGCAGGCGGATTTTAGCCGGAGGGGCGCTGGCATAGCGCAGCAGCATGATGTGCAGCGCCAGCGGCAGGCCAAGGGCAATGAGCGCATAGAGCAGCCACATACAGGCTCCTTATCTGCTTCAGGTGCCGGTTTGCAAGGCGGAGCTGAGCGATGGTTCGACGCTGATGGGTTTGGAGGGTGACTCGGGCGAGGGGGTGACGGGAGCTGCTTTGGCTTGCTCGACGGCGGGTTTGATCGATTCATTTACGGCGTTGTCGGGCTTGGCAGCGTCTGTTTTGGCTTGGGCGGTGGCGGTTGCTTTGGCTTCTTTGGCAGTAGCGCTGGCCGTTTCCGCTTCTTCTTCGGCGTGGCGCAGCTCGTTGATGCGGCGGTCGATTTCGGGGATGCGCAGGGTTTTGAGCAGATCGCGCACTTCCTGCCTTGCGGCGATGTGCGAGATGGTAATTTTCACATCCATGCTGGTGTCCATCACGTCAAGCACGGTGAGGCCTTGCAAAAACATTTCGCGGAAAATAACACGCTCGCTAAAGCCAGGTGCGAGGCGGAAGCCAATGCGGCGCGCGAGCTCTTCGGTGACTTTTTTCATTTGGCGTTTGTTGCGCGCATCCAGATTGCTTAAGCGATTGCGCATCACGATCCATTCGATCGAGCCGCTGTCGCGCTTGGCGCGGGCGAGTTTTTGTTCCCACACCATTTCGCTGTAGATGCTGGGGCGGATGATTTGCAGCGTGTCTCCATCGACGGAGGCGAGCAGGTCCAGATCGACGAAGCTGTCATTGATGGGGGTGATGATCATGTCGGCGCTGGAATGGGCGAGGCGCGAGAGATAGGTGTCGCTGCCGGGGCCGTCGATGACGACGAAATCGCAACTTTTCATAATGCGCGAGAGGCCTTGGGTGAAGCGGTCGCGTTCGTCCTCTTCGGCTTCACTTTGCGTGGTGAAGGGGCTTTTGGTGATGACGATATGATGCGGCATGGGTAATGACGCATGGTGTTTGGTCATGGTTTCGCGGCGGTTTTCGATATAGCGCGAGAGCGAGCGCTGGCGCGAATCGATATCCATGGTGCCGACTTTGAAGCCAAGGCGCATGAGCGCGACAATGAGATGCATGCTGGTGGTGGTTTTGCCGCAGCCGCCTTTTTCATTGCCGACAACGATGATATGCGCGCGTTTTTCTGCAGCGACGGGGGGTTGCGGTGCAGATTGATTTTGCGGCGATCGTGCGCCGAAAAGGCTGGCCATGTTCATGAATTATTCCAAGCGTTGCAAATTGGAGCTTAGACTAAACAAAAGCAGCGTGCGTGTAAAGGCCCTAACTGCCCCCTGTGGGTGACTTAATAAGTTGATGATTGCGCGCAAAGTCCTGCAGGTGTTGCACCAGCAGCGCGGCGTCAAAATCATCATGGCCGGTATTGGGGATAAAATGCGCCTGTTTGGGCTGATGCGCGGCCTCAAACAAGGTTTTGCCGTGTTGGATGGGGATGAGCGCATCATTTTCGCCGTGAAAGAGGAGCAGCGGGGCGTTGATGCGCGTGATTTTGCTTAAAGAGTCGTAGTGATCGCGGATGAGCCAGCGCACGGGTGCCCAATAATAGATTTCTGCCGCGCGATTGGTGACGGAGGTGTAGGGCGCTTCGAGTATGACGGCACCGACGGGATGATGCGTGGCCATTTCGACGGCGATGCCGGTGCCGAGCGATTCGCCATAGAGCATTAATTGCGAGGGCTGATACCCTAATGTTTGCGTGGCGTAGGTGATGGCGGCTTGCGCGTCGAGATAGAGTCCTTGTTCGGTGGGCGTACCTTCGCTGCTGCCAAAACCGCGATAGCTGAGGATGAGGAAGCCGAAGCCGGATTCGGCAAATGCTGTTAGTTTGGGGCCGCGAAAGGAGATGTCGCCGCCATTGCCATGGAAATAGATAATGAGCGGATAGCCGGATGCGGGCGGGCGATGCCATGCGGTGAGCTGAATGTGGTCGCTGGCGGTGAGGGTAAGAATTTCTGTGTTATCGAGTCCCATATCGGCGGGGGTGCGGCCTGAATTCCAAGGGAAATACATTAGTTCACGCTGGAATATGGCCATGAGGACGATGACCACCAGATAGATTATCCCCAGCTTTAAGAGGAAGCGGATGATTTTTCTGCTGTGTTTTTGTTTTAAACTCATTATCCTGTGCGCTATGTTAATTTTAGTCGCGTTGATTTTATCAGGCTTCATGGTGGCGGTCATCTTTTATGACGCGCGCTATTATATCATTCCCAACTGGCTGAATGCGGCGTTGCTGCTGATTTATCCCGTGTGGTATTTTGTGGCACCGGCGCCATTGGATGTGATGTCCGCGCTGATTATGTTCGGCATATTGTTTACCAGCGGGTTTATCATGTTTGCCTTACGCATTATGGGGGGTGGCGATGTGAAGCTTCTGGCGGTGTGCGGGCTGTATATGGGCTGCAGCGCCCCCGGATTGCATTTTGTAATTTATACTGCGTTGCTTGGCGGGTTGCTGTCGATTGTGTTGATTGCGTCGCGCCTTGTGGTGCCGATTTATTATGCCAAAAGCAACCGCGCGGATATTCCGCTGATCTTTACGATGGGTGGGCCGGTGCCTTATGGTCTGGCGATTGCCGGTGCATTTCTGATGGTGTTGTGGCTGGGCAAAATGCCGGGCTTGCCACTGGATTTAGGTGCGCTGCCGCGCCTATAGTTTTTAGTGTTTGCGCGGATTGTCGGTGAGGGAGACCTCGTGCGAGTTGTCTTCCACATGTTCTTTCTCAATAATGCGCTCGCCGGTGATGATGTTGAGCATGTGATTAAATTCGGCACCGTAAATAAATATCAGATTCATGATGAAGAAAAACAGCAAGGTGGCGATGAAACCGCCGAGGCTGCCATAGATGACATTGACCTGATCGACATTGGCGATATAGAAAGAAAAGCCTGCTGCGCCGGCCAGCCATAACACCACCACCAATGCAGCGCCGGGCGCTACGCAGAGCAGCTTTTGTTTAATATTGGGCAGGAAATAATAAAGGCTGGTGACAACCATAAATAATAATACCGCACCCAAATAAAATAAAATCTGGTTCCACACTTGCGCCAGATCGGGCGAGATGGGTGTATCGATCCAGCTTTGCAGCTGGGTAATTATTAGTGGTGAAATGACGATGCATAACATGACCAATAGCAGCACGAAGGTGAAGATGACCAGTTGCAGAATGCTCATGAGGCGGCGCAGCACATAGGTGGGCGGGTTGCTCACCTGATAGGCACGGTTGAGCACGGTGCGCATGCCCTCGACGGCGGAAGATGACGTCCAGATGGCACCGAGAATCGAGATGGTGAGCAAGCCTTGCGGCGGGCCCGACATGATTTCGTCGACACGCGGGCGGATGGCCACTACTGCTTCGTCCGGCATGTGGGTAATCAGCAATTCGATAAAGCGGGTGCCGACTTCGCCCTGACCGGCAAAGCCAGCGGCGGCGACGATGAGCACCAGAAAGGGGAATAATGCTAACAGGGTGAGGAAGGTGAGATAGCCCGCCAGCTCGACCCCATCATTGTCGACGAGGTTATCACCTGCCTTGTAGAGGATATAGCCTGCTTGTTTGATTTTGCTTAGCATGCTTCGTGTCTGCCTGAGAAAATATAAAAAGTCTAGTAGTTAGGGGCTAGGGGCTAGGGGCTAGGGGCTAGAGGTTAGGGGCTAGGGGCTAGAGGTTAGGGGCTAGGGGCTAGGGGCTAGGGTTGTCATGCCGCCTTTATGACGGCATCTGGTTGTGCTTAAGGCCGGACCCCGTCATTCGACGGGGTGACAAACGAAACTAACCTCTAGCCCCTAACCTCTAGCCTCTAGTCCCTTACTGGTTAAAGGTTACAGGCTAGACTCGACTTGGCGGGGTTTCCTTGCTATGAGTGTAGGCCTAGCAAATTTACACCTAAGGAGGCTTTATGCGCGCGCAACCGAAACCCGCACCTGAAACACTCGAGATTCATGCGCCGATGCAGGCAGGATTTGAGGCTGTTTTAACATCCGATGCCTTGGCGTTTGTTGCTGAGCTGGCCGAGCAATTTGGCGAGCGGCGCGATGAGCTTTTGAAAGCACGCATTGAACGCCAGAAGGCTTTTGATAAGGGTGAGTTGCCCGATTTTTTACCTGAGACACAAAGCATTCGCGAGGGCGAATGGCGGGTGGCGCCGATTCCGAATGATCTGCTGGATCGGCGGGTGGAGATTACCGGCCCGGCTGAGCCGAAGATGATTATTAATGCGCTCAATTCGGGTGCGAAAGTGTTTATGGCGGATATTGAAGATTCGCTCAGCCCCGAATGGGACAAGGTGGTGGAGGCGCAGATTGCGCTGGGGCAGGCGGTGCGCCGCACGCTTACTTTTACCAGCCCTGAAGGTAAAGAATATAAGCTGAATGACAAAGACCTTGCGGTGCTGATTGTGCGTCCGCGCGGGTGGCATTTGGATGAGAAGCATGTGAGCTATAAAGGCAAGCCGATTGCCGGTGCGTTTTTGGATTTTGGCTTGTTCTTTTATCATAACGCCAAAGAGCAATTGTCGCGCGGGACGGGGCCGTATTTCTATTTGCCGAAATTAGAGAATCATAAGGAAGCGGCACTGTGGTGTGATGTGTTTGAATATGCCGAGGCGCGTATGGATGTGCCGCATGGCTCGGTGAAAGCCACGGTGCTGATTGAAGTGCTGACGGCGGTGTATGAGATGCACGAGATTTTGTATGAGCTGAAAGATTATATTGTGGGGCTGAATTGTGGGCGCTGGGATTATATTTTCAGCTTCATCAAAAAATTCGCCAAGCGCGGTGATTTTGTGTTGCCCGAGCGCGCGCAGGTGACGATGAAAGTGCCTTTCCTTAAGGCGTATTATGAGTTGCTGATTCAGACCTGCCATAAGCGCGGGGCGTTTGCAATGGGCGGTATGGCGGCGCAGATTCCGATTAAAGGCGATGAAGAGGCCAATGCCAAGGCGCTGGCGATGGTGAAAGCCGATAAAGAACGCGAAGCCGGCGCGGGGCATGACGGCACCTGGGTGGCGCATCCGGGTTTGATTCCGATTGCGCGCGAAGTGTTTGACCGGTTGATGCCCAAGCCCAACCAGCGCGATGTGTTGCGCGAGGATGTGGTGGTGAGCGCCGCCGATCTGGTGGCGATTCCGCAAGGGACGATTACGGAAGCGGGCATTCGTAATAATATCAGCGTGTCGATTCAGTATATGGCGTCGTGGTTGCAGGGCAATGGCTGTGTGCCGATTAACAATCTGATGGAAGATGCGGCGACGGCTGAGATTGCCCGTACACAGCTGTGGCAATGGGCGCATCATGATGACGTGCTGCGTGATGATGGCAAGCCGGTCGATATGGCGATGATCGACGCCTTGTTTGAGGAGGAGCTGACAAAGCTGAAAGCCGAGGCGGCGGATTCGCATAGCTATGACAAAGCGGCCAAGCTGTTGCTGGATTTGATTCATGATGAAAAATTTGTTGAATTTCTGACGTTACCGGCTTATGAGCAGCTCGCATGAGCGAATTGACGATACGTCCGCTGCAAAGGCGGGAATTTGAGAAGGTCTGGCCGATTTTTCACGCTATTGTGAGCGCGGGGAAAACCTATTCCTATTCGCCTGATACCACCCGTGAGCAAGGCGAAGCTATTTGGTTTTCGGATGAGAAAACCCCCTATATCGCAGAAGTGGACGGCGAGCCGGTGGGCACCTTTTATTTGCGCGATAATCAGCTGGGGTTGGGCGATCATGTGGCCAATGGCGGTTTTATGGTGGCGCCACACCATGCAGGCAAAGGCTATGGCACCAAGATGGGGCAATGCATGGTCGATGAAGCGCGGCGCGCGGGGTATCATGGCATGCAGTTTAATTTTGTGGTCGAAGGCAATGAGCAATCCTTACGGATATGGAAGAATTTAGGCTTTGATATTGTCGGCACAGTGCCCGACGCATTCCGCCATGCTGAGCGCGGCTACACGCCGGTACATATTTTGTATCGGAAGCTGTAGCGGTCGGTTTTTTCGTGATGTGAGGAAGGCCGGACCCCGTCATTCGACGGGGTGACAATTCTTATGCGCATTAGGGTAGCGGTTGCTGGAAGATGAGAAGTAAGGTTTCGGAGCCGGGATTGCGGCTGCCGAGGCTGGCGTTGGAGATATGGTTGAAGGCGACGCCCAGGCGCTGCTGCGATTCGAACTGGTAGCTGAGTTCGAGGCCGGAGCGGAATTCGACCGCATGGCCGAGTTTTTTGCCATCGCCATCTTCGTATAAACCGGCGACGAAATTGGGCGTGAAAATCACGCGTTCATGCAGCGGGATATCCCAGAAAATACCGCCATAGCCATAAAGTGCGCCGTCGGAGGTGACGTTGGCGCCAACGCCGGGGCGGATGCCGTAGAGCACCTCGCTCCAGCGGTATTCGATACCGAATTGCGCGGCGGCGTTGTCGTCTTGCGAAATATCGAAATAGCCGCCATAGACGCCCAGATAATCGGCTGCGGTGGCAGGGGCTGCCAGTAAGGCAGTGGCAAGGGCAGCAGCAATCAGTTTGCGTTTCATGTGGGGCTCCGTTAAATTTCAATGATGTTTTTAACCAATCTGGTTTCAAAGGTAAACAAGCTTGTTGTCTCCTTATTGCTGGGGGTGGTTTTTTGTGCTGCCTGTGGCCCTAGCGCGTCAGCGGACGCACCTGTTCAAATTACCGCTGTCACCCATTACGCTGCACTGACGCTGGATAATGGTGAAACAATCCGGCTGGGGCATTTGTATTTGGGGAAGGGGGCTGTTGATTATTTGCGCGAGTATATGGTGGGTAAGCCGCTTGATCTGCAAATAGTCGGAACCGATCGCTATGGCGTAAAACAGGTGATTCTGACAGAGTTGACAAGTGGCAAAACGCTGCAGCAGATGCTGCTGAAGCGCGGGCTTGCGGTTGTGTATAGCGAAGATATCAAGGCGGATTTATCGCAGCTATGGCAGCATGAGCAAGCAGATGCCCGCATCTGGCCGAAGCTGCAGGCGGATGCGGTATTTGTGAATAACGGTTTCGGGCTGGTCGAGGGCGTGGTGCATAATGTGGTGGTATTCAAGACCATGGCGTATGTGAATTTTGGTGCGGACTGGAAAAGCGACTTTACCATTCTGATTCCAGCGGATGTGCTACGCAACATGAATGTGGCGCAGCTGGAAGCGCTGCGCGGTAAAAATGTGCGGGCGCGCGGCATGATCCATCCCTATTATGGCCCGCGCATTACGTTGTTTCGACCTGATATGATGGAGGTGGTGGATGCGCCAGAATAATGATGCGGTGATGGGGTATATCGAGCGGATTTTTGCTGCCGAGGATGCGTTGCTGAAGCAGGTGCGCTCTGTGGGTGAGGAGTTGCGTGCGGGCATGCAGGTGGGGGCGGTAGAAGGGCAATTGCTGCGCGTGCTGGTGCAGATGGTGAATGCAAAACGCGTGGTGGAGGTGGGCGGCTTTGTCGGTTATTCGGCGATTTGCATGGCGCGGGCATTGCCTGCGGATGGTGAGTTGATTACGATGGAGTATGATGCGAAGCATGCGGCGATTTTACGTGAGCATGCGGCGCGAAGCGGCTTGCCGATTACCGTGATGGAAGGTGATGCGTTGGAGCTGATTCCCACCATTGAGGGCGAGGTGGATGTGATTTTTATTGATGCGGAGAAACGACGCTATGTTGATTATTTGGATGGGTTGTTGCCGCGATTGCGCCGCGGCGGGTTGGTGATTGGCGATAATACCCTGTTGTTCGGCGCGATGGCGGCGGGTGCGCCAGTGGGGCATGTATCGGCGGAAGCGTTTGCGGCGATGCGTGCGTTTAATCAGCGGCTGGCGGATGCGACGCAGTTTACGGGGGTGTTGATTCCGACGGAGGAGGGGTTGAGTGTGGCGGTGAAGATATGAGAAGCAACACGCCGTCATCCTGAGCATTTCGCGAAGGATCTTTCCTGGCAAGACGCAGGAGGTCCTTCGGTCGGCTACGCCTCTCTCAGGATGACGGTTGTGTGGTTGCTTCCTGTTGCCAGCCGCCGCCTTTTTGTTGTTTGATGTAGCTCACTTCGTGACCAGCATTGCTGTACTGTTTCCAGCGGCTGCGGGCGGCGGCGACGGCTTGCGGGTCGTGGCCATCGAAAATGTCGAGCAGCTTTTCCATCCCGTCGAGCGCATCGAGGGTGGAGCCGTCGGTAACGACGAGTATGGTGGCGGCGTTGGGATTTTCCTGCTTATGGGTGAGGTAGACGGGTTGTTGATCGGGGTAGGGATCGTTGCTTCCTCCGTGTGGCAGGAAGCTGCCTGCGTCATAGGTCCATAAGCTGGCATTGAGCGCGTTTGCCTGTGCTTCGTTGGCGCAGAGAATCAGACTGCGTTTGCCCGATTGGACGGCCTTTTCCATCAGCTTGGGCAGCGCGCGCTCGAGCGGGGTGGTGAGGAGGTGATAGAATTGGATGGAAGCCATATTAGAGTCCATAGTTCAGAGTCCAGAGTTCAGTGAGAACACTGAACAATGCGCAGAAATAATTTTTACCTTCTATTGTCTGTACTCTGTACTCTGGACTCTGAACTCTATTTTTCATAATGATCTTTGACCAACTGATTGAGCAAGCGCACGCCGAAGCCGACCGCGCCTTTGGGGACGGTGGGGAGAGGCTTTTTGGTCCATGCCATACCGGCGATATCAAGATGCGCCCAGGGCACATCATTGACGAAGCGTTGCAGGAACTGCGCTGCGGTGATGCTGCCTGCGCCGCGACCGTCGCCGATGTTTTTCATATCGGCAATGTCGGAGTTGATTTGTTTGTCATACTCATCGCCCAACGGGAAGCGCCAGCCTTTTTCGCCGGTGGCATTGCCTGCGGCTTCAAGCTTTTTGCATAGCGCATCGGAGTTGGAGAAAATGCCGCAATATAAATCGCCGAGTGCGATGGTGATGGCACCGGTGAGGGTGGCGAGGTTGATCATGAATTCGGGTTTGAAACGTTGTTGTGTGTACCATAATGCGTCGGCGAGCACGAGGCGTCCTTCGGCGTCGGTGTTGAGCACTTCGATAGTTTGACCCGACATGGAAGTGACCACATCGGACGGGCGCTGGGCGTTACCATCGGGCATGTTTTCGACCAGACCGACGACGCCGACGACATTTGCCTTTGCCTTGCGTCCGGCGAGGGCGCGCATGAGGCCGATGACGGCGGCAGAGCCTGCCATATCGTATTTCATGTCTTCCATGCCGGTGGATGGTTTGATGCTGATACCACCGGTGTCGAAGGTGACGCCTTTGCCGACGAAGGCAATTGGCTTTTTGGATTTGGCTGCACCGTTCCATTGCATGATGACCATGCGGCCTTCTTTGACACTGCCTTGTGCGACGCCCAGTAGCGCGCCCATGCCCAGCTTTTCCATTTGTGCGCGATTGAGCACTTCGACTTTGACGCCGAATTGGGAGAGTTTTTTGCATTCTTCGGCGAGCGATTCGGGGTAAATCACGTTTGGCGGTTCGGTGACGACGGTGCGGGCGAATTCGACGCCCTCGGCGACCTGTTCCAATTCAGCATAAGCTTTTTTCGCGTCTTTTTCGGCGGGGGTGACGAAGGTGAGTGTGTCGAGCGAAGGTTTCAGCTCGTCTTTGCGTTTGGTGTGGTATTTATCGAAATGGTAAATGGCGAGGCGCGCGCCATAAGCGACGCGGGCGATGGCTTCACCGTCTTTGGCTTTTTTGCCTGACTCGAATAGGATTTCGGCGGTTTTGACGCCGTTGGCATTGAGATGGGTGAGGAGATGGCCACCGGCATTTTCATAGGCGATATTGTCGAGTTTGGATTCTTTGCCGAGGCCGACTAAAATGATGCGGTCGGCGGGCACGCCATCGACGCCGACGAGTGACAGGACCTGCCCTGCTTTACCTGCGAATTTACCGGCCTTGAGGGCGCGGCTAATCGCGCCACCGGTTTTTTTGTCGTAGACGGCGGCGAGTGTGCCCAGCTTTGCGCTGTCGGTGATGCTGAGCACCAGCGCGTGTTTGGCTTTAGCTTTGCCGGTGCTGGCTTTGCTCGAAAAGAGGACGGAAAAGGGGGTTTTGAGATCAAGTTTCATGGGCGCATTCCTTAAACGTAGTTTAGTTGAGCCAATAGTAGGGTGTCGGCTTGTGCCAGTAAAGCCCTGAATTGCACATTCCTGTAAATGCCGCTATAGACGATGGGATGCGAACTTATATTCTGTATATCGCGAAGCATTTGTTTTGGCCGACGGTGTTGATTACCGCGTCGCTGACCAGTATTATCTGGCTGACGCAGGCCTTGCGTTTTATTGATTTTATCGTCAATCGCGGCTTGGGGATCGGTGATTTTATTTATATTACGTCGCTGTTGTTTCCGTCGCTGCTGATGCTGCTGGTGCCGGTGGCGCTGTTTGTGGCGGTGGTGTTTACCTATAACAAGCTGGCCGCCGATAGCGAGTTGGTGGTGATGCGGGCGATGGGGTTGAGCCGCTGGCAGTTGGCGCAGCCTGCTTTGCTGGTGGCGGTGTGTGCGACGCTGTTTTGTTATGCGCTTTCGTTGTATTTTCTGCCGCTATCGAACCGGCAATTTAAGGATATGAGCAGTTTTCTGCGCGATAATTACACGTCGGTCTTGTTGCAGGAAGAGGTGTTTAATACGCCGATTGACGGGCTAACGGTTTTTGTGCGCACGCGTGATGACGAGGGGAATCTGGCGGGGATATTGGTGCATGATAACCGTGTAGCGGAAGCGCCGGTGACGATGATGGCGGAGCAGGGCAAGCTGGTGCAGGGCACGCGCGGGCCGCAGTTTCATCTGGTGAAGGGGATTCGTCAGGAGTTGCGGCGCGGCAATGTGTCGTGGCTGAATTTTGATAATTATACGCTGGATATCAGTTTTTATACCGGTGCGATGCGCGAGCGCGCGCGCGAGCCGAGCGAGCAATATGTAGGTGAGTTGCTGGGCGGCGATAAAAGCAGCAAAGATTATGCCTATCAACGGGCTGAGGCGCATCAGCGGCTGGTGTGGCCTTTGTATAATCTGGCGCTGACGATGATGGCGGTGGCGGTGCTGCTCTCGGGTGAGTTTAACCGACGCGGGCAATGGCGGCGTATGGCTGCTGCTGCGGCGGCGGCGGTGATTATTGCGCTGGCCGGTGTGGGTTTGCGCAATGTGGTGGTGAAGCAACCGATGATGATTCCGGTGATGTATGTGGTGGTGGTGGGTGTTATCGCGTGGGCGGCGTTTAGTCTGCTGGTCAATTATCGTAAAAAGCCGCCTGCGATGGCGGAAAGTGAGCTGAGCTGATGCGGGTGCCCTTCACATTGTCGCTGTATATTGGCCGCCATTTTCTGATTGCGTTTGCGATTGCGATGGGCGTGATTTTAAGCATTATCGGGTTGATCGAGCTGGTGGAGCTGATTCGCCGTGCGTCGCATAAGGAGGATACGGTGCCGTTTCGGATTATTCTGGAAATGGCGCTGATGAAAATGCCTAATACGGCGGAAAGTATTTTGCCGTTTGGTGTGTTGATTGGTGCGATGGTAGCGCTGGCACGATTAAGCAAAAGCTCCGAATTGGTAGTGGCGCGCGCCTCGGGCGTATCGGTGTGGCAGTTTCTGATGCCAACCCTGGCGATGGCGCTGATGATCGGCGTGTTTTTTGTGGGTGTTTTTAATCCGCTGTCATCGGCGATGGTGGCGCGATTTGAAATGCTGGAAGGGAAATATATTACCAACCGTCCGAGCGTGTTGTCGATTTCGCCTTCGGGTTTGTGGTTGCGACAGGTCGAAACATCCGATGTGCAGTTTCAGGATAAGCTGGTGCGCGAATATATTATTCATGCGCAACGTATTTCGCAGCAGGATATGTCGCTGTCGGATGTGATTATTTTTGTGTTTGGGCCGGAGCATCGCTTTATCGGACGAATTGATGCACCGCATGCGGTGCTATTGCCGGGGCATTGGTTGATTCGCGATGCGATGCTGTCGTCTCCGGGATTGCCGCTGGAGCGCAATGCGGCTTATCATCTGAATACTGAGCTGAGCATCAATGAGATTAAGGAAAGCTTTGCCGAGCCCAAGACCTTATCGTTCTGGCAGCTGCCGCGCTTTATTGATACGCTGGAGAAGGCCGGATTTTCGGCGCTGCGGCACCGGCTGCATTTTAATACGCTGCTGGCAACACCCTTTATGCTGTGTGCGATGGTGTTTATTGCGGCGATCTTTTCGCTGCGCCATCATCGCCGTAGCGGGGCGGGTATGTTGATTGCGGCGGGGATATTATCAGGCTTTGTGGTGTATTTCGTGTCGAATATTGTCTATGCGCTGGGGTTTTCGGGTGGGATTCCGGTGGGTTTGGCGGCGTGGACGCCGCCGCTGGTGGCGAGCATGATCGGCACGGCGTTTTTGCTTCATTATGAGGATGGCTGAGCGGATCATTACTTCATCTGTTCATCCTGATATTTTAATCCCCAGAATCCCGTTGCGCGCGGGGTGCTGAGCCTCTAAAACAGGCTGGGGCAATGGGCCTGTGAAATAAGGATCGTATGGCGCGCAAAAGCGAATATATCATCGGATGGTTGGGGGTTTCGGCGGCATTGCTGGCGGCGTCGGCGGTGGCGCAGCCGCGACTTGATGCGCGGGAGCCGGTTTATCTGGAAGCGGAAAAGCTGGGCTATGACCAGAAAAACGCGATTGTGATTGCGCGCGGCAAGGTGGAGGTGGTGCAGGGCAGCACGGTGCTGTTTGCCGACCAGCTTACTTATTACCAGAATGAAGGCATTGTGCGCGCTGATGGCAATGTAGTGGTGACCGACGAAGACGGCAATGCGTATTTTGGCGATCAGGTGCAGTTGAGGGAAGATTTGCGCGAGGGGGTGATTCGTCAGTTCCGCATTCGGATGGTGGATAATTCGCAATTTGCGGCGGTGGAAGCGCGGCGGGTGAGCGAAACGCAAACCGAGCTGACCAAGGCGGTGTATTCGGCGTGTAAAATCTGCGAAGGGAAATCGCCTTTCTGGCAAATGAAAGCCGGTGAGGTGGAAATTGATGAAGACAAGCAGCGCGTCTATTACGAAGATCTGACGCTGGAGATGATGGGTGTGCCGGTGGCCTATACGCCGTATTTTTTCCACCCGACGCCGGATGCCGGGCGCAAAAGCGGCATATTGAAGCCGGAATATCAGCAGACGTCTAATTTGGGTACGGTGATAAAGGTGCCGGTTTATGTGAATATCGCTCCCGATAAAGACGCGACGGTGACGCCTATTTTTACCAGCGAAGAAGGCATGGTGATGGAGACGGAGTATCGGCAGCTGACGGATAACGGGCAGTTTCATTTTAATGGCAGCCTGACCTATACCGACAAACGTGACGATACCGGTGTGGCGCTGGATGAGAATGAATTTCGCGGGCATATTTTTGCGCGCGGCGTGCAGGGGCTGACCGAGCATTGGTCGACTGGTTTTGATGTTCAGCGCAGCACCGATGATACCTATATGCGGAAATACCGCTATGGTGATTATAAAAGTCTGAACTCGCGCGTGTATGCTGAGCGGGTGGAAGGGCGCAGCCATGCGCTGATTCAGACGATGGCGTTTCAGGGGTTGCAGCTGGATGATGACCCGGATCGGGAGCCGTTTGTGCTGCCGCTGGCGCAGGGCTATTATGAATCGGATGCGGGATGGAATGGGTCGCGCTGGTTTACCGCGGGCAATACGCAGGTGATTGAGCGTGACGAGGGGCCCAAATCGCGCCGTTTGTCGGTGACGGGGGGGTATAAGCTGCCGGTGGTGACGGGAGGCGGGCATTTGTTTGATATGCAAGCCTCGGTGCGCAATGATGTGTATTCGGTGGAAGATGTGACGCTGGCATCGGGCGAGAATTATGATGGGGAGAAGGTGCGGGTGATTCCCGAGGCGGCGGTGAAATGGCGCTATCCGCTGATGAAACAGGTGGGTAGCGGCAGCATGACGATCGAGCCGACGGTGCTGGCGGTGGCGGCAGGACGCGGCAATAATCCACAGGAAATCCCTAATGAAGATAACCGGATTCCGGAATTTAGTGATAATAATTTATTTCATATTCATCGCTTCCCAGGATCGGACACGGTGGATGAGGGCAGCCGGATTGCCTATGGCGTGCGCGGGCAATGGATGATGAATCAGCGCGCCAACGCACAGTTTTTGCTGGGGCAGAATTACAGCTTTGAGAATGATACGCCCTATCCTTACCGCCAGCAGGCGGGGGAGAGCCGGTCTGATTATGTGGCGCGGGTGGGGCTGGATTACCGTCCGTTTGAGGTGGAATATCAGGTGCGGCTTGATCCGGATGATTTAACCGCGCGGGGCAATATGCTGCTGGCGGGCTATAGCAGCAGCCCGCTGGATCTGAATCTGGGCTATGTGACGCTGGATAATGACGCGTTTCTGAGCGACCGCGAGGAATTATTGGCGAGTATGGGGCTTGCGGTTACGGATGAATGGACGATTACCGGCTCGGGGCGGCGGGATTTGCTGAATGATGATATGTTGTTTGCGTCAGCCGGGCTTGTATTTCAAAATGATTGCTTTACTCTGTACACGAATTTTAGCAAACAATATACGCGTGATCGTGACTATGAACCGGATACCAGTTTCACCGTACGTGTAGCCTTTAAGAATTTGAATGAATTATGATGCGATTGTCGGGCTTGCTTTTGTTAATGGTGATGAGTGCTCCGGCGATGGCGCAGGAGCAGCCGGCGCAGCTTTCGATTGCGGCGATTGTCAATGACTCGGTGATTTCATCGCTCGATTATCAGGAGCGGATGCGGCTGGTGCTGGGCTTATCGGGCCGTGCGGATGATCCGCGGGCGCAACAGCTTGCTAAAAAACAGGTGATGCAAACGCTGGTGGATGAGACGCTGAAATTACAGGAAGCCAAACGTTATAACATCGTGATCAGTGATGCGGATATTTCTGAGGCGCAGGGGCGTATTGAACAGGCGCAAGGGCGCAAGCCCGGCACATTGGAAGCGTTTGTGGCGCAGCAAGGCTTGCCGGTGGAATCATTCCGTAAGCAGCTGGAAGGTGAGGTGGCGTGGAGCAAGCTGGTGTCACGCGTGGTACGCCGCAATGTGCGGGTGAGCGATGACGAAGTGTTGCGCGCGCAACAAAGGCTGGCCGCGGGTAAAAAAGTGGAAGAATTACAAATCGCGTCGATTGTGTTTCCGGTTGCAAATCCAGCGGATGTGGAAACCATCAGCGGCATTGCGCGCGATGTGCGCAGCCAGCTGATTGCGGGGGCTGATGCTCAAAGCCTGCTGAGTGAATATCAGCAACGCACCCCGCTGGAATTCGGGCCGCTGACCTGGGTGCAGCGCGAGATGGTGCATGCGGATATCGGTAATGCGCTGCAGAAAATTGAGGTGGGTGGCATTACGCCGCCGGTGATGACCCCGTCGGGCATTCAGCTGGTGCGGCTGATGGATAAGCGCAGTTTTTCGAATGCGCCGCAAAGCAATGCGGAAGTGGCGCTGAAACAGATTGTGCTGCGGCTGGATGACAGCGTGACCGATTATGAAATTAAAGTGATGATGGATGTGGCGAAGCAGCTGCGCGAATATCCGGGTAGCTGTACGCAGCAGGGCATTGGCGGGGTGGAGAATTTTGAAGGGCTGGAAATTGATGTGAATTATGTGCGCACGACGCTGATGAATATGTCGGCAGATGTGCGTCCACTGGTGGAGCCGTTGCGGGTGACGCAGGTGAGTGAGCCGTTTGCAGCACCGGACGGGATTCATATGCTGATGCTGTGCGAGCGCATTGATAT
Source organism: Alphaproteobacteria bacterium UBA6178 (assembly GCA_002422205.1). GTDB lineage: Bacteria > Pseudomonadota > Alphaproteobacteria > Rickettsiales > UBA3002 > UBA6178. Next base: position 71,976 of record DITS01000009.1, read on the forward strand.
GCCTGCGGCGTTGCCGGACCGCGAGGAAGTGAAACAGTTAGTGTTTCAGGAAAAGCTGGCGCTGGAAGCCGAGAAATATTTACGCCGCCTGCGCCGTGAAGCGCTGATTGATGTGCGGCTTTGATAGAGGCTAGAGGCTAGAGGCTAGAGGTTAGGGAATAGGGATGAATGAGTTAGTGCCGTTGCGGGATGTGATTGCGCGGTATGATTTGCGGACGCGTAAATCGCTGGGACAGCATTTTCTGCTCGATACGAATCTGACTGATAAGATTGCGCGGCTGGCAGGGGATTTGTCGGATAAATGCGTGATTGAAGTGGGGCCCGGGCCGGGAGGGCTGACGCGCTCGATTTTAGCGGCGGGGGCCAAGCGGCTGGTGGTGCTGGAGAAGGACGAGCGTTGCCTGCCTGCTCTGCGCGAATTACAGGGATTTGCCGAAGGGCGGCTATCGATTATCAGCGGCGATGCCACGCAAGTTTCATTGACCGATATTGGCGATGCGCCGCGCGTGATACTTTCGAATTTGCCTTATAATGTGGGCACCGAATTGCTGGTGGGCTGGCTGCATGATATTGCGCGCGATAGCGGCGTGTATGCGTCGATGCTGCTGATGTTTCAAAAGGAAGTGGCGGAGCGGATTTGCGCAGTGGAGGGCAGCAAAGCCTATGGGCGCATTTCCATTTTAGCGCGCTGGCTGTGCGAGGTGCGGCCCGTGCTGATGGTGCCCGCTGCAGCCTTTACCCCGCCGCCCAAGGTGGAATCCGCCGTGGTGCAGCTAGTGCCACGTGCGCAGCCCTTATATGCGGCGGATGCGGTGATGCTGGAGAAGGTGGTAGCGATTGCATTTCAGCAGCGGCGCAAAATGCTGCGGTCGGCGCTGAAGCCCCTATCGGCCGATGTGGAGGGATGGTGCCAACGAGCGGGGATTGACAGCGCATTGCGGCCTGATCAGCTGAGTGTGCAGCAGTATTGTGCGCTGGCGGAAAATTATTTGCACTAACCGCGATTGCAGAGTTTTTCGATGAATTCTGGGAGGTTGGTTTGGCGGATGCGTTTGACGCGTTCGGCTTCGAGGATATGCACGATTTTGGATAAGGCCTGATCGAGGTCGTTATTGATGACGACATAGTCATATTCCTGCCAATGGCTGATTTCAGCGGCGGCTTTATTCATGCGTTTTTGCACGACTGCTTCGCTGTCTTGCGCTCGGGCGCGCAGGCGGCGCTCCAGCTCGTCGAGCGAGGGGGGGAGGATGAACACGCTCACCAGATCGTCGCGGCGCTTTTGCGCCAGCTGGCGGGTGCCCTGCCAGTCGATATCGAATAATACATCGATGCCGTCATTGAGCGAGGCTTCGACCAGATGGGCGGGGGTGCCATATTGATGATCGAACACGTCGGCATGCTCGAGCAGTTTGCCTTGAGCGGCCATGTCGTCGAAGGCGGGTTTGTCGATAAAATAATAATCCTGCTTGTCGATTTCGCCGGGGCGCATGGGGCGGGTGGTGACGGAGACCGACATGGTGAGCCCGCCATGGCTGCCCAGCAGGCGACGCGAGAGGGTGGTTTTGCCCGCGCCTGACGGCGAGGAGAGCACAAACATGAAGCCGCGGCGGTGGCCGGTGGTGTGGGGTGTTTTAGTGGTGGCCATGATGCTCCGGCTCTTTCGGGGTTTGCGCCTTGTCGCGTGGTTCAACGGTGACGCTGGTTTCGACTTGGCTGTCATCGTCGAAGGTGAGGGTGAGGGGAAACTGATCGCCCAGTGTGAGCGGTTGTTTCAGGCCGATCAGCATCAGATGCAGGCCGCCCGGTTCGAAGGTTACGGTTGTATCGGCTGCGATAGCAAGCGAAGAAAGCTTGCGCATTTTCATCACCTCATCTTCGTGGATGTGGGTGTGGATTTCGACCTGCTCGCTTACCGGTGAGGTGAGGGTGGTGAGGGTACGGGCTTCGTTGCTATGGTTGGTGAGGGTGAGATAGGCAACGCCGATACTCATGCCTTTCATAGCGGGGGTTGACCACGCTTTGTCGATGGTAAGGGGCTGAGCGAAAGCAATAGCAGGGAAACATAGCAGGCCGATAGCCAGAAGGATACGCATGGAGACTCCGTTTCGTCGGGTTAGTGGTTGAGCACTTAACGGTTGATCGTGCGGCGTAGTGTATCAGCTAAAGTTTGTTCTGCAACCGTATGTGGGAAATGAGTGATATATTCGCCGTTTTTCCCCATTAAAAAGACAAAGCCGGAGTGATCGACCAGATAGCCCATGGCGGATTCGGGCTGCTCAACCCTGCTGTAATATACTTTATACGCGTCGGCGACACGCTTGATTTGCTCGGGCGTGCCGGTGAGACCGACAAGACGAGGGTGGAAATTGCTGACATATTGGGCCATGGATTCGGGTGTGTCGCGCTCGGGGTCAAGGCTGATGAGGATGGGCTGGACGATATCGGCGTCTTTTCCCATGTTATCCAGCGCGTTTTTGATCACCAGCAGGGTAGTGGGGCAAATATCGGGACAATGGGTGAAACCAAAATAGATCAGCGAATAATGGCCTTTGAGCTTGGCTTCGGTGAAGGGTTTGCCCTGATGGTCGGTGAGGGTGAAGCTGCCACCAATCAACGCCTCGCCACTCTCGCTTGAAGGCGGGGCGGGCGCAAGTAATTCGGGCTTTACCAGCATCACCAGCCAGAACACCAGAATGATTCCCACAGAGATTTTAAGGGCCAAAAATCGCATAATGGCGCATCAATAAAGGGGCATGATACAACTGTAAAGTGAAGAAAAATGACAATATTGCTACAACAAATAGTACCGCATCCGGTATGTTCATACTAAGTTCCTCTAATTTATTATAAAATTTGACAAATTGGGAGCGGTGTGCTAAATTGTATATTATAAGCTTAGGGGAACTACACGCCATGATTCCAACCGTATCTGTGCCCAATATTCAAATGCCTGCGCCGATTCAGCCGGTGGCGTTTGCCGCTGGTGGTGCTTCGGATCTGGCGCGTTTTAATCAATTGCCTTTCCAATCGGTTGCGTCCGCCTTTGCGGCTTCGCCTACCTATAATCATCTGCGTGGGCAGGTGCCGACGCGCAGTGAGCCTGCGATGATTCCATCGGTGCTGAGCGCGCCGATTGCGCCGGTATGGCATGCGGGTAGTGGCGCGCCGGTGAGTTATGGTTTTTCGACCTTGTTTATGGCGCAGGTGATAGGTCAGGGTAGCGCTAATGATAATCATCTGATTCAGAGTTTTATGTCGATGAGCCCGCCGCGCTCGCCTACGATGACCATGGACACGCTGGAAGCGTTTGCGATGACCAAATATCTGCCAAGCCAAGCCGCCAAGCCAATGCCAGAGCCAACCGGAGCGGCGCAATTATTGCCGCCTGTGGTGCGCTCTCAGCCCATTTCGGCGCCGATGGAGATGGCGGTGAATACGGCGAATAATAACGCCGGTACGAGTATGGCCTCGCTGGATATGATGCAGCTGAGCCGCCGTAGTGGTGGCGTGACGCAAGCGGTACCCAGCGGTGCTGAGCGTGCCTTGCCGCGTGAAAGCGCAATGGGCACTGAGCCGATTCGGGTGAAACCATCGCTGATTCGCCCGCGTGGGGTGAGTGCTTATGATGCAACGGTCAGCCGCAATAGTGAACAGTTGCAACCTGTCACGCCAGTGCGCGAGACGGCTGACGCGGTGAAGGTTTAGGGGTTTTCTTGCTACGGCACCTGCCCTGCGCAATGAGCCTAACGCTTATCGCGACTGAAGGCTCGGTCTGCTGTCCTCGTTCTTTATCGTTTTTCATGCTGGCGCTTGACGCCAGCATCGCATCCAGCGCGTAGATACTGGTGTCGAGCACCAGTATGACTACGTCTTGTATGACAACGGCTTGTCACCCCGTCGTATGACGGGAGGCTGCGTTATATGACAGGAAAATGAAAGTTAGCGGTGGTGATTTCGGGGGTTGATTGGGCGGCCAAATTGGCGCGCGCTTCTATCATGTAGCGCGTGAGTTGAGCCAGTTGGTCTTCCGATATATCGTTCAGCGTGCCGTAGACATTGCGGCGCAGGGCTTCACTCAAGGCGGCTTCGTCTTCGCAGGCGGCGTAGGTGCTGAGGCGGCCATTGAGGGCGTCGGCCATTTTTTTGACGCGTTTGGCCACGCCGGTGTCGCCGATGCCCATTTCACGCAAGGAGCGGTCCATATCCTGAATGAAACATTCGAGTACCGTTGCGCTGAGAGCGGGCGCGGGTTGGGCATCGTCTGTTTTCATTCGCTCGATGAATAGGGACAGATGCAGGATGATCATATCGAAGCGGCCATCGAGCGTGTCGGGCACTCCGAGGGATGCGTAAAAAAAGGGCTGACGCGCCTGCCCGACCAATGCTATATAGATGGCATGGGCGCGCATGATGTCGGATGACGGGCTGAACCAGCGTGTGAGTTGGGCAAACATAGCGGCAACGTAAAACCGGTGGAGACGAAATGCAAGTAAAGAGCGTGATGATAGGGCTGCTAAGCCTGTGGCTGCTGTCGGCGTGCGAGCCGATGGTGGATCAGCGCGGCCATCTGGATGATGCGGATATGGTGACTAAGCTGCATATCGGCTCAACTACCAAGGCAGAGGTGATGCAGCAATTTGGCTCGCCTTCGAGCGTTGCGACCTTTGGCGATGAGGTGTGGTATTATATTCAGTCGCGCAAAATGCGGCAGGCCTTTTTGCGGCCCGAGACCACGGAGCAAAAAGTGACGCAGATTACCTTTGATAACAGCGGGGTGATTAAAGCCGTGAATGGCTATGGGCTGGATGACAAGGTGGATGTGGCGATTGTGGAGAAAATTACGCCCACGGAGGGCCATAGCCTTGGCTTCTTGGAGCAGACGCTGGGCAATCTGGGCCGGTTTAATGCGCCGTCGAGTGAAATGGCGACGCCGGGTAGGCCTTAGGGAGTTTTACGTTTGTTCCCGCTCCGGCCTACTGGCCTACGCGATGAACCTAACGCCTTTGGCGACTAAAGGCTCGGTCTACTGACCTCGGTTATATTCCTCGTCATGCTGGCGCTCGACGCCAGCACCTCATTCCTCATTTACGTGCAGATACTGGTGTCGAGCACCAGTATGACAGCATCTTGTCACCCCTTCGTATGACGGGGTCTGGTCTTATAACACCAAGGAGATCCCCGAGATCGGCGATGCCGTCCCGAGGATGACGGGTACCTTATGTGCGGGACGCGGAGCGTCAGCGCAGACTCGCGCTCCATCTCATGAGATCCTGCGCTCTTGCTGCGCAAGCCGCAGGATGACTAGGGTACGGGCATTATTTAAAATGCTGGTAGCCTTTGGAATTTATGGGGAGGATGTCGCCATGCGCATCGTAAAGGGTGAGGCCGGAGCCTTGGCGGATGGTGCCGATGCGGGTGAGGCCGGGGATTTTGTCGAGCGCGAGGCGTGACATGGGCGAGGCGGTGAAGAGTAATTCATAATCATCGCCACCGGCGAGCAGCTCGGGTAGGTGGATATGTCCGGCACCCATTAGCTGATGCGCGGTGGGGCTGAGCGGAATATGCGACGCATCAAGCGCGGCGGCGCAGGATGAGGCGGTGCAGATATGTTCCATATCCTGTAACAGCCCGTCGGAAATATCGAGGCAAGCGGTGGCGAGGCCTTGGAGTCTGACACCCAGTTCGAGGCGTGGCATGGGTAGTTCGTAGCGGGCTATCATGGCATTGTCTGCGGGTAGTTCGCCTTTCGCCATGCGCAGGCCGATATACGCGTCGCCGATGGGGCCGCTAACATAAATATCGTCGCCGATTTGGGCGCCGGTGCGGCGATGGGCTTTGCCGTGGGGAATATGGCCATAGGCGGTAATGGCGATGCTTAGCGGGCCGAGAGTGGCGGTGGTGTCGCCGCCGAGCAGGCCGCAGCCAAATGTTTGTTGGTCGGCGGCGAGACCGGCGGTGAAATCGGCCAGCCATGCTGCGTCGGTGTGGCGGGGCAGGCCGAGGGCAAGGGTGTAGCCAAACGCCACCGCACCCATGGCGGCGAGATCGGAGAGGTTGCAGCGCAGGGCTTTTTGCGCGATCAGATGGGGTGTGGTGCCAGCCAGAAAATGCACGCCTTCATGCAGCATGTCGGTGGTGATGACGAGCTGTGTGTTTGCGGGGCATTCCAGCAAAGCGGCGTCGTCTTGCAGTTGCAGGCTTTCGGGGTGCGCTTGCGCGAGGGGGCGGAAATAGGTTTCGATCCAGGAGAATTCGGACATGGGGCGTGCCTTTTTAGCTTGTTTAAGTAAGGGCACCCTCACCCCGACCCTCTCCCTGAGGGAGAGGGAGAAGGAAGAGATTAGGGGCGATGGCTTTGGGCAATTTGCTGTAGGGCGCTATGCACAAAGCCTAGCTCGGGATCGTCGAAAAATCCGGCAGCGAGTGTTACATATTCATCGATCAGCATAGCGGTATTGCGCTCGGTATGCTGTAATAATTCATACGCGGCGCAATGCAGAATGGCCATCATCACCGGGCTCATGCGCTCGGGTTTCCAGTTGGCTTTGATGGTGGGGCGCACGGCTTCGATGATCGCCTCTTTGTGTGATTGGACACCTTGCAGAATATCGTTGAGCAGGGCTTGTTCGGGCTGCGCGTCGATCGGCCATTCGGCATCCTGATGGGCGATGCTGTCGTGCCATTGTTGCTGCAGCTGCGTGCTGAGCTTGTCCATGGTGATTTTGCTCTCGGTCACGGTGAGGTTATAGATGCCCTGAATGGCAGCCATGCGCGCGGCGCGTTTGCGCTGAATGGATTCGCGATCCGGTGGTGTGGCAGCAGGAGCGGAAGTGGGGGCGGCATCAGTCACGAGGCTTTACTCCAAAATGGGTTTTGAGTGCGATCATTTGTATGCAGGCTTCCGCAGCTTCGCGTCCCTTGTTTTTGCCATTGACGCTGGCACGGATTTCGGCTTGTTTTTTATTTTCTACCGTGAGCACGCCAAAGCCGATGGGGGCTTTGTGCAGTAGGGATAAATCTTGCAGGCCACGTGCGCATTCGCCGCAGACATAATCATAATGTGAGGTTTCGCCGCGAATGACGCAGCCGAGCGCAATATAGCCGTCATAAGATTTGGTGCCATGCATGGCCATGTGGATGGCGGCAGGAATTTCGAATGCGCCGGGCACGTTGATGGTGTCATGGGTGTGGCCTGCCACGTCGAGATGCGAACGTGCGCCTAATAATAATTCGTCGGTGATGTCCTTATAGTAAGGGGATACGACAATCAGGATATGTGCCATGTCAGACCTCGATCGGTTGGTAGCCGTGGATGGTGATGCCGTAGCCATCCAAGCCCACCACGCTGCGCTTGGAATTGGACAGTAGTAGCATGTCGGTGATGCCTAAATCCAGCAGGATTTGCGCGCCGATCCCATAATCACGCAGGGCGCTTTGCGGCGCAGTGCCTTTGGGTGCAAGGGTGAGCGGCTCGCGGATGAGCACCAGCGCGCCCGCACCAGCGCTATCGATGGCGCGTAGGGCGGCTTGCAGCTCGCCTGCTTTGCCGGACGCCATGTCGCCCAGCGCGTCATGCAGCAGGTTGAAGGCGTGCATACGCACCAGCGTGGGATTGGTTTGGGTAATGTCGCCTTTGACCAGTGCCAGATGCTCGCCGCGCCCGACCACGCTGTGATAAACATGCATGATGAAATTGCCGCCGAAGGTGCTGGTGAAGGGGCGGGTGTCGACGCGCTCGACCAGTTTTTCGGCACGGCGGCGATAGGCGATGAGATCGGCGATGGTGGCAATTTTGAGGCCGTGGGTTTGGGCAAAGGGAATCAGATCGGGCAGGCGCGCCATGCTGCCATCGTCATTCATGATTTCGCAGATGACGCCGGAGGGGTTGAGGCTTGCGAGCCGTGCGATATCGACGGCGGCTTCGGTATGGCCCGCGCGCACCAGCACGCCCCCGTCACGCGCGCGCAGGGGGAAAATATGGCCGGGGGTGGCGAGTGCTTCGGGCCCGTTTTCGGGGTTGATTGCGACGGCGATGGTGTGAGCACGGTCTGCGGCGGAGATGCCGGTGGTGACGCCTTCTTTGGCTTCGATTGATACGGTGAAAGCGGTTTCGTGGCGCGACGTGTTTTTGGCGGCCATGAGGGGCAGTTGCAGCTGATTGATGCGCGATTCGGTGAGGGACAAGCAAATCAATCCGCGCCCGTATTTGGCCATGAAATTGATGATGTCGGGGGTGGCCATTTGCGCGGGGATGACGAGATCACCCTNNCCCTCGTTTTCGCGGTCTTCGTCATCGACTAAAATAAACATGCGGCCTGCGCGTGCATCGTCGATAATATCGGCTATGGGAGAGAGATAATCGGCGTGGCTCATGCGTGGGACTCCAGTAATCGGGCGGTGATGCGGGCGAGCGGATCGATTTCGAGATTCAGCGCGTCGCCTGGTTTGCGTTGTGACAGGTTGGTGTGTTCCCAGCTATGGGGGATGATGTTGAGTGTGATGCGATTATCGCTGACATCGTTAACGGTGAGAGCAATCCCATCCAGCGTGACAGAGCCTTTGGGTGCGATGAAATATTGCAGCGCATCGGGCACGCGTATGACGAGCTGATGCGACTCGCCGACGGGCGTGATGGATTCGATTGGGGCGGTGCCATCGACATGGCCGGAGACAAAATGCCCGCCCAGCTCATCGCCGATGCGAAGGGCGCGTTCGAGATTGATGCTGCTACCGGTTTGCCATTGATTGAGATTGGTGACGCGTGCAGTTTCGGCAGAGGCGAGGACGGCAAACCAATCATCGCCCAGCTGCGTGACGGTTAGACAGATGCCATTACAGGCTATTGATGCACCGAGTGCAATGGTGGCGGTATCGTAGCGGGTGCGTATGTGAAGCTGCGTATCGTGGGTGCTGCGTTCGCAGGCGATGACGGTGCCGATGTCGGTGATGATGCCGGTAAACATTAGTCTGTTCCTTCGCGCAAGCTATAGACTTCGAGCGTGTCAATGCCAAGCGAAATGCGCTCCTGCGGCGTTAGTTTCAGGCAGTCATCGAGCGTAGCGCATTGCATGTTCAGCGCGGATGTGCCGTCGCCGATGATGAGGGGAGCGCGGAACCAATAGAGATCATCGACTAATTTTGCATCGATAAACGCGGTGGAGAGCTGTGCACCCGCTTCGACGAGCAAGCGGGTGACGCCGCGATCGGCAAGTAGCGAAAGGGCATGGGGGATGCTCAGATGCGCGCCATCGGTGGGGCAGGTGATGATATTCGCTTTGCTGCCCGCCAGCGGATGAGAGGTGGCGTCGCGGGTGAGAATCCACAATGGCACATCGCCTGCGCTTTGAGCCAGTTTGCTGGTGGCGGGCAATCTGCCATTGCCATCCATGACAATGCGGATGGGGGAGTGATGGGTGCGGCCATTGATGCGGCAGGTGAGCAGCGGGTCATCGGCAAGCACGGTGCCGATACCGGTGAGGATGGCATCATGCTGGCCGCGCAGCGCGTGGCCGTAGCGGCGGGCAGATTCGCCCGTGATCCACTGGCTGTCGCCGCTTGCGGTGGCGATGCAGCCATCGAGCGACGTGGCGAGTTTGAGCGAGACCAGCGGACGGTTGTTTTCGATACGTAGGAAAAAACCTTCATTGAGGGCGAGGGCTTGTGCTTCGCCAATGCCGCTTATCACTTCAAGCCCTGCTTTGCGCAGCTGCTCAAACCCTTTGCCGCTGACGCGCGGGTCGGGGTCGGCGCAGGCAATGACGATGCGGGTGATATTCGCTTCGATGATGGCGGTGGTGCAGGGGGGTGTTTGCCCGTGATGTGCGCAAGGCTCAAGCGTGACATAGAGTGTGGCTTCAGACGCGCGCTCGCCCGCCATCTCCAGCGCCAGCGTTTCGGCATGGGGGCGGCCGCCGCTGGCGGTGGCGCCGGTGCCGACGATCTGTCCGTTTTTTACAATCACGCAGCCCACCGCCGGATTGGGCATGGTGCGCCCCAGCTGGCGCGAGGCAAGGCGGAGTGCGTGGTGCATGTATTTTATATCAGGCATTAGGTTACAGGTTTTAGGTTACAGGTTTTATTGTTTGTCATACTGGCGCTTGACGCCAATATCCAGATGCTGATGTCGAGCACCAGCATGACGGTGTCAAGGGCTTAGGCCTGACAAACATTCTTTACGGCGTTGCCAGCTTCTCGACGAAATCCTCGAAATCCTTGGCTTCGCGGAAATTACGATAAACCGATGCGTAGCGGATATAGGCCACCTTATCGAGTGCGATCAGCTCTTCCATCACCATCTGGCCGATGAGGTTGGAGGGGATATCGCTTTCGCCCTGACTTTCCAGTTTTTGCACCACGCGGTTGACGGTTTGTTCGACAATGTCCGGATCAACCGGACGTTTGCGCAACGCAATGGAAAGCGAACGCGCGATTTTGTCGCGGTCGAACACGCGGCGCTCGCCATTGGTTTTGATCACGGTCAGCTCGCGCAGCTGCACGCGCTCAAAGGTGGTGAAGCGCGAATTGCACGCCGGACAATAGCGCCGCCTGCGGATGGTGGAGCCGTCCTCGCTGGGGCGCGAGTCCTTCACCTGCGTGTCCTGATTACTACAAAACGGGCAGCGCATCGCTTACGTCCTAGCTCAAGGTCGGGTAAATCGGGAAGCGTTCGCACAGGGTTTTCACCTTGGCTGCCACTTCCTTTTCTACCGTCTCATTGGTATCGGGGTTTTTGGCCAGGCCGTCGAGCACGTCGCCGATCAGGTTACCCACGAGTGTGAATTCCTCAATACCGAAACCGCGCGTAGTGCCAGCGGGTGTGCCAAGGCGCACGCCGGAGGTGATCATCGGCGGTGCCGGATCAAACGGAATCGCGTTTTTGTTGCAGGTGAGTCCTGCACGCTCCAGCGCTTCTTCGGCCGCTTTACCCGTGATGTTTTTCGGGCGCATATCCACCAGCACGATATGGTTGTCGGTGCCACCGGACACAATATCGAAGCCGCGTGATTTCAGCGTGGCAGCGAGTGCGCGGGCGTTATCAACCACGGCGTGGCCATAGGCTTTGAACTCATCGCCCAACGCTTCGCCGAAGGATACGGCCTTGGCCGCGATCACATGCATCAAGGGGCCGCCCTGAATGCCGGGGAAGATGGCGGAGTTGATGGCTTGCTCCAGCGTGACGTCTTTGCCCGATGGCGTTTTGCGCACCACCAGCTCGGGGTGGTTCGACAAGATCATGCCGCCGCGCGGACCGCGCAGGGTCTTGTGGGTGGTGGTGGTGACGACATGCGCGTGCGGCAGCGGCGACGGGTAGGAACCCGCGGCAACCAAGCCCGCAATATGCGCCATATCGACGAGGAATAATGCACCGACGGAATCGGCGATTTTGCGGAAGCGTGCCCAGTCAACCACGCGCGGATAGGCCGAGAAGCCCGCGATGATGAGTTTGGGTTTGTGTTCTTTGGCGAGGGCTTCGACCTGATCATAATCAATCAGCGCGTCGGATTCGCGCACGCCATATTGAATGGCGTTGAACCATTTGCCCGATTGATTCGGAGCCGCGCCATGGGTGAGGTGGCCGCCCGCAGCGAGCGATTGACCAAGGATGGTATCACCCGGTTGCAAAAGCGCGGTGAACACACCTTGGTTTGCTTGTGAGCCGGAATTGGGCTGCACATTGACAAAGGCGCAATCGAATAATTTTTTCGCGCGTTCGATGGCGAGTTCTTCCGCCACATCGACGCATTCGCAGCCGCCATAATAGCGCTTGCCCGGATAGCCTTCGGCATATTTGTTGGTCAGCACACTGCCTTGCGCTTGCAGCACGGCAAGGCTGGTGATGTTTTCTGATGCGATTAATTCCACCTGATGTTTCTGGCGGTTTAATTCAGCGGTCATCGCGGCGTGAAGCGCGGGGTCAGACTCGGCGACGCCACGGGTGAAAAAGCCTGCGGTGGCGTTAGGGGATGGTTTCATGGATACGACAGTAGAACTCATGTTGTTGCTCCTTATTTCGTGATTCGTTATTAACCTAATTTGTCGACGCGCGTTTGATGGCGCTCGCCTAAAAAATTGCTTTCAATAAAACGTGTCACGCATTCGCGTGCGGTTTCCGATCCGATCAGCCGAGCGCCGAGCGCCAGCACATTGGCGTTGTTATGCTCGCGTGCGAGTTGGGCTGACAGCCCGTCATGACACAAGGCGCAGCGGATGCCTGCATGACGGTTGGCGGCGATGGAAATGCCGATGCCGGAGCCGCAAATGGCGATGCCCAGCGTGGCTTGGCCGCTGGTGATGGCTTGCGCGATGGCGTGACCAAAGTCGGGATAGTCGACGGAATCGGTGGAATCGGTGCCCAGATCAAGCAGCGCGTGACCCATCGACTGAATGCAGGGCTTGAGCTGCTCTTTCAGCGCATAGCCGGCATGGTCGCTTGCAATTGCAATGGTCATCAACGTCATATATTCAGGTGCCGATATTGTATTTTTTGTATGATATGGTGGGTTAGCCACTATATATAGTGGCAATGTCTTCGCATGAAGCAGGCGGATTTGCAACAAAATTATCACTAACTTCAACCATCTGCGGCGCTCATGCACATTTTTATGCTGATTTTAATAACGGCCGCGGGTGAGCCATGCTAGAGTGTTCACCGGTTTATAAAACAAGTAACACTATGACAATTATTGATAATCTTGCTAATTCAGGTTGGGTTTTATTGCTGCTGGCGGCGGTGATTGGCGCATGCTTTGGCAGTTTTATTACGCTGCTGGCACACCGTTTGCCGCGCGATGAGCCGGTGGTGGCAACGCGCTCGCGCTGTCCGCAATGCCATACGCCGCTGCGCTCGCGTGATTTGGTGCCGGTATTATCTTATCTATGGAGCCGTGGGCAATGCCGCCATTGCGCGCTGCGCATTTCGCCGCGCTATCTGATGATTGAGCTAGTGACGGCTGTGTGTTTTGTGCTGCTGGTGTGGCAGTTTGGCCTGAGTACGCAGGCGGGTATTTTGGTGTTGCTGGCGGTGTGTCTGATTGCGCTGATTGTGATTGATTTTGAGCATTATATTATTCCCGATTCGTTACAGGTGGCGATGATTGTGCTGGGGGTGGCCTATTGTTTTGTGATGGAGCGCGTGATTGATGTGTATATTGTCGGCGCGCTCGTAGGGCTTTTGATTGGGCTGGTATTGCGCTACGGATTTTTGTGGCTGCGCAATAAAGATGCGTTGGGCATGGGCGATGTGAAATTTTTATTTGTGGTGGGGTTGTGGCTGGGAGCCAAACCGCTGGTGCCTTTTTTGTTTATTGCGGGGTTGCTTGGTATTGCTACCTCGCTGCTGTGGCGGGCGCTTCGGCAGGGCGCGCTGTTTCCGTTTGGTCCGGCGCTAGCGATTGCGATGGTGATTTGTTTATTGTGGCCTGAACTGCCCGCGCTTTTCTGGCAGGCGGATCGCTGGGTGGGGGTTTTCCGTTAATTTTTTCTACAACATATTGTAGCGCTATCAGAACAACCACACTATCCACAGGGGGGATGAATTCATTGTAATTATCCAACATTCTGTTATTTAATGTTCGGATTATAACAATAAGTAGTGTTTTGTGGGTAGTTAGGTTGCATGTGATGTCTGGGCGTCCTTATCAGGTTCTAGCTATATGTGGTATGTTGTTCCTTCTGGGTTGCGCCTCGGAAGGCGGGGTGTTTGACGCGGAGACCTATGATTTGATCGATTCGGATCGCAAATTAAGCCGCAATGATTATGAGAATATGGCCAAGCCGTCCTCGGGTGTGCCGGAAACGACGGCGCAGCTCGCCGCGCCGCCGATGCCCCCCGTTCCTGAGATTGCACAAATTCTGGCCGCTCCGAAGCCACCGAAAATCGGTAAAACTAAATTGGTATCAGTAGCGGTCACGGATGATGTGCCGCTGAAGGATGTGCTGATTGAATTGGCACGGCTGGCCGATGTGGATATTGAATTGGGAGCGGGGATTGAAGGCGGGATTTCATTTCGGGCCAAAGACCGGCCCTTTAATCAGGTGATTGAGCGTATCGCGGATCTGGCTAATTTGCGCTATAATATGCGTAATGGGGTGCTGCGTATTGAGCGTGATGTGCCCTATGTCAAAAACTATCCGCTCGACTTTTTAAATATGGTGCGCAGCAGCCAGAGCTCTGTGAATATTTCGACCGATGTCTTGTCTTCCGATGTTAGCGGGGGCAGTAGTGGCGAAAGCGGCGGTAGTAGTGGTGGCAGTAGCGGTGGCAGCGGTGGCGGCAGCAGCGCCGTGACATCGGGCACCTCGTCGAGTATTTCGAGTAGCACGGAAAGTGATTTCTGGAGTGCGCTGCAATCGAGCATGACGGAAATTCTTAACTATGTACCCGCCGGGACGGATGCGCTGTTACAAAGCGGGCAAATGGCAGGTGGTATCGGGAGCTCAACCGCCGGGTTGACAGGTGGCGCGGAAGGTGCGGCGGGTCGTGGACGTGACGGCGCGTTCTTTGTCGTTAACCGTCAGGCGGGTATTTTGTCGGTTTCCGCTTCGCAGCGTCAGCATGATATGGTGCAGGAATATCTGAAAGTGCTCAATCGCAGCGCGTCGGCACAGGTGCTGATCGAAGCCAAAATTGTTGAGGTGGCACTGGATAAGCAATATCAAAGCGGTGTGAACTGGACGGCGGCGCTGGGTAACTCTGATTTTCAATTGTCATTTCCGACCACCAGCCTGGGGCAGGGCATGACCTATGGCCTGCAGGGCAATGATAATAATCTGGGGATTAATCTGGATGCGGTGGTGCAGCTGACCGAGCGGTTCGGTGTATCGCGCACCTTGTCAAGCCCGCGTTTGAGCGCGATTAATAACCAGCAAGCGGTGCTAACCTTTGCTGAGAATCGCGTGTTCTTCTCGATCAGCTGCGAAACAGAAAACGCACAAATTTCTGATGGCACGGTGATTTCACCGCCATCGCAAACGATTACATCGGAGCCCCGCTCGATTCCGATTGGTATTTTGATGAGCATTCTGCCGTCGATTGACCTGGATAATAATCTGGTGACGCTGAATGTGCGGCCTTCCTTGTCGCGGCAGGTGGGTACGGTGATTGATCCGGGGTCTGCTTGTCTGACCGATCAGAATGGCAATACGATTATCAATGAAATTCCGGTGGTGGAAGTGCGCGAGCTGGATTCGGTGATGAAGCTGAAAAGCGGTAGCGTGATGGTGATCGGCGGGTTGATGGAAGACCAGATGAGTGATGAACAGCAAGGTGTGCCGGGCGTGAGCAGTATTCCGTGGATTGGCAACGCGTTTAAAAATGTTAATAAGAACACAGGTAAAAAAGAGCTGATTATTTTTATTAAGGCCACGATTGTGAATCCATCGGGCAGTTATGCGCCAGCGGACAAACTCATTTATGAGAAATATAATGACGATCCGCGGCCACTGACATTTTAGTGTATGTAAGGGGATATCATTATGCTGACTAATATCCGTTATATTCTGATTACCGCGATTCGTGACCGGCTGTTTGTCGGGCTGTTTTGCGGCGTGATTTTTGCGGCGTTTGTCTCGAGCGTAATGGGGGGCACCGCGATGCTGGAGCCGGAACAAATGACATTGACTTTTGCGGCTGCGTCGGCACGGTTGATTTTGGTTGTCGGGCTGATTGTGTTTACGTGTTTTCATGTGCGCAATGCGTTTGACACCAAGGAAATTGATGTGCTGCTGTCGCGGCCAATTTCGCGTTCGAATCTGGTGATTTCTTATTGGCTGGGTTTTGCGGTGGTGGCACTGCTGCTGGTTGTACCGACCTGGGTGATGCTGTATGTGGTGGGGATTTTAAGCAGCAACGGGTTTATGGCTTGGGGCGCAAGCATTTTACTGGAAATGTGGTTAGTGGTGGCGATTAGTTTGTTCGCGGCCTTTACCTTTAAAAGTGCGGTGAGCTCAGTATTGGCAAGCCTTGGATTTTATGTGCTGTCGCGTATGATGGGCTTTTTTGTTGCCACGTCGCAAAGTGGCTCGTTGTTTGAAGCGCGCGAAATTAATATCGGGTTCCGCTGGGTAATGGATGTGATTTCGGTGGTAGTACCAAGGCTGGACTTTTTCGGCAAAAGCCAATGGCTGATTTATGGGCTGAAGAGCTATCAGGATTTGTATTTATTTTTGCTGCAGGGCGGGATTTTCATTCCGCTGCTGATTGCGGCGACGGTGATTGATTTTAAACGTAAGCAATTTTAGGGCTTAAGTTTATGAAAAAAGCCATTGCATGCTTTGTGTTGTTTTTGGGGTTGCAGGGTGCGTTCTGGTGGGAAACCAACGGTATTTTGCCGGATATGGGTATTGTGCCGGATGTGCCGGGCAAAGAAACAGTGAAGGCGATTTCGCTGGGTGACGAGCAGGCATTTTTCCGCTTGCTCGCGTTACGCATTCAAAATGCTGGTGATACGTTTGGACGTTTTACCGCCTTATATAAATATGATTTCGCCAAATTATATCAATGGTTCCGCTTGCTGGATTCGCTGGATGATCAATCCAATTATGTGCCGTCGATGGCGACCTATTATTTCAGCCAGTCGCAAAATAAAGCCGATGTAAAATATATTGTTGATTATCTGCTTGATCACTCGCTTCACCGCGTGCCGGAAAAATGGTGGTGGACGGTGCAGGCAGTATATTTAGCCAATCATAAGCTGGAAGATAAGGCGCTCGCGCTTAAGATTGCGAATCATCTGATTGGTCAAAAATCCATTCCGATCTGGGCGCAGCAAATGCCCGCCTTTATTCATGAGCAACGCGGGGAAATGGGTGCGGCGCTGGCGATTATTCAAGGGATTTTGGATGATCCCGATCAACTCAAACCCGGTGAATTTAACTTCGTGAAGCATTTTATTGAAGAGCGGTTGGGTAAAATGAAAGAAATGGAATCGCAGATTAAAGCGATTGAGCAGGACCGCGTGAATCGCGGGATTCCGTTGATGCCCGGCGAGGAGCCAGCGCCGCTTGCGGATGATGCGGTTATGGATAGCCCGTCTACCGTGCCCGCACCCTCTGTTGCCCCTTAAGTTTTGATTTCCTTGTTGCCTGTGATTGAGTAGCATGGCTATCAGGGTGTGAAACAATGGCCGATCTGAATATCAGTTTGTTGCAGGCATTGCAGCTCACAGCATTGTTGCCGTGTCTGTTTGTGGTGTTGTTGTTGCTGGCGCTGTCGCGCAATGCGCAGCAAGTTGCGGTGCCGGTGAGTTATTTTATCTGTCTGGCCTGCAGTTTTGTGTATCCATTGCTGCCGCTGACGGGTGAAAGCCCGGAATGGGCGCAAGCTGCGTTGCTGATGGGGCAGGATCTGCAAGTTGCGCTTAGCTTTTTGCTGATTGTGCAGTTGTTGAGCGGCAAGTCCCCGCCTCTTTCTTACTGGTTGATTCTGGCGGTGCCGGTTGTCGGTGGTAGCTCGCTGATTTATGGGATGCTGGCGGTGGATGAGGTGTGTCTGGGCGTCGGGCAATGCATTCCATCGGCGGATGCGCATCTGCTCTATCAGCTCTTTGCTGCGAGTTTGATTTTGCTACTGCTGCAGGTGCATATTTCGCGCAAGGCGATGGCGTTTCCGGCCAATTCAACGCAGCGGATGCATATTTACTGGCTGATCGTGGCATTTATATTATTGAATGTGGTGATGCTGGGCGTGGATTTAGCGCTGCTGGCCGATGATATTTCGGCCAAGGACCATGGGATGGCGAGCAGCATTATTCGCTTGAGTTTTATTTATCTGGTGCTGACATCGCTGTTTCGGGTGTTTGACGATAGCGGGCGCTATGTGGTGGCACCGGTGAAATTATCGCGGTACCGCGAAATGCCGGTGCCACCCGCGCTGATTGACGGGCTGATGCAGGTGATGGAGCAAGACGCCGCTTACCGCGAGATGGGGATGGGACGCGACATGCTGGCGGCGCGGCTGGGTGTTAGCGCGCATCATTTATCGAAGGCGGTGAATCAGCATTTTGGCAAAAATATTAATGAATATATCAATCATTACCGAATTGAAGAAGCCAAGCAGCGGCTGCGCGCCGAGACGACACCGGTGACAAATATTGCGTTCGAGGTGGGGTTCAGCTCGATTGCGTCGTTTAACCGCGTATTTAAAATGCTGGTGGGGCAATCGCCGACGGAGTATCGGGCGGGGGTGGGGTAGGTTTTAGGTTACAGGTTTTAGGGGCTGTAATTACACTCTACTGTGTCATGCTGGGGCTTGACCCCAGCATCTGACGAGGAGTATGCGGTTAGAGATACTGGCGTCGAGCGCCAGTATGACGAATAAAGCTAAGGTGATGTTAATCGGCTTTTATTTTTTGACGCCGAAGCAATGGTCGAGCGTGGGGAAAGATCGGGCGCGGGTGGCGGCGGCGTAGTCGGCGGCGGCTTTGTCGATGGCGTCACCAATGGCACCGAAGCGTTGTACGAAGCGAGGCGTGGTAGGCATGAGGCCGATCATGTCGTCGGTGACGAGGACTTGCCCATCACAGTCGGGCGAAGCACCGATGCCGATGGTGGGAATGCGCAAGGCGCGGGTGATGTCGGCGCTGAGGGCTTCTTGAGTGCCTTCGATGAGGATGGCGAAAGCGCCTGCGCCTTCAAAGGCTTTGGCCTCGGCCATGAGGTGGGTTTGGGCGGCGCTGTCGCGGCCCTGATATTTGTAACCACCCATGCTGTTGACATGCTGCGGTTTGAGGCCGATATGCGCCATTACCGGAATGGCACGGCTGGTAAGGAAGGAAACGGTTTCGACCATTTCCATGCCACCTTCGAGCTTGATGGCTTGCGCGCCGCTTTGCGCGATTAACTGTGCGGCATTGTCGAAGGCTTGCTGCGGCGAGGATTGATAACTGCCGAAGGGCATATCGACCACCACCAGCGCGCGGCTGGAATTATCGACCACGGTTTTGCCATGGCGTATCATCATATCAAGCGTGACGGGCAGGGTAGTGTCCATGCCGTAGCACACCATACCTAACGAATCGCCGACAATAAACAGATCGATATGCGCATCGAGAATGCGGGCGATGGGGGCGGAATAGGCGGTGAGCGAGACGATGGGCGTCTGGCCTTTCATGGCCATGATGTCATGGATGGAAATCCGACGGGTGCTGGTACTTTGCGTAGACATGTTATTTCATTTCGTCAGGCGTTTTCAGATTCGGCTTGGGTGAGTGAAGGAATTTTGAGCAAAATGCTGGTGCCCACATTCACTTCGCTTTCGATTATAAATTCGCCGCCCATGATTTCGATTAATTTTTTGGAAAGCGGCAGGCCGAGGCCGGTTCCTTCATATTTGCGCGAGAGCTTGCTGTCAACCTGTCCGAAGGGGGTCATCACCTTGGCGATGTCTTTATGGGCGATGCCGATGCCGCTGTCGCGCACTTCGATGCAGATTCTATTGTCCTGCACCTGTATCCAGGCGGAAATTTTGACTTCGCCGCCAGGCGGGGTGAATTTTACTGCATTGGATAAGAGATTGAGGATGACTTGTTTGAGCTTTTTGGCATCGACGACGCTGATAATGGGCTCTTGCGGCAGGGCTTCGACCAGCGTCACTTGCGCGGATTCGGCGCGCGGGATGACCAGCCGCATGCTGTTGCGCAGCAGCTTGGTGATGTCGGTTTCGGTGGCTTCGAGCTCGAGCTTGCCCGCTTCGGCTTTGGAATAGTCGAGAATATCGTTGATGAGGCTGA
>DITS01000009.1:91726-190158 GCA_002422205.1 Alphaproteobacteria bacterium UBA6178
TGGCGTTGAGCGGGGTGCGCAGCTCATGGCTGATATTGGCAAGGAACTGGGCTTTGTCGCGGTTTTCGGCTTCGGCGGTGGCGGCGGCGGCGGTGAGCTCCAGATTCAGCTCGTGCTGCTTGGCGATGATGGATTCGGCGCGCACTGAGGTGATGAGCAAAATGCCGATGAGCACGATAAAAATAGCGATGGTGCTGCCGGTGGAGACCCACTGAATTTTGATTAATTGATTATACTCGCCCGATACATTGACGGTGATGTCGATCAGGCCAATGGTGGGGTTGCATAATAAGGAATTGCGCAGCGAGACCATATCGTTGCTTTGGCGCAGGCTTTCGCAGATGGGCGAGCTGCTGTTATAGGCCGGATTGGGTACGGGATACAGGGTTTGAATGATGGTGTTATTGTTTGACGAACCGCTGCCTGTATTATGGCTGACATTGCGGATGAGGGTGCTGATGATACGGCCACTGCTGATGGCGGTTAATATTTCGCCGTCGATGGGTTTGCCGCTGCTATCGGTGAGGGTGGTGGGCAGGGTGCTGTGTAATTTGCGGCCCGTGCCGTCATAGAGGGTGAATTGCATGACGGATAGGTTTTTGCCGAAACTGGCGGCGTAGCGCTGCATGCTGCTGATAAGCAAGGGGCTGGCCGTCCCGCCGCCCATGGCGGTGGCCAAGGTGCTGGAGGCTGAGACAAAGCCTTGAGCCAGCGCAATATTATTGCGTTTAACCGCTTGTTCGAGGTTTTCGGCGATCATACCGCGCAGCAGGAAACCAACGCCAATGGCCCCCCCGACGATAAACAAGAGGCTAAGCAGGTAAAAATAGCGCAGATGACCTAACATAGAGTGGTTTTACTCTATTTAAATGTTTTTGGCTTGGCTAATCCGATACTGAAGGGACAGAAATCCGCTTATTTTTTGCTGTAGATGACGATTGTGCCACAGCTTGACTTATTGATTCAGTGCCGCTATATATCCGCCTCTTAAAAAGCAAAAGAAGAAGGATTGAAGCGATGAAACGTACTTTTCAGCCAAGCGTATTGGTTCGCAAACGTCGTCATGGTTTTCGCTCGCGTATGGCAACGGTTGGCGGTCGCAGGGTTATTGCGGCGCGTCGCTCCAAAGGCCGTAAACGCCTGAGCGCATAAGCTTAACGAGTGTGTCAGTTACCATCACGCGGATTGTGAAGCGTGCCGATTTTGTGCGGGCAGCCCAATCGGGGCGCAAATGCGTGACCCATTCCATTGTATTACAAGCGGTTCAATCGCCTTTGCCTGACCCATTGGTGGTGCGGGTGGGGTTTACTGCGACGAAAAAGCTGGGGAATGCGGTGATCCGCAATCTGGCCAAGCGGCGGATGCGGGCGGCGGTGCAGGCGGTTTTCCCCGCGCATGCGGTGGGTGGAACCGATTATGTGCTGATTGCGCGAGATTTATGTGTGCAAGCGTCGTATGAGACGCTATTAAGGGACCTCACTTACGCCCTGAAACGGATAAAAGGATAAGCCATTGCGCCGGTTACTGATGATAGGCATCAAAGGATATCAGTGGGTTTTATCGCCGCTGTGGCCCGCACAATGCCGGTTTCGCCCCACCTGTTCGGAGTATGCGCTGGAAGCAGTCCAACGCCATGGTGCGTGGCGTGGCGGGCTGCTTGGGGCGCGGCGGATTTGTTCATGCCATCCATTCGGGCGCAGCGGGTTTGATCCTGTTCCCCCTGTTTTTTCCTCATCATCCAAGGAGTAGTCTGTGTCGAGTCCTCATTCCATGCCCGATATGCGTAATTTGATTCTGGCGGTGGTGCTGTCCACCAGTATTTTGCTGGGCTGGCAGTTTTTTGTGGAAAAGCCCAAGCGCGAGGCGGCGGTTGCACAGGCTGAGATTCAGCGGCAAAAGCAGGCGGCGTCGAAAGCGGCTGATCCGGATGCCGTGTTGTCGGATGCGGCGCAGGCGCCCGCGCAGCCCGCGCGTGAGGATGTGCGCATTGCGCTGGATACCACTGCGGTGCATGGCAGCGTGAATCTGACCGGATTGCGGCTGGATGATTTGGCGCTGAAGCAATATTCACAGACGACCCAAAATGAGGAGCCGGTGCATGTATTGTCGCCGGTGGGCAAGAAGGCTGCGTATTTTGCTGAATTTGGCTGGCTGAGCGGCAGCAAAAATGTGGCCGTGCCCAATGCGACAACGCCTTGGCAGAGCAATCAAGAGGCGTTTACCGCGCAGGAGCCGCTGGTGGCGACGTGGGATAACGGGGCGGGGCTGGCATTTGAGCAGCGCATTGAAGCCAAAGACCGGTTTTTATTCGGGATTGAGCAGCGCGTGACCAATCGCGGGGATGCGCCGGTGACGCTTTATCCTTATGGATTGATCAGCCGCAGCTATGCCGATACGTCGAAGCATTTTTTCATTTTGCATGAGGGGCCGATTGGGGTGTTTAACAACACACTCAGCGAGGTGAGCTACAAGGATTTGCGCAATGATAAAAGCAAAAGCTATGATCAGTCGAATGGCTGGCTGGGTATTACCGATAAATACTGGCTGAGCGCGTTGATACCCGATCAGACAGCTACGTTTAACGGGACGATGAAATATATTCAGCCTAATGGTGATGAGCGCTATCAAACTGATTATCGCGGCGCGGCGATGGTGGTGCAGCCGGGCGAGACAATTCAGTATCGCAGCCATTTCTTTGTCGGTGCGAAGGAAGTGTCGCTGCTGGAGCGTTATGGCGAGCAGCTACAGATTCCGCTGTTTGACCGTGCGGTGGATTTTGGCATGCTGTATTTTCTGACCAAGCCGATTTTCCATGCGCTGACGTATTTTAATGCGCTGCTGGGTAATTTCGGGCTGGCGATTTTAGCGCTGACGGTGTGTATCAAGCTGCTGCTGTTTCCGCTGGCGAATAAATCCTATGCGTCGATGAGTCAGCTGAAAGTGCTGATGCCGAAAATTACTGAAATCCGCGAGCGTTTTGGCGATGACAAGCTGAAAATGAATCAGGAAATTATGGATTTATATAAGCGGGAGAAGGTTAACCCTGCATCGGGTTGCTTGCCGATGCTGTTGCAGCTGCCGGTGTTTTTTGCGCTGTATAAGGTGTTGTTTGTGACGATCGAAATGCGCCATGCACCGTTTTATGGCTGGATTCATGATTTATCGGCGCCGGACCCGACCACGATTTTTAACCTGTTCGGGCTGATTCCGTGGGACCCGCCGAGTATGCTGATGATCGGCGCGTGGCCGCTGATTATGTGTGCGACGATGGTGATTCAGCAGCGGCTGAACCCAACGCCGTCTGATCCGGTGCAGGCGATGGTGATGAAATGGCTGCCGTTTATTTTCCTGTTCCTGTTTGCATCGTTCCCTGCGGGGCTGGTGATTTACTGGGCGTGGAATAATACCTTGTCGATTCTGCAGCAATGGCTGATTCAGCAACGGCATAAATCCAAATATGGTACGGCAAGCTGATGGAGGATGCGGACGCCAAAGCTGCTCATGTGTTGTTTCGCCAGCCATGCGATTTTGTGATTGGTGCGGCCAGCCTGGATCTGATACCGGCGACGGCATTGCCCGAGGTGGCGTTTATTGGCCGCTCCAATGTCGGTAAATCGAGTCTGGTGAATGCGCTGACGGGACGTAAGACGCTGGCGCGCACGTCGAATACGCCGGGGCGCACGCAGCAGCTGAATTTTTTCAATCTGGGCGGGCAGTTGATGCTGGTGGATTTGCCCGGCTATGGTTATGCCAAAGTGTCGCGTAAGCAGGTGCGGGAATGGACCAAGCTGATTGGCGATTATTTGCGCGGGCGAGCGCAGCTGGCGCGGGTGTGTGTGCTGGTGGATGCGCGGCATGGGCTGAAGCCGAGCGATCTGGAGATGATGGAAATGCTTGACAATCATGCGGTTTCGTACCAGTTGGTGCTGACCAAGCGCGATAAAATCAAGCAAAGCGAGTGTGATGCGGTGATGGCGTCGATTGAGGGGCGCTTTAACGATCATCCGGCATTGCATCCGGAAGTGATGGTGACGAGTTCGGTGAAGGGTGATGGCATTGTGCCGCTGCAACAGGCTTTGTATGGGGTGTTGAAATGAAAATAAAAAGCGAAAAACAACGCGAGAGCCTGCTGCGTACGGCAAAGACCGTGTCGGAGGCGCTGCCCTATATCCGCCAGTTTGCGGGGGAAACTTTTGTGATTAAATTCGGCGGTCATGCGATGGGTGATCCGGAGCTGACCAAAAGCTTTGCGCGCGATATTGTGCTGCTGAAGCATATCGGCATTCATCCGGTGGTGGTGCATGGCGGTGGGCCGCAGATTGCGCAAATGCTCGACCGGTTGAAAATTCAGAGCTCCTTTGTAGACGGGTTGCGTGTGACCGATGCGGCGACGGTGGAGATTGTCGAGATGGTGTTATCCGGCTCGATCAATAAGCAGATTGTGACCGAGATTAATCAGGCGGGCGGCGTGGCGATTGGCCTGTCGGGCAAGGATGGCAGCCTGATTAAAGCACGCAAATTGCAGCGCACGGTGAAAGACCCCGATTCGAATATCGAGCGGATGCTGGATTTGGGATTTGTGGGCGAGCCGTATGAAATTAATCCGCGTATTTTTGATGATTTTCTGGAGTCGGACGTGATTCCGGTGATTGCGCCCATCGGGATTGGCGATAATGGCGAGACCTATAACATCAACGCTGACACGGCGGCGGGGGCGATTGCCGGCGCGCTGGGCGCGCGCAAATTGCTGATGATGACCGATGTGGCAGGCATTTTGAACAAAGACAAAGAGCTGATTTCGGAGATTCTGATTGATGAGGTGTATGAGTTGATCAAGGATGGCACGATTTCGGGCGGGATGATTCCGAAGGTGGAGACCTGCATCCATGCGCTGCAGAATGACACAGGTGAAGCGCATATTCTGGATGGGCGGATTCCGCATGTGTTGCTGGTGGAGATTTTCACGCAACATGGCGCCAGCACGATGATTAAGCGCGGCTAATGTCGTTGTATACTGCCAACGTTTACCACGCGGCTTTCCCTCACCCTAGCCCTCTCCCAGAGGGAGAGGGGATGCGCAGGCGGTTAGTTTTGCGCGTTTTGCAGGACGGGTTCGAATTCCTCGATTAATTGCTGATAGAGGGTGCGTTTGAAGGGCACGATGATGTCGGGCAGGGTGCGCAAGGGCACCCATTTCCATTCGGAGAATTCGGGATGATCGGTGTGGATGTTGATGTGCGAATCGTCGCCGTCGAGCCGCATGACAAACCATTTTTGTTTTTGCCCGCGATAATTGCCGCCCCAGACTTTGGGGATGAGCTCGTCGGGTAAATCATAGGTAAGCCAGTCGCGTGACTGCGCTAATAAGGTGGCTTTGGTGACGCCGGTTTCTTCGGCGAGTTCGCGCCATGCGGTTTGCTCGGGGGTTTCGCCCGCGTCCATGCCGCCTTGTGGCATTTGCCATGCCTCGGCGGTGGAGTCGAGGCGCTTGGCAACAAACACCTCGCCTTGTGCGTTGAGCAGCATGACGCCCACGCCTGCGCGGTAAGGCAGGCTCATTTGCGGCCCATTAATGCGGTGGCGGGGGCGAGCTGGAATTGTGCCGCATCAAGTTTTTTGACCCATGCATCGATAGCGGTGATACCGGCGGGATAGCCCAGCGATACACCGAGCGCGAAGCCTTTTTCGCGGGCGGTGGCCTCGAGTAAGGCGAGTTGTTTAGTGATGGCATCAGAGGTGGGAACCGCGTCGAGCATAACTTGCGCGGTGAGGGCATGGTCGCCCGCTTCGGCAAAGGCATTGGCGGCCAGACCGAGGGGTTTTTCGCTCAGTAATAATGCAATACCACGTTCTTTGGCTTCTTCGAGTAACAGGTCGCGCGCGGCTTTATTATCGGTGAGGGTTTGATCGGGCGGGAGCACGAGCCCTGCAAAACCGGCGGCTTTTTGCATCACCTGATGCAGGCGTTGTTTGTTCTGCGCTTCGCTTGCGGCCTGCAGCAGCGACAGCGGGCCAGGGTCATTGGCGGGGAAGCCTTCGGGCTCGACGGGTAGCATCAGCCATGATTCATGCCCGAGATTGCGCGCGCCTTCCAACCAGAGCGGGGTGTATTCGGCGTAGGGGTTAAAGGCGAGGGTGACATCGAGCGGCAGCTTGAGGGCTTGCTCGGTGGCGGTTTTGCTGGCGCCCAGATGGGTAATGACAATCGCGATGACGGGTTTGTTGAGTGTGGGAGTGAAGGGGCGGCCATAATAGCGCATGGGGGTACCAGCGGCACCGGCTTTGGGCAGGCTGCCGCTTTGCGTCGTTTCGGTGAGTTCGGGATTGGGTGCGGCGTTGAGGCTGGCATTGGTGCGCGGATAGGCGGGGATGGCGTTGGCGACTTCATCGTCGGAGGCGACGAAATCGTCGATCGGATTATCGCTTTGGATTTCCTGTGTGGGGTCGGCGTCTTGTGCGGTGCCGATATCGAAGGCGGGGGGCTCGTCGTCGGGGGTGGTGACGGTTTCCTCGGCGGTGGCTTCCGGCTCGGGCACGGGTTCGCTTGCGCGCATATTGCCGTCGATGGTGCCGGTTTTAGGGTCGATCAGCAGGTGCTGGCCAGTGGAGATAGCGCGTAATTTTTCACTGTCACCGCTGCTGTAGAATATAAACAAGCATCCGAGGCTGGCCAAGGCCAGCGCCGCACACAGGCCGCTGAGCAACCAGAAAGTGAATGGCTTGGCTGTGGATGCTTGTTCGGGTTCAGCCATAGGAGCCTGCTACGCCTTTCTACGATGCGTCGTCAGACTGGTCCGACGTGTTTAACACATTTTTATAGATGGCCAGGGCGCGGATGAGATCAAGCGCGCGTGACAGCTGGTAATCTTCTTCGGTTTTGGTGCTGTCGGTGGTGGCGAGCGGGGGTGCGTTTTTGATGGCATCCTCTTTGGCCTGATCATTCGTGAGATGGCCACGCAACGTAGATTCGCTGCGGGTTTTCTCGTCGCTTAATAATTCCACCTTGGCGGGTTCGACCAGAATATCCGGCTCGATGCCTTTGGCCTGAATCGACACGCCTGAAGGGGTGTAATAGCGGGCGGTGGTCAGGCGCATAGCACCGTGATCTTTCAGCGGAATCACGGTTTGCACCGAGCCTTTACCGAAAGATTTGGTGCCTAATATAACGGCGCGCTTATGGTCTTTGAGGGCACCGGCGACGATTTCAGACGCGGAAGCGGAACCTTCATTGATCAGCACCACGATGGGCAGGCCGTCGGCGATGTCGCCATTGCGGGCGCTGTAGCGTTTGGTGTTCATTGGGTCGCGTTCGCGGGTGGAGACGATTTCACCGCGATCGAGGAAGGCGTCGGATACCGCAATCGCCTGATCGAGTAAGCCGCCGGGATTGTTGCGCATATCGAGTACGATGCCTTTAATTTTGGGGCCAATCGCTTTTTTCTGGGCTTCCAGCTCGCGTTCCATCGATTCGAATGTGTTTTCGGAGAAGGAGGTGATGCGTAAATAGGCAACGTCATCTTCGGCGCGGGCGCGGACGGATTTAATTTTGATTAGATCGCGGGTGATTTCCAGATCGAGCGGTTCCTGCAGCCCTTCGCGCAGGACGGTGAGTTTGATTTTGGTGCCGACACGGCCACGCATTTTATCAACTGCATCCGAGAGGGTGAGGCCCATCACCTGTTCGCCATCGATCTGGCTGATGTAATCGCCGGCTTTGACACCAGCGTGAAATGCGGGGGTATCATCGATGGGGGAGACGACTTTGACGAGGCCGTTTTCCATGGTGACTTCGATGCCTAAGCCACCAAATTCGCCTTTGGTTTGCACCTGCATTTCCTTGAAGCTTTTAGCGTTGAGATAGCCGGAATGCGGATCGAGCGAGGTGAGCATGCCGTTGATGGCGGATTCGATTAGCTTGTCGTCTTCGACGGGTTCAACATAATCGGCGCGCACGCGCTCGAACACATCGCCAAACAGGTTGAGCATTTCATAGGTTTTGCTGGTGTCGTTAAGGCTATCGAGGCTGAGGGTTTGTGCTTCGTCCGTGCTTTGCGCCCAGCTTTGGCTGGTGACGCCGAATGATAAAACCAATCCAATGGCGCTGACAGCAAGCAAACGGCGGGGAGAAAAATGCATAATGGTGATCCTTGGTTATCTGAAGTTGTCTAATGATTAGCACGAGTGTCAGCGGGTTGCAATTGCCTTGCTGAGATTACCCATCCAGGGGGTGGGGTCAATAGCCTTGCTGTCTTTTCGTAATTCCAGATATAGCTGGCGCGCGCTGGTGGTATCGCCCATGGCGCCGATGGGCTGGCCCGCCACCACCTGCTGGCCGAGTGACGCGCGCACCACAGATAATCCTGCAATCAGCGTATGATAGCCGCCGCCATGTTCGATGATGGCCATGTTACCATAATCCATGAATTTGCCGGTGAAGACGATTTTGCCGCTATGCGGGGCGGTGATTTGGGCGCCGGGTACGGTTTGCAATACCTGACCCTGATAAGTATCGACTTTGCCTTTGCGCTGGCCGTAGCGGTGTAGCAGGGTGCCTGCGGCGGGATAGGGCAGGCGGCCTTTCATGGCGGTAAAGCTGCTGGCGACGCCGGTTGAGGCGGGCGTGGAGGGCGCGGTAGTTGCGGCTGGCGAGGGCGGCGCGGGTTTGGGTTGCGGCATGCCGATGGCGTTGAACATGGCGCTTTCTTTTTCGATATTCTCGATCAGTTCAGATAGTGAGCGGGAGGTGCGCGACAGATCGGCGATGCGCGCTTCGAGCTTGTCATAGTCACGGCTGATGCTGCGCAGGGCGGTTTCCTGCTTTTTGAGGGTTGTGGCGAGCACGTCTTGTTTGACGTTGAGGGCGGTTTGTTCTTTTTGCAATCCGGCGCGGGCGGTGGCGGTTTGTTTGCGCAGATCGGCCAGCTGTGTCAGCTCCTGCTGCAGCTTTTGCATATCCTGTTCGACGCCATCATAGGACACATGCAGGGCGCTGGCCGTGCGCAGCATGTCGGGCAGGGATTGCGGTTGTGCAATGACCATTTCGCGCGGCATGCGTTTCATGCGGATCATCGCATGCAGCAAGGCGGCGATGTCGTCTTTGCGGGTGTCCATGGCGGTTTGCTTGGTGTGAAGCTGCTTTTGCAGGGATTGATAGGCGGCCTCTTTTTCGGCGAGCTGTGATTCCATACGGCGGATTTGTGCGGTGAGGACGATGCTGTCGGATTGCAACTCTTTGAGCTCGGCGCTGACCGCATCACGCTTTTTACTGAGCTTGGCTTGTTCTTGTTTTGATAATTCGATTTCGCGGCTGGTTTGCTCCAGCTCGGACTTTTGCGCGTCCTGCGCGTGGGCGGCGTGCAGCCACAGGCCGGTGGCGCAGATGGCGCACCACGCGCTACGCGATAGCACGCGCATCCAGTGCCTCGGCGGGGATGAGGGATTCGCCGGTCATTTCAGCGGGTTTTTTGAGGCCGAGCAACGCCAGCACCGTGGGGGCCAGATCGGCAAGCTTGCCTTCGCGGATGGGGAAATGCTGGCCTTTGAAGGTTGCGCCGGTGCAGATGACGGGCACTAAATTCAGGGTGTGGGCGGTGTGCGCTTGACCCGTTGTGTGGTCTTGCAGCTGCTCGACATTGCCGTGATCGGCGCTGATGATCATCGCACCGCCTGCTTTTTCCAGCGCGGCATGGATACGGCCCAGCGCGGTATCGACGGCTTCGACGGCTTTGATGGCGGCTTGCATGTCGCCGCTATGGCCGACCATATCGGGGTTGGCGAAATTGACGATGATGAGATCGTGACGTTGCGCGGTGATGGCGTCGACCAGCTTGTCGGTGAGCTCTGCGGCGGACATTTCGGGTTGCAGATCATAGGTGGCGACATTGGGCGAGGGAATTAAAATCCGCTCCTCGCCGGTGAAGGGTTCTTCGCGGCCACCACTCATGAAAAAGGTGACATGCGCGTATTTTTCGGTCTCAGCGATGCGTAGCTGGGTGAGGCCCGCATCGGCCACGACTTCGCCTAAAATATTGCTCAGCGATTCGGGGAAAAATAACGCGGGGATGAGGGGGTTTAACGCGTCGGAATATTCGACCATGCCTGCGGTGGCGGCAAAGCTGGCGATGCGTTTGCGGGCGAAGCCGCTGAAGGATGGATCGAGTAATGCCGTGAGAAGCTGGCGGGCGCGATCGGCACGGAAATTGGCCATGAGCAGCCCGTCGCCTTCTTGTATGCCGGTGTAGGATTGCTGCACCATCGGGAGGATGAATTCGTCGCTGGTGTTTTGCGCGTAGGCGGCCTCAATCGCGTCTTCGGCTTCGTCATAGCGGGCGCCGATGGCGTCGATGATGGCGTCATAGGCGCGCTCGACACGGTCCCAGCGTTTGTCGCGGTCCATGGCGTAGTAACGGCCACTGATGGTGGCGATGGTGATGTCGTCGGCGATTGCGTTTTGCAGCGTTTGCAGATAGGCGAGCGCGCTTTTAGGCGGCGTGTCGCGTCCGTCGAGGAAGAGGTGGAGTTTGACGGGAATGCCTGTGGCGGCGACGGTATTGGCGAGGGCGATGATATGATTCATGTGTGAATGCACGCCACCGTCGGAGAGCAGACCCATCAGGTGGCAGCTGCCATTGGATTGTTTGAGCTGATGCATGAAAGTGGCGAGAGTAGGGTTTTGGGCGAGGGAGCCATCGGCAATGGCGGCGTCGATGCGCGGTAAATCCTGCATTACGATGCGGCCCGCGCCGATATTCATGTGACCCACCTCGGAATTGCCCATCTGGCCGCAGGGCAGGCCGACCTGTCCTTCGGATGCGTGAAGCACGCCATGCGGGTAGTCGCGCCAGAGGGTGTCCCAGTGGGGGGTGTGTGCTTGCGCGATGGCGTTATGATCGGTTTCTTCGCGGTGGCCCCAGCCATCGAGAATGCAGAGTATAACGGGTTTGGGAGTGGTGCTCATGGGGGTAATATAGGCGAAGGGCTGGTGAGTGCAATGGGTTTTGGAGGGGGGAGGTTATAGGTTATAGGTTTTAGGTTATAGGGTGACAAGTAAGTAAGAAAGGGCCCTCACTCCGACCCTCTCCCGGAGGGAGAGGGGGAAGAAAGATTTTCGTTATCCTGCGGCTTGCGTTGCAAGAGCGCAGGATATTGAGATGCGGAGGGAGATACTGGCGTCAAGCGCCAGTATGACGGGGTGGATTTTTAGCTGCGGTGGTAGGGGTGGTTGGTTAGGATGGTGTGGAGGCGGTAGAGTTGCTCGGCTAACATGGCGCGCACCAGCATGTGGGGCCAGGTCATGGCACCGAAAGAGAGGATGAGCTGCGAGGCGTTGCGCACGGTTTCGTCGAGCCCGTCGGCACCGCCGATGCAAATGGCGATATGTGAGCTGCCCTGTTGTTGCCATTGGCCGAATTGGGCGGCGAGGGTTTCGCTTGATAGGGTTTGGCCGCGTTCATCCAGCGCGATGCGCTGATGAGCGGTGGCGGTGAGGCTGAGTAATTGCTCGGCCTCGGCGGTTTTGCGCTGATCAGTGCTCAGGGATTTTTTGGATTCGATTTCGTGGATGGTGCATTTCCACGGGCATTGCTTGAGATATTTACGCAATAGCTCCTGCTCGGGGGAGGATTTCATTTTCCCCACGCAGGCGATGGTGATACGCATCGTTAAACGAGGACTTCCTTGCGCGCAGGGACGGCGGCAGGGATCGACCACATTTTCTCGATATTGTAATATTCGCGCACTTCGGGCTTGAATATATGCACGATAACATCACCGGCATCGATCAGTACCCAATCGCAGCTTTCCATGCCTTCAACCGATAACGGCGGTTGTCCGGCATCTTTCAGCTTTTCCTGCAATTTGGACGCGAGTGCGCCGACATGGCGTTGGGAGCGGCCCGAGGCCACGATCATGCAATCAGCGAAGCTGCATTTTCCCGCCAGGTCGATGGTTACGATATCTTCGGCTTTGTCATCATCGAGTGAGGATTCGATTAGTTTGCGTATCGAATCGAGTGAAGTAGGTGAAGGAATAAGACTCTCCATGCTTGGTTAGAGACTATCATGTAAGGCAATGCAGCTTAAATGAAAGTGCTCATATAGTTATTATCGCATAAAAAAGGCATTATTTCCAAGTGTTTTTCGTAAATCGGTTGCGGAGGTGGCATGGCGCGGCATGCTGCACCATACCCATGCGGGCTTACGGGCCGATGGCAAGGCTCTGGCATCGGATTCGTCGAGGCGGTAGGCGCGATAGCGGATGGCGGCTTTGCTGCGAAGCGCGGAATGGGAGTAGGGCGCGCGGTCGAATACGGCGATGGGAATGCTCTCCATCATTTGTTGCCAATTGCGCCAGCGATGGAAGATGGCGAGGTTATCGGCGCCGATGAGCCAGACAAAGCGCGTGCGTGGGTGTTGGTTTTGTAATGCGCGGATGGTGTCGATGCTGTAGCGCAGATGATGCTCGGTTTCGATTTCGCTGAGGCGGATGAAGGGATGCGGTTTGATAAGGGTTTGGGCATGAGCCAGACGATCCGCATAAGGGGCCAGTTCGCTTTTGGGTTTGAGCGGGTTTTGCGGGCTGATGATCCACCAGATGCCATCGAGGCCCAGTCGCTTTTTTGCTTCGCGGCTCAGGTGCACATGCCCGTCATGGGCGGGATTGAACGATCCGCCGAGCAGGCCGATGGTCTGGTGATGGTAGCGCATGGTTTGTGTGTATCGGGTTTGGTGATCAGAGTCCAGAGCTCAGAGTTCAGAGTTCAGAGTTCAGCTTTCAGCTTTCAGTCGTTAGTTATTAGTTGTCACCCTGAACTTGTTTCAGGGTCCAGTTGGATGCTGAAATAAATTCAGCATGACAGGGAATGGGTGAGGGGGTACGAAGTCATCAACTACGAACTACGAATCACGAATCACGAATCACGATTTCATCACTCAGCTGCGAACCGCGCCATCGCTGCTCACCACATATTTATAGGTGGTGAGCTGGTCGCAGCCGACGGGGCCGCGGGCGTGGAGGCGTCCGGTGGAAATGCCGATTTCGGCGCCCATGCCGAATTCGCCGCCATCGGCGAATTGGGTGGAGCTGTTTTGCATCACAATGGCGCTGTCGATTTCGTGGGCGAAGCGGGCGGCGGCGGTTTTGTCCTCGGTGATGATGGCGTCGGTATGGTGCGAGCTGTAGCGGTTGATATGGGCGATGGCTTCGTCGAGGCCATGGACGGTTTTGATGGAAAGAATCGCATCGAGATATTCGGTGCCCCAGTCTTCGTCGGAGGCGGGGCTGATACGATCATCGGCGGCCTGAGCGCGGGCGTCGCCGCGCAGTTCGCAGCCCTTGCCCAGCAATTGATCGGCCAACTTAGGTAAAATGGTATCGATGACAGCCTCGTCGATTACCAGCGATTCGGTGGCGCCGCAGACGCCAAGACGGCGCATTTTGGCGTTTAATGTGACGTTGATAGCGGTGTCGGGATTGGCTTTGGCGTGGATATAGGTGTGGCAATTGCCATCGAGATGCTGGATGGTGGGGATGCGGCTGTCACGCGCGATGCGCTCGGTGAGGCTTTTGCCGCCACGGGGGACGATGATATCGATGATGCCGGTCATGGTGAGCATTTCGCCGACTGCATCACGCGAGCGGGTGGGCACTAGCTGGACGGCAGATTCAGGCAAGCCAGCGGCTTTCAGCCCGGCATGGATGCAGGCGGTGATGGCGGCGGAGGAATGCAAGCTGTCGGAGCCGCCGCGCAGGATGGCGGCATTGNNCGCGATTCATAGATGATGCCGATGACGCCAAGGGGCACAGAGATTTTACGGATATGCAGGCCGTTGCCGGGGCCTTCCCATGCGCCCAGATCGCGGCCCACGGGGTCGGGCAGGCGGGCGATGGCTTCGAGGCCGGAGGCCATGGCGTCGATGCGTTCAGGGGTGAGGGTGAGGCGGTCGATCATGGCGTCGCTTAAGCCTTTGTCACGGCCATAGGCGAGGTCGCGCGCATTGGCTTGCATCATGGTGTCGGTCGCTTGGCGCAGGCTTTGCGCGGCGGCGCGCAACGCATCGTCTTTTTGCTGCGCGGAGGCGAGCGCCAGCGTGTGATAAGCAGCGCGTGCCGCTTCGCCGATGCCTTGCATCAAAGCGGGGATATTTTCACTATTATTTTCACTTTTGGCGGCTGTGCTCATGGCGTGCTCCTTATAAGGTGATGACCATATCGTCGCGGTGAATTAATTCGTCACGTCGTTTATAGCCTAAAATGGATTCGATCGCATCGGATTGTTTGCCTATGATTTGCAGCGCGTCGGCGGCGCTGTAAATGGCGATGCCCATGCCTAACACTTGGTCATTCTTATCGCGGATTTCAACCGTATCGCCGCGATCGAAGCTGCCGTCGATGCGGGTGACACCGGCGGGTAGCAGGCTGTTGCCTTTGGTGAGTGCGCGTTTAGCGCCGTCATCGACGATGAGCGTGCCGCGAAAATACAACGAGCTGGCAATCCATTGTTTGTAGGCGCTCAAGGGGGATTCCGACGCGCGGAACCATGAGCAGGGTTTGCCATCCATAATATATTGCAAGGGATGATCGATATCGCCTTTGGCGATGACCATGTGGCAACCGGCAGCGACGGCGCGCTGGGCGGCCATTATTTTGGTTTTCATGCCGCCAGTGGAGAAGGTTTCGATTGCGTCGCCTGCCATCGCTTCGATTTCGGGGGTAATGTCTTCGATGAGCTCGATGAGGGTGGCGCTGGGGTCGAGCTTGGGGTTATTGGTGTAGAAACCGTCGATATCAGATAACAGAATCAGCGCATCGGCCCCGATCATCGCGGCGACGGCGGCGGCGAGGCGGTCATTGTCGCCATAGCGGATTTGGGCGGTGGTCACGGTGTCGTTTTCGTTGATAACGGGGATCATGCCGTAATCGAGCAGGGTGTTGATGGTGGTGCGCGCATTGAGATAGCGGCGGCGGTCTTCGGTGTCTTCGGCGGTGATGAGGATTTGCGCGACGCCGATGCTATGGGCGGCGAGCGCCTCTTGCCATGCTTGTACCAAACAGATTTGTCCGGCGGCGGCGCAGGCTTGTTTTTCGGGCAGCTCGAGATGTTTGTGGGTGAGGCCGAGCATGGCGCGGCCCAAGGTGACAGCGCCCGATGAGACGATGACGACTTCGATACCGCGCTCGCGCAGGGCGCGGATATCTTCGGCCAAGGTGGCTAACCATTTCTCGCGGATCTTGCCGTTTTTGCCATCGGTTAAGGTGAGGGAACCGATTTTGATGACAATGCGCTGGCAGGTGAGCAGGCTAGGTGTCGCGGTCATGACTTTCTTCCCCTTTTAGGTCTTGTTCGCGTTGAGCTTGTTCACGCTGCTGCTCGCGGTAGCGATCAATAATCGACAGCATGTCGCGCAGCACTTCTTTGACGCCTGCATGGGTCGCGCCTGATAACAGGCGCACTTCTTCACCGCAGGCGGCTTCGAGCGCTTGTTGTTTTTGTGCGATGTCGTCTTCGCTTAACGCATCGCATTTATTGAGGGCCACAATTTCGGGTTTGGCGGCCAGCTCATCGTCATAGGCGGCCAGCTCGGCGCGCACGATGCGATAGGCTTCTGCCACATCGTCCTGCGTGCCGTCGATCAGATGCAGCAAAATGCCGCAGCGCTCAACATGGCCTAAAAAGCGCAGGCCCAGCCCGACGCCTTCATGCGCACCTTCGATGAGCCCGGGAATATCGGCCAGCACAAATTCGCGCTCATCCATATAGACCACACCCAGCTGCGGATGCAAGGTGGTGAAAGGATAGTCGGCGATCTTCGGCTTGGNNGCGGATGCAAGGTGGTGAAAGGATAATCAGCGATTTTGGGCTTGGCGCGGGTGACGGCGGCCAGAAAGGTGGATTTACCGGCGTTGGGCAGGCCGAGCAATCCGGCGTCGGAGAGGAGCTTTAAGCGCAGCCATACCCATTGTTCCTCGCCGTCTTCGCCGGGGGTGAACTGGCGGGGCGCCTGATTGGTGGAGCTTTTGAAATGCACGTTTCCTAAGCCGCCTTTGCCGCCTTTGGCGAGCAATACGCGCTGACCGATTTCGGTTAAATCGGCGATCAGTGTTTCTTTGTCTTCGGCGATGACCTGCGTGCCGACAGGAACGGGGATGATGATATCCTCGGCGGCGGAACCAGCGCGCATTTGCCCCATGCCGTGAATGCCTTTGGAGGCTTTGAAATGCTGTTTGTAGCGAAAATCGATGAGCGTGTTGAGGCCTTCGGTGCATTCGATATAGATGGAGCCGCCACG
Organism: Alphaproteobacteria bacterium UBA6178; assembly: GCA_002422205.1. Lineage (GTDB taxonomy): Bacteria > Pseudomonadota > Alphaproteobacteria > Rickettsiales > UBA3002 > UBA6178. The sequence goes on from DITS01000009.1 coordinate 108,013, forward strand.
GCCCCCATCGCCGCCGCTGGGGCCGCCGAAGGGGATGTTGCGCTCGCGCCGGAACGCCACGCAGCCATTGCCACCTGCGCCGCTTTGAATGAAGATTTTGGCTTCGTCGAGGAATTTCATTTNNTTACAGGTTATAGGTTAAAGGTTTTAGGTTTTAGCAAGGGACAAGAAGGAGTGCAGTAGCGCGACTCAGCCTTGAGCCTGTTTCATTGCGGAGGTTAGTAAACCGGAGCAGGAAACGAAAGCATAATAACAAAAAAGGGAAATGGCGGACCATTTCCCTTTGTGTGTTTGTGTGGCCACGAGCTTTACGCGCTGGCGGCTACCACGGAAACGACGCTGCGGTCATTGGCCTTACGGCTGAATTGAACCTGACCGTCGGTGGTGGCAAACAAGGTATGGTCTTTGCCCATGCCAACATTTTCACCCGGGTGGATTTTGGTGCCGCGCTGACGCACGATGATGTTGCCGGAAACTACCGACTCGCCACCGTATTTTTTGACGCCTAAGCGACGACCGGCGGAATCGCGACCGTTGCGGGAACTACCACCTGCTTTTTTATGAGCCATGGAATCTTACTCCTTCGTTGTCTTTTTAGCCGGCGCCGCTTTTTTGGCGGCGGGCTTTTTTGCTGCTGCCGGTTTCGCTGTGGATTTAGCGGCGGCGGGTTTTGCTTCTTTCGGCGCTTCTGCTTTCGGCGCTGGCGCTTTTTTGGCTGCCGTTGCGGGCTTTTCAGCCGCTTTAGCGCCGGACGTGATGATATCGGTTACGCGCAGCAGTGTTTGTTGCTGACGATGGCCCTGGGTGCGGCGATAATTCTGACGGCGTTTCTTTTTGAAAACGATCACCTTATCGGTTTTGGTTTGGGCCACGATTTCGGCAGCAACGGCTGCGCCGGAAATCAGCGGCGCGCCGACTTGCGGTTTGTCACCACCCAGCGCCATGACGTCGGACAGTTGCACGGCATCGCCTGCGTTGCCTTCGAGTTTTTCGACCGCTACCAGATCGCCCTTGGCGACACGGTATTGCTTACCACCAGTTTTTATGACCGCGAACATCGGCTTTTCCTTATGTTGTCTTGCTTAAAGAGGCTGGCAATATAATGCAGCGCCCTTGCTTGTCAATGAAAATGTCTGATTTGCAGTTGTGTTTACGCAGGCAGTTGATTATAGCAGCAGTATCAATAGGATAAAACCATGAACCGAACTGCCCGACGCAAAGCAAATGCGCAAACCAGCCCGCAAATCTGGTGTAATCAGGGGCTTGCGGCCTTGCGCGCGGGTAATGCGGCGGAAGCCGAGCGCTGTTACCGTGCGGCGCTGAAGCTGCAGGCGCAGCACCCTGATGCGCTGCAATTACTGGGGTTATTGCTGTATCAAACGGGTCGGCATGCGCAAGGGGCGCGGCTGCTGGAGCAATCGGTGGCGCTACAGGCTGCACAGCCGCATGTATGGTTTAATCTGGCGATGATGCGCGAACAGCAAGGCCAGCGGCCTGAGGCGCTGGAAGCGCTGGAGGCGGTGTTGCAGCATGCGCCCGATCACGCGCAGGCGATGGCGCAACGGGCGGGGATACTGGCCGCGATGCGGCGCTACAGTGATGCGGCGGCGCAATGGGAGCGGCTGGCGGTGCAGACGGGAGAGGCCGAGGCGCTGCGCAATGCGGCGTTATGTTATAAAGAGTCGGGCGATTATGCGGCGGCTTTCGTCTTGCTGGAGGCGGCGTTGGCGCAGCAACCGGCGGCGGGGGTGTTGCAGCTTTGTATGGCGTCGCTTTATCGCGAGGTGGGGCAGGCGGACAAGGCGCGCGCGCATTACCGCTTGGCGATTGCGGCGGATGCGGGCGATGCGGCGGCGCATTATCATTTGGCGTTGGTGACGCGTTACGATGTGGGGGATGCGCATCTAGCGCAGATGGAGGCGTTGATAGGGGGAGCCAAAGAGCCACTCTATTTGCATTTTGCATTGGGCAAAGCCTATGAAGATTGCGGCGATTTGGCACAGGCTTTTGCGCATTATGATGCGGGGAATGCGCTTAAGCGGGCACAGATAACCTATCACAGTGAGCAGACGACCGAGTATTTTGACAAGTTGAAAACGGTTTTTGACTCTGCGGTGGTTGGAAAAACACAGGCAGATGGGCCGGTGCCGATTTTTATTGTGGGCATGCCGCGCTCGGGCTCGTCGCTGGTGGAGCAGGTGCTGGCCAGCCATTCGCAGGTGAGTGGGGCGGGGGAGCTGGATACTCTGAGCGCGTTACTGCAAGCGGAGAAGGGCTGGCCCGAGGTAGCGGTGCAGTGGGACACAGCAAAGTGGCAGTCGCTTGGGCAACGCTACCTATCGATGCTGCGCGAACATGGTGATGTGGCGTTTATCTGCGATAAAATGCCGATGAATTTTCATTTTATCGGGGCGATACGGCGGATGCTGCCGGAGGCCAAAATACTGCATGTGCAGCGGCACCCGATGGCGACCTGTTTGTCGATTTATAAGCGGTTGTTTTTCGGGCCGCAGCCTTTTGCCTATGACATGGGTGAGTTGGGCGAGCATTACCGTGCCTATGCAGATTTGATGGATTTTTGGCGTGCGCGCCATGGGGATGCGATTCTGGATGTGTCGTATGAGGCGTTGGTGCGCGAAGGTGAGCCACAAATGCGGCGGTTGCTGGATTTTTGTGGCTTATCGTGGGAGGCGGATTGCGCACGGTTTTATGAGACGCGGCGCGCGGTGACGACGGCAAGCGCGACACAGGTGCGTCAGCCGCTCTATCAGGATGCTATTGACAGTTGGCGCGCATCTGCGCCTTATAGTGGTGAATTGCTGCGCGCCCTACAACTGGATTTGACCCATGAATGACACCAAACAAACCGAGCAGAAAACAGCCGTGGCTTTTGCGACCTTATTAAAGTCGGTGGCGCTGGTGTCGATTCCGCCGCTGATTGTGTTGTCGATTTATGTGGTGCTGGGGATTTTGACGCTGCCGCATATGATGATTGCCTATCTGGTGATTTTGGTGGCGACGACGATTTTTATCTATCCGTTCCTCGCTAATATTGCAGCGCTGACGCATTATGTGACGCAGCTGGCGCAGGATAAGCGCGTCAATGCGCCTAAGCTTACCTATGTCGGCGCGCCGTTTGACTTATCGCAGGGGCTGGAGAATCTGCAGCGCAGTTGGGAAGTGAAAAAGCAGCAGATGGAAAGCATTATCACCGAGCGCGAGATTCTTGTTGATACGCTGCCGGATATTCTGATCATGATTAATGATAATAAGCAGATTGTGCGCACTAATCGGGCAGCTCGCGCGATTTTTGGGCAAAATCTGGCGCAAAAGCCGCTGAAAAGCGTGATTAACAGCCATTATCTGGCCGATACGGTAAATGCGGTGATATCGGATTTGAAGGGGCGGGAGATTGAGTTTCGGATTGAGGAGCCGGTGTTGCGTGATTTTCTGGCGATTATTGAGCGGTTTCCGGTGCCCTCGGCGGGTGGGATTTCGACGGTGATTACGATGAATGACATTACCGAGCTGAAAAGCGTCGAGCAGATGCGCGCTGACTTTGTGGCCAATGCCAGCCATGAAATCCGCACGCCGCTGGCGAGTATCAAGGGCTTTATTGAAACGCTGATTGGGCCCGCTAAGGACGATACGGAAGCGCGCGAGACGTTTTTGCAGATTATGCTGGAGCAGGCCGATCGCATGCAGCAGCTGATTAATGACTTATTGTCGTTGTCGAAAATTGAAATGAATGCGAATGCGATTCCGACCGATCCGGTGGATATCGGGCGGGTGGTGCGGCTGTCATGCGAGCATTTTAAACGGCCATTGGAGGATAAGCAAATGCGGCTGGTGCTGGATTTGCATGATAATTTGCCGATGGTGAAAGGTGACGGCAATGAGCTGATGCAGGTGGTGCATAATCTGATTGGGAATGCGATTAAATACGGGTTTTCCAATAGCGATATTACGGTGAAAACTCGCATTACGTCGGAGCTGCCCGCCGATATCAAAATGCGCAATCAGACGCGGGTAGTAATGTTGAGCGTGCGTGACCAGGGCGAGGGGATTGCCAAGCAGCATTTGCCGCGATTGATGGAGCGTTTTTACCGCGTCGATTCGGCCCGCACGCGGCAGATTGGCGGCACGGGGTTGGGGCTGGCGATTGTCAAAGGGATTATCATCCGCCATCGTGGCGCGATTACGGTGGATTCGATTGTCGGCGAGGGGACGACGTTTAACGTGTTTTTGCCTATATTTGAAGAGTAGAGTTCAGAGTTCAGAGTCCAGAGTCCAGTGAAGGATTGTTTTCTGTAATTGCTTTTTCATTAACTGAACTCTGGACTCTGAACTCTGAACTCTGCTATAACCCCGCGCATGGATGGATGGGGTACATCGCCCGTAGCGGTGGCCACGATGCTATTTATAGTGTTGGGGGTTGTTGGCTATGTGACGGCGCGTAGCAAGGCGCGTGGCTGGCCTGTGGTGGCTGGTCGTCGCCATTCATTGCCGCATTTTCATGGCTGGTTTGTGGTGCTGTATGGTGTGATGCCAGCGGTGATTGCGTTTTTTGCGGCGCATGTGATTTTTCCTCCTGAGACCATCGACGATAACTGGCGTCTGAGCTGGCTGGCGGCAGGCGTGGCGGCGTTTGGCGTGTGGCTGAATTTGAAACGGCTGAAGCCGGAGCTGGCGGCGCGATCACGCGTGGAGCGAGCGATATTGTGGGGGATGGGTGCCTGTGCGCTGATTTCGATTTTAGTGACGGTGGCGATTGTGTTATCGGTACTCAATGAATCACTGCGGTTTTTTGACAAGGTGCCGCTGTGGGATTTTTTAACCGGCTTGCATTGGAGCCCGCAGACGGCGTTGCGCGAGGATCAGGCGGGTAGTTCGGGCGCGTTTGGGGCGGTGCCGTTATTTGTGGGCACCTGTCTGATTATGCTGGTGGCAATGGTGATTGCGGTGCCGGTGGGGTTGTTCTCGGCGATTTATATGGCGGAATATGCGCATCCGCGTACGCGCAATATCATCAAGCCGCTGCTGGAGATTCTGGCGGGGATTCCGACGGTGGTGTATGGGTTTTTTGCGATTATTTCGTTGGCGCCGCTGTTGCGATCGGTGGGCGAATCGCTGGGGCTTAGCATTGCGTCGGAGTCGGCATTGGCGGCGGGGATGACGATGGGGATTATGATTATTCCGTTTATTTCGTCGCTCAGTGATGATGTGATTTCGGCGATTCCGAAAAATCTGCGTGAGGCGAGTTACGGGTTGGGGGCGACGCATTCGGAGACGATCCGCAAAGTGGTATTACCTGCGGCGCTGCCCGGTATTATGGGCGGGGTATTGCTGGCGGTGAGCCGCGCCGTGGGTGAGACGATGATTGTGGTGATGGCCGCGGGGCTGGCGGCGAATCTGACTTTTAATCCGATGGAAGCGGTGACGACGGTGACGGTGCAGATTGTGACGCTTTTGGTGGGCGATCAGGAATTTGATTCCGCAAAAACGCTGGCGGCTTTTGCACTGGGCTTAAGCCTGTTTGTGTTTACGCTGATACTCAATATTTTAGCGCTGTATGTGGTGCGGCGCTATCAGGAGCAAGTGGAATGACCCCTGAGCAGCATGCACGTTTGGAAGCCTCGCTCAAGCGCCGCCACCGTGCGGAGGCACGTTTCCGCTGGTATGGGCGCAGCGCGATTGGTGTGGCGCTGGCGGCACTGGCCTATTTGTTTTATACGATTATTACCCCCGGCATTCCCGGTTTTATCCAGCATCAGGTGCAGGTGACGATTAGCGATGAATTGGTGACGCAATCGAATGGCAATGACCAAAAACTGGTGGCGGATGCGCTGCGCACTTATTTCCCTGCGCTGGAGAGCGCGGCGGATAAGCGCGCGGCGGCGAGCCTGTTGAGTTTATCGGCGTCGTATCTGGTGCATCGCCAATTAGAGGGTAAGACGCTGCCGCAGGATGTGTGGTTGCCGGTGTCTGATCCGGCAGATCAGTATTTGAAGGGGCGGGATGTGCCGATGCTGAGCGACACGCAGCGCCAGCAACTGGCGACGCTGGAGGATCAGGGGCATATTCGGGCGACTTTTAACCGGCATTTTTTCAGCCGTGGCGATTCACGCGAGCCGGATTTGGCGGGGTTTGCGGGAAGTATGGTGGGGTCGTTTTTTACGCTGGTGATTTGCCTGAGCATTGCCTTTGTGATTGGGGTGATGAGCGCGATTTATCTGGAAGAATTCGCGCCGAAAAACCGCTTCACCGATTTGATCGAGGTGAATATCAATAATTTGGCGGCGGTGCCGTCGATTATTTTCGGGTTGTTAGGGCTGGCGGTGTATTTGCAATTTTTCGGGCTGCCGCGATCATCCGCGCTGGTGGGCGGGCTGACGCTGGCGCTGATGATTTTGCCGGTGATTATTATTAGTGCGCGGGTATCATTGAAGGCGGTGCCGCCCTCGATTCGTGACGGCGCGCGAGGGCTGGGTGCGTCGCCGGTGCAGGTGGTGGCGCATCATGTGGTGCCTTATGCCATGCCGGGGATGATGACGGGCGCGATTTTGGGTTTGGCGCGCGCGATTGGTGAAACCGCCCCGCTGCTGATGATCGGGATGGTGGCGTTTGTGGCCGATGTGCCGCGTCATTTTTTAGACCCGGCGACGGTGATGCCGGTGCAGATTTATATTTGGGCGGGTAGCCCCGAGATGGGATTTGTGGAGAAGACATCCACCGGTATTATTGTGTTGCTGGGGTTATTGATGCTGATGAATGCGGTGGCGATTTTTGTGCGCCGGAAATATGAAATTAAATGGTAGGGCGATGAGCGTGATGACAGAAAATCCGAAAATTCAGGCGCAGGGCGTGAATGTGTTTTATGGCAGCAAACAGGCATTGTTTGAGGTGTCGCTGGCCATGCATGAGCGCTCGGTGACGGCGCTGATCGGCCCGTCGGGCTGTGGTAAATCGACCTTTTTACGCTGTATTAATCGTATGAATGACATGATTGTCGGTTGCAAAGTGCAGGGCGAAATAGCGATTGATGGCGTGAATATTTACGATGCGGCGGTGGATGAGGTGAGTTTGCGCGCGCGGGTGGGGATGGTGTTTCAAAAGCCGAATCCGTTTCCCAAATCGATTTATGATAATGTAGCGTATGGGCCGCGCATTCATGGGCTGGCCACCAGCAAGGCGGAGCTGGATGCGATTGTGGAGAGCTCCTTGCGCCGTGCTGCATTGTTTGACGAGGTGAAAGACCGGCTGCATGAATCGGGCACCGGTTTGTCGGGTGGGCAGCAGCAACGCTTATGCATTGCGCGCACGATTGCCGTGAATCCCGATGTGATTTTGATGGATGAGCCGTGCTCGGCGCTGGACCCGATTGCGAGCGCGAAGGTGGAAGAGCTGATTGCGGATTTGCGCCAGCAATATACGATTGTGATTGTGACGCATTCGATGCAGCAGGCGCAGCGCGTGTCACAGCATACGGCGTTTTTCCATCTGGGGCATATTGTGGAATTTGGCACGACGGAGCAGATTTTTACCCGCCCCGCTTTGCAACAGACGCAGGATTATATCAGTGGCCGTTATGGCTGAGGGATGATTTTGGCCTTTTCAATTGATTCTAAATTCCGCTAGACTGATTGCCTAATAACGATCGAGATATTATGGCCTATAATGAGGACGGACTGGAACGCCGCACCAGCGTGATTTTGTTGCAACATTGGAATGAGCTGCGCGATGAGCGCCTTTTTCCGCATGAGGATGAGCTGGATACCGATCATTTGAGCCCGATCTGGGAGCATTGTTTTTTGCTGCAGGTGCGCGATGTAGAGCAGGTGGAGGATTATAATTTCACCTATATCGGCCCGAAGCTGGTGAAAGCCTATGCAGATGGCGTGCTGGATATGGATAACGGGCAGATGGTATCACCACAAGCGACGGCGCTGGCGGAGAAATTCCGCAATGTGATTACCTCGTGCGATCCGCTGCTGGAAGAGGGTGAATACACCAATGCGCATGGCGAGCTGGTGAAGTTTCGTCAAGCCATGCTGCCGCTGGGCACCGAAGATGGCAGGGTTTTGTCGGTTCTGGGCGGGGCGTGGTATAAGGTGTTTGTTGCTTAGGTTTTAGGTGTTAGGTTTTAGGTTTTAGCACGATATATGGATGGTAATGCTGGCAAAGCATGTTGTAAGCTCTTCGTTTCTCTATGGTTTTTTCTATTAAATTGTCGTTGACAGGGCGTGTGGCTTTGCTTATGTTCCACACTCCTTGAATCTGGGTTTAAGTAAGGATAAGAAACATGAAGACCTTTTCGGCAAAGCCGCAAGATATTGAGAATAAATGGTGGGTGATCGACGCGCAGGACGTGGTGCTGGGCCGGATGGCTTCGCATGTTGCTAACATGCTGCGTGGCAAACATAAACCCACTTACACCCCGCACATGGATTGCGGTGATAATGTGGTGATTATCAACGCGGATAAGGTGAAACTCACCGGTAAAAAACGCGAAAATAAAATGTATTACTGGCATACCGGCCATCCCGGCGGGATTAAAGAGCGTACCGCTGAAGCCATTTTGAGCGGGAAATATCCTGAGCGCGTGGTGGAAAAAGCCGTTGAGCGTATGATTCCTAAAGGTCCGCTGGGTCGCGCCCAACTGCGCCGCCTGCGTGTATATGCCGGCACCGATCATCCGCATGTTGCGCAAACACCGGAAACGCTGGATTTTGCCGCAAAGAACGTAAAGAATAAGAGGTAAGCAATGGAAATCGCACTGGCAGCAACTGAAACTGAAAAGCCGCGTGAGCCAAATTTGGATGCGCAAGGCCGCGCTTATGGCACCGGTCGTCGTAAAGACTCGGTGGCGCGTGTATGGCTGAAGCGTGGTTCGGGCAAAGTGACCGTGAATGGTCGCGAAATCGCCACGTATTTTGCGCGGCCAACGCTGCGCATGATCATCAATCAACCGTTTGAAGCGGTGGATGGGAATAATAAATTTGACGTGGTGTGCACCGTTAAGGGTGGTGGCTTGTCGGGTCAGGCTGGCGCGGTGCGTCATGGTATTTCCCGCGCGCTGGATGAGTATGATCCCAATCATCACAAAACGCTGCGCCGTGGCGGATTCCTTACCCGCGATAGCCGCGTGGTGGAACGTAAAAAATATGGTAAAGCGAAAGCACGACGTAGCTTCCAGTTCTCCAAACGTTAAGTTCGGGATATTTTCGATAGGAAAAGAGCGCCCCGATTGGGGCGCTTTTTTTGTGGCTGATTACTAGAGGCTAGGGGCTAGGGGCTAGAAACCAATAACCAGTAACCAGTAAGGGGCCTCACCCTAACCCTCTCCCGGAGGGAGAGGGGATAAGTAAGTAAAGGATACAGAGATGACGATAGAGATTAGAACGGTGATATTGGGGGCCAGCGGGTATACGGGGGCGGAGCTGCTGCGGCTATTGGTGCGGCATCCGCATGTGACGCTGGTGGCGTTGACGGGGGACTCGCAGGCGGGCAAACCGATTGGCGAGGTGTATGCGCATCTATCGACGCTGGATATGCCCTTGGTGCGGCATGAGGATGTGGATTACACCGATGTGGATTTAGTATTTTGCTGTTTGCCGCATGGCACCACGCAGACGATTATTGCAGGGTTGCCCGACCATGTGAAAGTGGTGGATTTATCGGCGGACTTCCGGCTGTTTGACGGGGAGCAATATGCGCAATGGTATGGCCATGCGCATGCGGCCCCTGCGTTGCAAAGCCACGCCGTGTATGGATTAAGCGAGCTGGCGCGCGACGCAGTGCGCGATGCGCGGCTGGTGGCGAATCCGGGTTGTTATCCGACGTCCATTTTGCTGCCACTGATGCCATTATTGCGCGCTAAGCAGATTGAAACCGATGGCATTATTGTCGATTCGATGTCGGGTGTGAGCGGTGCGGGGCGTAAGGCGGCGCAGGCGATGCTGTTTACGGAAGTCAATGAAGGGGTGCGCGCTTATGGCGTGGGCGGGCACCGGCATGTGGCCGAGATTGAGCAGGAGCTTTCGCACGCGGCAGGGCAAGCGGTGATGATTAGTTTTACCCCGCATCTCGTGCCGATGAACCGTGGGATCAGCTCGACGATTCATGCGACGTTGTGCGCAGGCGCGAGCGTGGAAACCGTGCTGAGCACGCTTGAAAAACAATATGCGCAGGAGCCGTTTGTGCAGTTATGCGCGGCGGGTACGGTGCCCTCGACGCATGAGGTGCGCGGCACCAATCAATGCCGCATCGGCGTGGTGGAAGATCGGGTGGTGGGCGCAATTATTATTGTGTCGGTGATTGATAATCTGGTCAAAGGCGCGTCGGGTCAGGCGGTACAAAATATGAATATCATGTTTGCATTGCCGGAGATGACGGGGCTTGTGTCCTATGCTGTCTTCCCGTAAGGTTTTGGTATGAGCCATGGCCCGATTATTTTGCCCTTTAACGGGGTGAGTCCGCGCATTCATCCGAGCTGCTTTATTGCGCCGGGCGCGGTGGTGATCGGCGATGTGGAGATTGGCGAAGACAGCAATATCTGGTTTGGTTGCGTGCTGCGCGGTGATGTGCAAAGCATTCGTGTGGGCGCGCGCAGCAATATTCAGGATGGCACGATTGTGCATGTGACGCGCCAAACGGGGCCGACGACCATTGGATCGGGCGTGACGATCGGGCATAGCGCGGTGATTCATGCCTGCAGCATTGAAGATGATGCGTTTGTGGGCATGCATAGCACGGTGATGGATCATGCCGTGGTGAGCCGTGGCGGGATGCTGGCGGCGGGTGCCTTGCTGGCGCCGCGCAAGGTGATTCCGACGGGTGAGTTGTGGGCGGGGAATCCGGCTAAACTTTTCCGCCCGATGAAGCAGGAAGAGATTGATTTTATCCCCGTGTCGGCAGCGCATTATGTGGCGCTGTCCAAGCAGTATCAATCGCATTAAGGCTGGCGAATCGGCGCCTTAGCATGCTCTTGCAGCCATTGGTTGACGGTGAGTTTGTGGATTTCTGCGTCGGTATGTTCCAACTCTCGCAGGGTGCAGTTTTCCTGTTGTAACAAATGCCGGATATAGGCTGCTGTTGAGTTGAATGGCAGTTGGTTGCGTTGCCATTGATGCGGTGGGGCGAAGCGCAACGCGTAGCGGCAGCGGATGAATATACCGTCGGTCTGCGGGTTGATCCTTTCATTGACCAAGGGCGCGAACTCACCCGACAGCATGTCGAGCGGTTGGGGTTGGTAGAAGAAAGTAAGCAGCAGCATGGTGTCTGCATGTAAGGGCTGAAATGGATTGGTGCGTGTGGATTCGTAAGCACGTTTGAGCTGGCGTAGTGCGACATCGGGTGCGTTGCCAGAGGATGCGGCTTGCGCGATAACATGGCCGTCACGCCATAGCTCGACATGGATGGGATAGCGCAGCAGCGCCTCCCATTGCGGGTCGGCTGTGGGCTCGTCGGGCGCGTTGAAACTTTCACGCAGAAATTCGGCGAAGGCTTGCATGGTATTCGCATCGGTATCGGGTGCTGATGCTTGCATGCTATAGGCGGGTTTGGTTGGTGTGGGCTGGCTGAGCTGGTAGAGGGTGAGCAATGCGATGCCCAATGCCAAGGCGGATAAGAGCCAGTGATACAGGCGCAAAGCGGTGGGGATGCTAAGCATGACCGATGCTCCGTTGGCGGTGCTGGTAGAGCAGGGTGATGGCGGAGATGATTAGCAGCGGCTCGACGGGTTTGCGGTAGCGTCCTTCGAACAAGGCGGTGTATTGCAGCGCCATAATGATTAGCAGGCTGAGGGTGAGCAGGATAAAGGCGTGTTGGTGCTCGGCGAGTGGCACGCGTGCGGCGCAAATAAAGACGCCGATGATGAGTGGGGCCCAGAGCCAGCGCGCGTATTTGTTCAGCGCTTCTTCCCATGGGGCGATCTGGTTTTCGTTGCGCCAATTATCGGGCCAGACTTCGGGCCACGAGGGAGAAAACAGCAGCATCATGACCGTTTGCGAGAGGTGGCGGGCATAATGCGTGGCGTCGAAGGGGTATTTTTCCATGGCCTGCGCCCATGCTTCGCGGCCTTGTCGCGTGACGATATGTACGCTAATGGGCGGGGTGCGGGGTGACATGTGCCAGTCGCTTAAAGGGCTAAGGGGTTTGGTGGAGGCGGCAGGCGAGCGGAACCAATAATGCCGCCCGTCGAAATAGATATTGATGCGGCTGGCATCGGAGCGGGCGAGCAAGGCGTTGAGTTGCGGTATGCCGAAGGGGGTATAGACATTGACGGCTTTGTGATGATGCTCGGCGGAGATGCCCAGCAGAATGAGGCTGGTGAGCAGGGGCAGCAGCATGGGGCGCAGGCGGAAACCCATTTTCCACCATATTAACCCGATGCAGAGCAAACCCGCAGGCAGTGCGATGACGCGGGTGAGGGCAGCAAGTGTCCATAGCAACACCGCCAGCCACAGGGTGCGCGGGGCGGGGGTGCGCAGGCAGTGCAATGAGGCGTAACAGGCGAGGCCGATGAGCGGTAGCAGCAATGTTTCGCTAGCGAAATAGCCGTAAATAGTCAGAAAGGACGGGTGCAGGCCGATGAGAATAGCGGCAATCAATGCCCATTTTTGCGGTAGCAGCTGACGCGCGCAGGCATACCAGCAGAGCGGCAAAACAGCGCAGAGCAGGCCGCAGACGAGTTGGATGGTGAAGGCATGATCGTTACTGAGGCTGCGCAGGGCCCAAAGCCATGCCTGATAGAGATAGCTATCGACACCGGCCATCGGCTCGGGCGTGAGAAAGCCGCCCGCTTGTTTCCATTGGCGGCCTGACATGCCAACCATCTGGATGACAGGGGAATTATAAAACGGATAGAGCAGCCGCAGGGCGCATAGCCCCAATAATCCCCCCCATAGCGCGCGTGTAACCATGCATTGGATATACCTCAGATAATTAAAGGTTTAAAGCGTAAATCGTCATAAAAGCTTCATATAAGCGGGACAGAAATTGGCATAGAATAGCAGTGTGGTGGAGTGTTCTGTCCGCCGCTATTGTAAGGAATAGTGCCAACCATGCCATGGTTTGAATATCTGGAAAACTTCTTTAAAGACCGCCTGCTGTATATGACGGGGCGCGGGCTGATGAGTATGGCATTTGTGGGGGTGGCGCTGGCCGCACCCGGCATTGGGCTAATGCCGCTAGCGCTGGCTGCTATTGGTCTGACAGGGCTGCTGCAAGGCGTGCTGGTATGGCGCGAGCAAAGCCGCACCGAAGAAAAATTGGTTGAGCATTACCGTGATGAGATTGCCAGTAAGCTGGAGATAAGCCCTGCTCAGGTCGATGTGGATGCGTTGCATAAGCTGGCCTATGGTGACAAGGCCGAAGGGGTGGAAGCCAATCCCGTTTTGCGCCAATCCATCGAGCATAGTGGCGAGAAAAAATTATTGCGCTTAGGCTCGACGATTCTGGCCGCATTAACGGCGCTGGTGGCGGTGTCTAGCTTTGTGCCGCCGGAAGCGATCCAGAGTATTTCAAGCTGGGTGCAAAATGTATCGGGCGGGTGGCTGGCCAATAACACCACGATTTTTGGCGCGATGCTGATATCGGGCACCGGTATGGGGCTGGTCAATAATGCGTATGATGCGCTGGGTGAGTCGTTGCTGGGGCTGGATAAGCCCACGGCGGGCTCGCAGATTAAGGCGATTAATCTGGATATCAGCCGCAATAAAAATGTGAGCAAAGAGCAGGTATTCGGTGTGTTTGTTGCCGCTGATAAGGTGCTAGCTGATGCGATTGAAGAGGCGTGCGGTAAACCCTATTTCCGCCTGACGCCGAAAGCACAAAAGCGTGCGCTGGTCGAGTTTGGCCGCCATTATCCGATTGAGGCGCTCACGGATGATATCAATCATCGGCAGATGAAGCCGGTGGAGCTGGCTTTTGCTGCGGTGGGGCAAGAATCGGGCGTGCCGCGCCGGGGCGTGCCGCAGAAGGTGGGCGAAGAGCGTGACCCCATTGATGAGGCGGTGGATATTGTGAAGAACAAGCTGGTGGGCGAAGAGCCTGCTGTGTCTGAGCCGGGCGAATCCTATATCGCGCAGGTGACGCGTGCGCAGAGCCAATCGGGCATGAGCCATGTGGAGCGCGAATTGCAACGACGTGGCGAAGCGCTCGAGCAGATGCCGACGTTGCATTAACATTCCATTGCTAAATCGCTATACCCTTACCTTGGCATACGAGCCGGGGGCTTTTTCGATGGGTTTGTAGCGGGCGCTGCCCAATTTGCGGGCTTTCACCTTATCGCCGGACTTTTGCGCTTGCCACTGATGCCAATGCAGCCACCATGAGTCTTGTTTGAAGGTGGCGTCTTCGAGCCATTGCTGCGGGCGTGCGGGCAGCTTTTTGTTGGTCCAGAAGCCATATTTCTTTTTGCCGGGGGGGCTGATGACACCGGCAATATGGCCTGACTGGGCGAGCGTGAAGGTGATATCGCCGTCATAGATTTGGGTGGCGGCATAGGTGGATTTCCACGGTGAGATATGATCGTCGATGGTGGAAAGGATGTAGCTGGGCGTCTGAATTTTGGTGATGTTGATGGGCGTGTCGAGCAGCTCTAAGCCGCCGGGTACGATCAACAGATTTTTTTGATACATATTGCGCAAATAGAAGCTGTGCATGGTGGCGGGCATGCGGGTGGAATCGGAATTCCAGTACAGCAAATCAAACGGGAAAGGGTCTTTGCCCATAAGGTAATTATTGACTACGAAAGACCAGATGAGATCATTCGCGCGCAGCATGTTGAAAGTGGTTGCCATGTCCTGTGCTTCGAGATAGCCGGTTTCGCTCATGCGGTCCTCGAGGCTTTCGAGCTGCTCGTCATCGATGAAAACGGAGAGGTCGCCGGCTTGCGAAAAGTCGATCATGGTGGTGAGGTAGGTGGCGCTGTTAATGCGCGCGCTTTGTCCGTGGGTGCGCAAATAGGCCAGTGTAATGGATAGCAAGGTGCCGCCCAGACAATAGCCCACCACATTGGTGGTGTCGCTGCCGGTGATTTCTTCGATGACGTCAAGGGCAGAGAGCGGGCCTTCGCTTAAATAATCATCAAAGCTTTTGCGCCCTAATTCAGCATTGGGGTTGACCCATGACATGACAAACACCGTGTAGCCCTGACCTATGGCCCAGCGAATGAAGGAGTTTTCCTCGCGCATGTCGAGCACATAATATTTGTTGATCCAAGCGGGCATGATTAGCAGCGGCACCTCATAGACCTGTTTGGTCGAGGGGGTGTATTGAATCAGCTGCATCAGATCATTTTCATAGATGACTTTGCCCGGAGTGGCGGCGATATTTTCGCCGAGGGTGAAGGCGTTTTCATCGGTCATGCTGATGCGCAGCTTGCCCTGACCGCGCATCACGTCTTCGAGCATGTTCTTCATGCCTTTCACCATATTCTCGCCCTTGCTCACCAGCGTTTCGCGGATGACTTCGGGGTTGGTGAAAAAATAATTCGACGGGGACATGGCGTCGAGAAACTGGCGGGTGAAGAAATTGACCTTGTCGGCGGTGTGGCGGTCGAGTCCTTCGACGCTGGCGACGGATTCCTGAATCCAGCGACTATTGATGAGGTAGCTGCGTTTGAGGAAATCAAAATAGGTGCTGTTGTTCCATGCCTCGTCTTTGAAGCGGCGGTCGCGTGCTTCGGGTTCGGCAGTGGCGGGGGCGTGGCCGAGCAGGCGCTGCGTGGTGCTTTGCCACAGGTTGAGATGATCCTGCCATAAGGCGATTTGCGAATCCATGATCTGGTTTGGGTTGGCCATGGCTTTGCTGGCAAGCTGGGTGAAGGATTCGCTGATTTTAAACGGGTCGGTATGGCCCAGACCGAGTGAGGGATTATCGAGGAAGCCCTGTGCGGTTTCCTGCACGATTTTGTGCCAGATATGGGCGGCTTGCGCCATATTGTCACTGAATTCGGCGGCTTCGGATGTGGACCAGTCATCGAACTGGTGCATGCCTGCGTGTAATGTATCGTAATCGTCGCTACGACGACGTTGTGATGATGGTTTCATGTTCCTCCCGCTTTCTTTTTTCCCGTTTGGGTGCTTGCCTGTTTTTGTCATGATGTCATCCTTGCCGGATGCTTATACGAAAAGTGGATAATTTCTGCAATTGTTTGTTTTTGTGCCCCTTTTATTTTTGCTTGTGGACAGTGTGGCATTTGCACCTAGACAAAGCCTGTGTTGCTAGGTTACACCATGAACAAGAGCGGGTGTAAAGCCCGCCGCATGTTGCGCTGCAGCACTACCAATACATTACTCATTGGGGTATACGTACTTTATGGCAAGTCCTATGAATCTGACTCATTACGAGCAGGAAAACAGCATTGTATTCGGCCTCAAATGGTCGCTGGTCGGCTTTGCGTTGGCTTTATGCTTTCTGGCGGGGTGCTCTGGCTTGTTTGACGAGCGTGTGCCGCGTTATAATATGGTCGAAGGGCCGCGACGCCCGCCACCGCTGAATGTGGAAGCGCTCGAAGCTGCGGCTGAAAAGCAAGCGGCACCGGCTGTGAGTGCTCCTGTGGCCGCGACCGCGCCTGCTGTTGCTGCACCTGCGATGCAAGAACGACCCGTGCAAGAATTTATCCGCCCCGTGCAAACGCGGCAGGTGCGCCGCGAAGAAAAGCCATGGTGGGATGTAACCGGCTGGTTTGAAGAAGACGAAGAGCCCGTGGTAGGGCCAGTGCCCGCTTTGCGCGCCATGCCGCAGGAAAACCGCGCTCAGCTGGGCTATGGCCCAACGGTGCAAGCCGCGCCTGCGGCGCCGGTGGCGATACAGCCATTGGAAGCGCCGAATGTGGTAACTGCCCCTGCGCCTACGCCTTCGGCGGCGCGTACTCAGGCGGATATTGCCGAGTTGGAGCGTGAGTTGGCTGCGTCGAATGCACAACGTGCTGCGCTGATGCATGGTACGGGCGTGACACAGGCAGCGCAATCGGCACAAGTGGCGCCATTGCAAGGGAATGAGCCTTACCCCTCGTTGCAGCCGGTTGATGCCACCCCGCAACCCGCGCAGCCACAATTGATTGATCGCAGCAATGCGCCGGTGAGTTATAAGGCGGTGCGTTTGCCACCGCCACCTGCTGATTTGGGCCCCGTGCCGGTTGAACAAGCGACGCCTTTGATGCAGTCGGCTCCGGCTGCTGCTCCGACGCCGGTGGCTGCGCCCGTGCCGCTCGCGTCCCCGGATATTTATTATGCGCCCGACCCACGCCATTATGCACCGCAACCGGTGATGCCGCGTGAGGTGGAAGCGCCGGTGGCACCGCCCGCAGTTGCGCCGGTTGTCACACCTGCATCTGTACCTATGCCTCCGGTGTTGAGCGAGCAAAGGGTTGAGCAACCCGCGCCTGTTTATTATGAGGCGCCACAGCCGGTGGACGTGCCGATGCCACCGCAGACAAG
This sequence comes from Alphaproteobacteria bacterium UBA6178, assembly GCA_002422205.1. Lineage (GTDB taxonomy): Bacteria > Pseudomonadota > Alphaproteobacteria > Rickettsiales > UBA3002 > UBA6178. The sequence goes on from DITS01000009.1 coordinate 125,460, forward strand.
CTATAGCCCCCCGATGCAACATAGCGCACCGATTCAGTTGACACCGCCGATGCAAGGTGGTTATTCGGGAGAAGGGTATCTGGGTGACTCACGCTATACGCGTCGCCGTTAATGGTGTTGCGGGCATGGGCTGCATGGATAGTATCGCGCTGTAATTCCTCGCTGTTGGTGTTGTTATGAAAGATGATTTTTACCGTATTAAGCGCTTGCCGCCCTATGTGTTTGCGGAGGTGAACGCTGTGAAAGCAGCGCACCGTGCGACGGGGCGCGACATTATTGATCTGGGCATGGGCAATCCTGACACGCCGCCTGCGCCGCATATTATCCAGAAGCTGAAGGAAACCGCCGCTGATCCGAAGGCGCATGGCTATTCGATGTCGCGCGGGATTGCGGGTTTGCGCCGTGCGCAATGCGGCTATTACCAGCGCCGCTTTGGCGTGGAGCTGAACCCTGAAACGGAAATGATCGTGACGATCGGCTCGAAGGAAGGCCTGGCGAATCTGGCGCAGGCGATCACCTCGCCAGGCGATATGATTATGGTGCCCAATCCAAGCTATCCGATTCACCCGTATGGGGCGATCATTGCGGGGGCGTCGGTATGGAATCTGCCGAAAACATCCGGCGCGGATTTGATCGAGGAGCTGAAGACCGCGATCAAGCATTGCAACCCGAAGCCACTCGCGCTGATTTTGAATTATCCGTGCAACCCGACGGCGGAAGTGACCGATCTGGCCTTCTATGAGGAAGTGGTGGCGATCTGCCGTCAGCACGAGATTTATATTCTGTCCGATCTGGCTTATTGCGAGCTGTATTTTGACGACAATCCGCCGCCGTCGATTTTGCAGGTGAAGGGCGCGAAAGATCTGGCGATTGAATTTACGTCGATGAGCAAAACCTATTCGATGGCGGGCTGGCGCATTGGCTTTGCGGCGGGTTGCCCGACGCTGGTGAAGGCGCTGACCAAAATCAAATCCTACCTCGATTATGGTGCGTTCACGCCGATTCAGGTTGCGGCGACGGCTGCTATCAACGGGCCGCAGGATTGTGTGGCGGATTTGCGCAAAATGTATAAAGAGCGGCGCGATATTCTGGTCGAGGGTTTGCACAAGGCAGGGTGGATGGTGCCGGTGCCGACGGCGTCGATGTTTATCTGGGCGCCGTTGCCGGAGCAATATAAGGAGCTTGGCTCACTGGCATTTTCAAAACTGCTGCTCGATAAGGCCGAGGTGGCGGTGGCACCAGGCATTGGCTTTGGCCAATATGGCGACGGGCATGTGCGGATTGCGCTGGTGGAGAATAAGCACCGCCTGCGTCAGGCCGTGCGCAATATCAAACATTTCCTGTCGGAAGATGCGGAAGCGATCAAAGCGGAGTTGAAAAAAGCAGCATGAGTACGCCACTGAAAATCGCGGTTGCAGGGCTGGGCACGGTGGGTGCCGGCACGCTGAAATTGCTGGCTGAGAATGCCGATATTCTGCGGATGCGCTGTGGTCGCGCTATTGACGTGGTGGCGGTGTCGGCGCGTGAGCGTGGCAAAGACCGTGGCGTGGATTTATCCGGCGTAAAGTGGGTCGATGATCCGCTGGCACTGCTGGATTGTGGCGCCGATGTGATCGTGGAGCTGATGGGTGGCTCCGAAGGCGCGGCGCGCGCATTGGTCGAAGGGGCGCTGGCAAAAGGCACGCATGTGGTGAGCGCGAACAAGGCACTGATTGCGCATCACGGACTGGCGCTGGCAAAGCTGGCGGAAGATAACCATGCCGTGCTGGCGTTTGAAGCGGCGGTGGCCGGAGGTATTCCGATTATTCAATCCTTGCGCGACGGGCTGGGCGCAAACCGCTTTTCGCGTATTGCAGGCATTCTGAATGGCACCGGCAATTATATTCTGACCACGATGCAAAAGCAGGGGCGCGATTTTGATGATGTGCTGGCCGAAGCGCAGGCGCTGGGCTATGCCGAGGCCGATCCCTCCTTTGATGTGGATGGCATTGACGCGGCGCATAAGCTGGCGATTTTAACCTCGCTCGCCTATGGCGTTCCGGTGGATATTGCCAGCGTGCATATCGAGGGCATCCGCAGTATTTCGGCGGCGGATATTACCCATGCGCGTGAGCTGGGATACCGGATTAAATTGCTGGGCATTACCGAGATGACATCTGCGGGTGTGTTGCAGCGTGTGCATCCCTGTCTGGTGCGCGAAGCTGCGCCGATTGCGGCGATTGATGGTGCGTTTAATGCGATTCATCTCGAAGGCAATGCGGTGGGGCGTGTGCTGCTCGAAGGCGCAGGCGCAGGTGCGGGGCCAACCGCGTCGTCGGTAGTCGCCGATATTTTGCAGATTGCGCGTGGCGCGCATTATTATCCGTTTACGGTGAAAAGCTCCGACATGAAGGCGGTCAAACATGCCGCCATTGCCGATATGACCAGTCGCTATTATTTACGCCTGAGCGTGAAGGATGAGCCGGGTGTGCTCGCACAAATCACGGCGATTTTTGCCAAGGCGGGCATTTCGGTGCAATCGCTGATTCAGCATGACCATACGCCGGATACGCCCGCGCGGATTGTGATGACCACGCATGATACGAAAGAATCGGCGATGCAGCAGGCCTTGCAACAGATTGCATCTTTGGCTACGGTGCTGGAAGCCCCGCAAATGATACGAATGGAGTCGTTATGAGTGCCGCACCTGCTACCCACTATTCGGAAAGCCTGACGATGGATCGTAATTTTGCGCTCGAAGCTGTGCGCGTGACCGAGGCCGCCGCGCTGGCGTGTTCGAGCTGGATTGGTATGGGCCGTGAAAAAGACGCTGATCAGGCCGCGGTGAATGCGATGCGCGAGGCGCTGAACGGGCTGACGATTGACGGCACGGTGGTGATCGGCGAGGGAGAGCGCGACAAAGCACCGATGCTCTATATCGGTGAAAAAGTCGGCACCGGCGAAGGCCCGGCGATTGATATTGCGCTGGACCCGCTGGAAGGCACGACGATTTGCGCCACCGGTGGCCCCAATTCGCTGGCGGTGATGGCGATGGCGGAGAAGGGCGGGTTTTTACACGCGCCCGATGTGTATATGGATAAAATCGCGGTGGGCGGCGGATTGCCCGAGGGCGTGATTGATCTGGATGCGTCGCCTGCTGAGAATTTGAAAAATCTGGCCAAGGCCAAAGGGTGCGACGTATCGGATTTGATGGTGGTAATTTTAGAGCGTGACCGCCACGCCGAGATGATCGCCAAAACGCGTGAGGCGGGTGCGCGGATTCAATTGATTGCCGATGGTGATGTGGCGGGGGTGATTGCCTGCTCGCGCAGCGGCACCGGCGTGGATATGTATATGGGCATTGGTGGCGCGCCGGAGGGTGTGTTGGCCGCAGCGGCATTGCGCTGTATTGGTGGGCAATTTCAAGGCCGTCTGTTGTTTAACAATGACGAGCAACGCGAGCGTGCGCGGCGCATGGGTGTGGTTGATCTGGATAAAAAATACGCACTGAATGAGTTGGCCAAAGGTGATGTGATGTTTTCTGCTACGGGTGTGACCGATGGCTCGATGCTCAAAGGCGTCAAGCGCGGCGAGGGCTGGGCGACCACGCATTCGATCATCATGCGCAGCAAAACCGGCACGGTGCGACTGGTTGAAGCCGAGCATAATTTTACGCGCAAGAACTGGCTGGAAGGCTAGCGGAACAACAACTCGGTGCTATTTAGCTGACGCCCTTGCTCAAAAGCCTGCTCGAAGCGTTGGGCGAAGAACGGGATGATGGGTGATTCATGCTGCTTCGCCTCTTCTATGATCTCATTAGACTCTATCAAGATAGCGCGGGCTTCATCCCGTGATTGAACCGTGGTATGATTAAACTCTTTATCAATCGCATCCATGGATTCCAATTTGGCACGCTCAGCGTTGGTTAGTTCCGCATCAAGCGGCGGGCCTGGCTGAGCTTGTGACTTTGGATGAGCGGGGAAAAGAGGGTTATTGTCCCTGAGCTCATGTGTCAGATATTTCAGCGCCTCACGCAGGCGATATAAACCGGGGGCGTAATCCTGCAGGAGCTTGACGTCTAAATCAGCTATTTCGATGAGCATATAAGCGGCCTGAATATTATCCGGTGTCCAGGCTATGGCTTTCGCCTGCTGCGTTGTGGCCGCATCGACGATTCGCTTGGGTTCCTGAAGCGGGCTGCTCCACGGAGATGGCCTATGGCGAGGTGGAGGCGACACTGGTTTTGGTTCCGGCGCGGACGGGGTCTTACTCCAAGGGCTTTCATTTTTGCTCATGCTTGTTATTATGGCAGGTGAATATGACAGTTTTATGATGAATTCATCCATTTCTTCTGATTTTACTTCCAACTTTCTGCTGGCATCGCCATCGGTGAATGGGGTGCGCTGGTTGCCGCGCATTGATTCGCCACAAGGCGAGCGGCAGGCGCTGGCGATGATGCAGCAACTGGGGCTGCCCGGTGCGTTGGCGCGCGTGCTGGCGGGGCGCGGTGTGGATGTGGAATCCGCCGAGCCATTTTTAAATCCGACCTTGAAAAACCTGCTGCCTGATCCGTCGCATCTGCGCGATATGGATGCGGCAGCGGCGCGGATTGCGCAAGCAATTGTGGCGGGGGAAACCGTGGCGGTGTTTGGGGATTATGATGTCGATGGGGCGACGTCTACTGCGCTGCTTAAGCGGTATTTTGCGGCGCTGGGGCGTGACATACTTGTGTATATTCCTGATCGTGCGAAGGAAGGATATGGCCCCAATATCGCGGCGTTTGAGCAGCTGAAAGCGCAAGGTGCGACGCTGATTTTGACCGTGGATTGCGGCACTGTTGCGCGTGAGCCGATTGCAGCGATTGTCGCGCAAGGCGTCGAGGTGATTGTGGTTGATCACCATATGGCGGAGCCGGAGTTGCCATCGGCATTGGTGGTCAATCCCAACCGGCTGGATCAGGATAGTGAGTATGGGCATCTGGCAGCGGTGGGGATGGTGTTTTTGCTGCTGGTGGCGCTGAGCCGGACGTTACGCACCATGCATTTTTTTGCCGATAAGCCGGAGCCGAATTTGTTGCAATGGCTGGATTTAGTTGCGCTGGGCACGGTGTGTGATGTGGTGCCGCTCAAAACACTCAACCGTGCGTTTGTGGCGCAAGGATTGAAGGTGATGGCGCAGCGCGGCAATGCGGGTTTGCGGGCGCTGGCTGATGTGGCGCGGCTCGATGAAGCGCCCAATACGTATCATGCGGGATTCTTAATCGGCCCACGCATTAATGCGGGGGGGCGCGTGGGTGCGGCGAATCTGGGCACGCGGATTTTATCGAGCGAAGACGCCGCCGAATGCGAGCAGATCGCGCAGCAACTGGATGCGTATAATGCGGAGCGTCAGGCGATTGAGATGAGCGTGCTGGAAGCCGCGATGGCTCAGGCCGAGCGTCAGGCCAACATGCCTTGCAGCATTGTGGCAGGTGAGGGCTGGCATGAAGGTGTGATTGGGATTGTGGCGGGGCGGTTGAAAGAGGCGTTCAACAAACCCGCAGCGGTGATTGCGGTAGCGAGTGGCAAAGGCAAAGGATCGGCGCGTTCGGTGAGTGGTGCTGATATGGGCGCGGCGATTACGGCGGCGCGCATCGATGGGCTGCTGAGTGCAGGCGGCGGCCATAGCATGGCGGCGGGGTTTAGTCTTGATATGGCGAATTATGACGCGTTTGTGGCGTATTTGAATGCGAGGCTGAGCGCCGCCGTGGATGCTTATGCGCATGAGCGGGCGTGGCTTTATGACGGGTTGCTCAGCGTGCGCGGGTTGACGCTGTCGTTGCTCGATCAGCTTGAACGTGCGGCACCGTTTGGCATGGGAAATCCGGCTCCGAAATGGGTGCTGAGTGATGTGCGGGTGAAGCAGTGCAGCCGGATGAAGGACAAGCATTTGCGCGTGATGTTGAGCGATAATACCGGCAATGGCTGGCTGAGTGCGGTGACGTTTAATAGCGTTGGCACACCGCTGGGTGATGTGCTGGAAAATGCAGGTAGCAAGGCGCTGCATGTGGCGGGTACGGCCAAACGCAACCGCTTTAATGGGACTGAGTCGGTGCAGTTCATGATCGAGGATGTGGCCTGGGTGTGATGAGGGAATGTGGTCTTTTCGCTGTCTGTCACTTTCATAAGCGCTGGGTTATCTGTTTGGGTTGAAACAATCAGCAGGTGACGAGCCGCTACTGCCACTTTGCGACAGCAACACATGCGGTCGCATAGCATTTAGAGGGTTATGCAGATGAAGCATCCGCTCCATTGGGTCCGAGCTGCCCCAAGCCTGAACAAGGCGGCTTAAATCCAGTATTTTCAATATGGCGACGGCCATCATTCATCAAGTTTTGCAGTGTTTAGCTGCATTATGCTATATTTTGATTGACTAACGGGCGCATAAATGGTGTATCTGCCCTCTTAATTTGCGCTGGCCCCTTCGTCTAAGGGTTAGGACACCACCCTTTCACGGTGGTAATACGGGTTCGAATCCCGTAGGGGTCACCAAGCACACGCTCCGATAGCGTCCAAACCAATCCAAAAAGCCTTGAAAATACAGTGAAAATGTGGCAAAGCTTGTCCGTTAGGCCACAGGAATGTCCAACCACATCCGAGCGATTTGTTGGTATTTTTTGTTGGTATCTGGAAAACGGAGGTGAAAAATACCAACAATGAAGCTGACCAACATCCAATGCAAGAATGCCGTTTATGATCCTTCAGGCGCAGGCAACAAGCTCTCTGACGGCGGCGGGCTGTATCTGCAAATCAGCGAGACGGGCAAATACTGGCGCTTGAATTACCGATTTCTGGGCAAACAGAAGACGCTGGCTATCGGTACTTATCCCCTTATCAGCCTTGCAGAGGCTCGCACCAAGCGCGACGAGGCTAAAAAGAAGCTTATTGCAGGGCAAGACCCATCCACCGAGAAGAAGCTGACCAAGCTGGCATTGCAGACCAATCACGATAACAGCTTCGAGGCGATTGCGCGGGAGTGGCATGGCCAGAAGCTGCACACATGGAAGCCTGATCATGCCGAGACCATCCTCAAGCGGCTGGAGACCAATGTGTTCAGCAAAATTGGCCGCCGCCCGATTGCCGATGTAACCGCGCCCGAATTGTTGGATGCGCTACGTGTGCTGGAGCGTGAGGGCAAGCGTGATCTGGCGCACCGACAATTGCAGCATTGCAATCAGATATTTCGCTATGCCATTGCTACGGGACGCGCAAAACAGAACATTGCGCCCCACCTGAAAGGGGCGCTGCAGCCAGCCAAGAGCAGGGGCATGGCGTATCTGCCCGAATCGGAATTGCCGGAGTTTCTCTCCAAGCTGGAGCATTATGACAGTGAGTATAAGGGCAGCATTCTCACCAAGCTGGCATTCAAGCTGATGATCCTGACCTTTGTGCGCTCCGGTGAGATACGTGGCGCGAAATGGGAGGAAATTGATTGGAACAAGGCGCAATGGCGCATCCCTGCCGAGCGCATGAAAATGAAGGTGGTGCATATTGTACCCTTGTCGCGCCAGAGCATAGCGATATTAAAGCAGCTGCGCGACATTACAGGCCGCAGTATCAGCGGCTATATCTTCCCCAGCCAGAAAGACCCGCGCAACATCATGAGCGAAAACACTTTCCTGCGTGCGATTGAAGTGATGGGATACAAGGGCAAAACCACTGGCCATGGTTTCCGCTCGACTGCTTCAACCATCCTCAATGAAAGTGGCTTCAAGGGTGATGTCATCGAGAGCCAGCTTGCCCATGCGGAGCGCGACAGCGTGCGTGCGGCCTATAACCATGCCAAGTATCTGCCGGAGCGTGCAGATATGATGCAGTGGTGGGCGGATTATATTGAGAAGGCGACGAAGGGGAGTAAGATTGTACCCTTAAGGCGCTCTGTTAAAGGGTAGTCTCTTTGGTTATGTTGAATTATCGTTCCAATGAACGGATTCTGCCATTAAAGTTAATCCAATCTATCAAATAGAAAGGGTGTGTAATGGCGAAAAAGACTCAGGTAGCAAATCAGAAAGCACGCGCAAAACCCGACCAATTAACTGATGAGTTAAAGCGACATGAAGAAAAGCTGTTCTTCTATTCAAAAGCAGCTAATGCTGATTTTGAATGGTGGGCGAAATATCCACATTGGACTCCGGAGGAGTCAATTGCTCTCTCCTTTGGAAAGAATCCGGATACGGTTAACTGGAGTTTTGTACAATCCTTTACGGTCAATCACATCTCAAACGTTACACCTTTCTCACAATCGACCTTTGCAAGCGAGTATAAGAAACGTCGTGAATTAATATTGCGTTCGGTGGAGTCTGGTCAGCTGGGGGAGCGTATTACACCTGAAGATTTTTTATCTTGGACAAGGCGAGTTGATATTGCTTTACCACCAGAACTAGAGAGGCTGATTACTGCGCATGGAATGCAAAACCCTGATGTCGGGGTTTCCAATTACCAGTCGCCTTATCTCCGCCTGATGGAACATGCTATTGAAGAGAATCAGATCAGTGTTGGCAATCAAGGAAAACAGGAGGCTCTTGCGGAATGGTTCCTTAAGAATGCACCGAGCGAATTAAAAATGTCAAAGCACAAGGCGAGCATGATGGCGACGTTTGTTCGGCTTCCTGAATCAGGTAAAGGTGGTAATAGAAAGATGCCTAAGAAGGGTTCATAGGTTCATCTAATTCTCTTATAGAACAAAGCCATTAAAGCAGAAGAATAACTGGCCTTTCTAAAAGGCATGAACCCTTCAACCCATAACCCCTGAACCCTTTGGACGTATTATGTGGGAGTGTATCTTATAGGATGACTCTGTAATTAATTGCACGGAGTTGTCCAATGACTAAACCAATCAATCTTCCCGAAACCGGATTCTTACGCCTACCTGAAATCCTGAAACTCATCCCCGTCAGCAAGTCCACTTGGTGGGCTGGGGTGAAATCTGGGCGCTTTCCCGCTCCTGTGAAGCTCGGTGCACGAATCACTGCTTGGCGCGTGGAAGACATCCGTGCGCTCATCAGTGAATACGCGACTCAGTAGAGATTATCCGATGGCGAAGAAATACAATTCGCGACTGATTCGTGATGACTACAGCTACTATGTTGAGCAGGTGGCGGAGTTGTTCGGAATTGATGAGGCGACGGTGCGGCGCTGGATGAAGGATGGCGGGTTGGAGCGCATCCCCAATACACGCCCTCACCTGATTCACAGCAGCAAGTTGAGACCTTTTATCGAGAAACTAGGCACGGCACGCAAGAAGCCCTGCGCCAGCCATGAGATGTTTTGTATGCGCTGCCAGTCTCCCCGCACTCCTGCACATGCTACCGGAGCCGTCACCATTCTCGCCAATAGGAGCGTCAGGCTCAAGGCAGCTTGCTCTGTTTGTGGGGGAGCAATGTGTCGCGCGATCAGGCAATCAGAATGGACAAAAAATCATCCGCTTGCGGTGTGTCTGAGTGACGCATCGGAAGAACATAAGGGTGTGGAACCACTGCACCGTGAATGTTCATTTCAGATGGAGGAAAATCATGACTGAATATAATGCACTCAATGAGCGGCTGAAAAAGCAGTATGAAGACACATTGCTGCATGAGAATTACCGCGAAGTGCGAACCGCCGAAGCCGTGTGGAAGGCGATCAATCTGTTCGAGCGATATACGGGCAGAAAGGACTTCACCAGCTTTGATGCAGAGCAGGCAAAAGGCTTCAAACGTTGGCTTATAAAGCAGCAGAATGCCAAGGGCGAGTTGCTCAGCCTGTCCACGGTGCGCTCCACGCTCAAAATGCTGCGGGATTTCTTTTGCTGGTTATCTATCCACCCCAAATACATCCGCAAGATAGATGGCAGAGCGGCAGCCTATTTCCGCCTTTCCAACAATGATGAAAGGGCAGGGCGTGCCACCAAAGCATTGCCCGTCCCTACAGTGGAGCAGGTGCAGCAAATATTGTTGGCCATGCCAAATGGTACGGATATTGAAAAGCGCGATAGAGCAATCATTGCATTTATGGCGCTAACGGGTGTGCGGGATGCGGCGCTGATAAGCCTGAAAATGAAAGACGTGGACAGGGTTAAGAGTGAGGTTTGGCAAGACCCCAAGCATGTCAAAACGAAGAATCGCAAAGCGATTTTGACATCCTTTATGCTCTTTGACCCGCTATGGCTGGATATTGTGATGGAGTGGCTGGATCATGCGCAGCAGGTGCTCATATTGGAGCCTGATGCTCCACTTTTTCCCAAAACACAGATGCGGTGCAATCCTGATACGTTGCAATTTGAGACAGCAGGGCTTTCACGAGAGCATTGGGCAAACACCACCCCGATACGCGATATATTCAAAACGGGGTTCATGCGTGCGGGGCTGCCATACTACAATCCGCATTCATTCCGCAAGATGCTGGCTATTTGGGCGCTGGAGCACTGCACCCAGATGGAGTTTAAGGCGATCAGCGAGAATATCGGGCATGAAAATGCCATGACTACCTATAATTCCTATGCCACGCTCACTGACCATACGCGCCGGAATGTGATTAACGGGATTGGTAAAGCGCATGGGGAGCTGAGCAATGTGCCGTCAGATGTGCTCATGCAGGAAATGCAAAAAAGAATGCAGCGGTGAGTCGAAATGCTTTCAAGTTAGCAGCATGACCAATAGCGCTTGACCCTACGCTTACGCGGTGGCACTTTGATGGCGAGGCATGGCTTGGTAGCCGTCCTTGGGGCTTAAGAACCTCTCTAAATGCGGCTTGTGCGCCGTGAATGCACTCCTCGACTTTGGTCGGGGAGGCGCTGGTGTATGTCCAAGGTCTTCCTAAAGACCAGCGCGTGCCTTCATTTAGGGTATTCTTAACTCCCCGATCACCAGTCGTTTGTCTGGTGATCGCTGATTGGTGAATGAAGCTAAACGAGGATCGAATGCAGTATCTTCCTCCTATGGAGTTAGTAGGCTTGATTATCCTGCACTGCGTGCTGGCCTTTGCAAATACCAAAGCAGCTGTCCAGTATAAAGGGGCTCAACCACTTATGCCCTTGCTGCTTAACATCGTCGGCATTGGCTGCGGTATCAATCGGTATGTCTTCTTGGCGTACTATGGGTATGCTGTATCCGTTACGTATGCGGTAATTCTTTTGCTGGTAGGGCTTGTGACTCCCATGCTGTCCGTTCGGCTGGAACGTGCGGTATTCGGCACTGTAAGAAACGCTACTTTCTGGCTATCCATGATTAGCCTTATCGTGTTGCCAGTCATCGCTGTCTATCTATGGAGCTTTATACCATGAGTGAAGTGATAGAGTCTGTATCACGATATGCGCTGTACGACAGTGACCGCGATATGGTTGCACGCTTGTATGACCTGACCAGTGAGTTGTTGCGGCCTTCCTTATCGCCGCTGATGTTGTTCCGCATCGCCAAGTTACAGCTGGCACTGGCGCGGCTCCCGCATACCACCGAGGAAGCGAACCTGCGCCTGACCTTCTCACGTGAAAGCGGCGGCGAAAGTAGTCATTATAGCCTGCTTCTTGGCTTTGAAGACTTCCTGCTGGACTATATGCACACCTCCTATGATCCTGAGTTTGGCGGCGATCATTATTCCGCAGACTATTTCATGGCCAACACCACAGGAAGCAGACGTGAAGAGGATGTGCATGAGTGGTTCTGGCAGGTGGAGACGCTGTTGGCCGATAACCCGAGATGCTGGGATATTGCTGATGACTTTGAGGGGGACAATGCTGCGATAGACTGGCATGCCGAATATAGTGGGACGCTGCTGAATATCCTGCCCGAGCCGGATCAGTCTGTCTTGCGCAAAGCAGAGCATTCCGCTCCGGTGATCACATTGGAGGAGTGGGATCGCATGGATCGGGGGGTATGCCCCAAATGTGGCTCGAAGCTGCCGCAGGTGAAATCGTCGCCTTGCACAAAGTGCAGTGCCACGCTCCACTTGCATGATGCGTTTACACTAGAGATACCTGCAGACTCACATATTTACAGGCCGAAAGGGTAGCTTGGGGATTTGCCGACCAATAGATACGCTTTCAGGGAACTCATCATTTTTTCTCTGTGAACTGCAGTTGCTCTTTATATGTTTTTGCCTGCCTTTACGCTTCTGTGCCACATGCAAGCAACTCAAAATATGGGTTTTTCATACAACCTCATTCCCTACATTTCTTGTTTTTTCTCTCCCCTTCTGTATTGTAAGGCGCTATTGCACAAATAAGAGGCTGAGTAATGCATAGTGACATAATGACCATGAAGGAAGTCGCAGACTACCTGAAGATCAATGACAAAACGGCCTATAAGCTCACAGCAGAAGGTAAAATTCCCGGTTTCAAAGTCGGTGGCGCATGGCGTTTCAAAAAAAGTGAGATTGATAGCTGGATCGCGCAGCAGGGAAAAAGGGAGGCAAAGTGATGGCTGACACAAAAAAAGAGCAAGAACGAGCAGCGCTGCATTCCACCATTTGGCGCATCGCCAATGATATGCGCGGCAGCGTTGATGGTTGGGATTTCAAGCAATATGTTCTTGTTATCTTATTTTACCGCTTCATCTCAGAAAATCTCAGCTCTTACGTTAATGAGAAGCAAAAAGAAGCTGGCGAAAAAAATTTCAATTACGCCGCATTGAGCGATAGCGATGCGGAACGTGCTCGCGCACTTATCTTGGAAGAAAAAGGGTTCTTCATCCACCCAAGTGAATTGTTTGAAAATGTTCGCAAACACGCCGCAGGTGATGCAAACTTGAATGAAACACTAGAAAAAGTGTTCAAAAATATCGAGGCCTCTGCTCAAGGCACGGACAGCGAAAACGATATGAAAGGCCTGTTTGATGATATTGATGTTAATAGCAACAAACTTGGCGCAACGGTCGTAAGGCGTAACGAAAAGCTGGTAAAACTGCTGAATGCCATCGGCGATCTGCCGATTGGAAATTACGATGACAACTCCATCGACCTATTTGGTGATGCCTATGAATATCTGATGACCATGTACGCGGCTAATGCGGGCAAATCGGGTGGTGAATTCTTCACCCCCCAGGAGGTTTCCGAGCTGCTGGCACGCATTACCGTTGTTGGCAAAAAGGAAGTGAACAAGGTCTATGACCCTGCCTGCGGTTCTGGCTCACTTCTGCTAAAATTTGCTAAGGTGCTGGGCAAGGAGTGCGTGCGCAATGGCTTTTACGGGCAAGAGATCAACATCACCACCTACAACCTTTGCCGTATCAACATGTTCTTGCACGATATTAACTACGAGCAGTTTGATATTGCGCACGGTGACACACTGACCGACCCGCACCACTGGGATGATGAGCCATTTGAAGCCATCGTTTCTAATCCTCCATACTCCATCAAATGGGATGGCGATGCCAACCCGCTAATTATCAACGATGACCGCTTCACGCCAGCCGGTGTGCTTGCGCCAAAATCAAAGGCTGATCTGGCGTTTGTGATGCACGCGCTTTCATGGCTGGCGGTCGATGGCACAGCCGCCATCGTTTCTTTCCCCGGTGCGATGTATCGCGGTGGCGCGGAGCAGAAAATCAGAAAGTATCTGGTGGATAATAACTATGTCGATGCCGTCATTCAGCTGCCAACCGATTTGTTTTTCGGCACTACCATCGCCACCTGCATTCTGGTGCTGAAAAAGAATAAGTCCGACAGCAAGGTGCTGTTCATTGATGCCACCAATGAATTTGTGCGCGGTTCGGCCAAGAACAAGCTGAATGACGATCACATGAAGCGCATTCTGGCTTGCTATGCCAGCCGCTCCACGGAAGAACACTACTCCCGCCTTGTGCCGCATAAAGAGATTGAGGAAAAAGAATATAACATCAGCGTCGGCACCTACGTTGCTGTGAAGGACAATCGCGAGGTGGTGGATATTACCGAGCTGAACGCCCGCATTGAAACCATCGTTGCACGGCAAAATGAGCTACGCACACAGATCGACGCCATCGTCGCAGATTTGGAGGGAAAAGCAGCATGACCTTAGAAAACAAATTAAACATCACCAATCAGGTGGAGCTGGCTAAGGCGGAAGAAAAAATCAGCAAGCAAAAGGCCAAACAGCTTTTTGACTCCGGCGACATTGCCAAAGTTGAGGTTGGCACCTTCAAAGGGCTGGCCTTCATCCACGCCTATTTGTTTGAAGATATTTATGACTTTGCTGGAAAAATCCGTGAGGTGAACATCGCCAAAGGCAATTTCCGCTTTGCGCCGCTGATGTATTTGCAAGCCTCGCTGGAGCATATCGACGCTATGTCACAAAGCAGCTTTGATCAGATCATCGAGAAATATGTGGAGATGAACATTGCCCACCCGTTCCGCGAAGGAAACGGACGCGCCACCCGCATCTGGCTGGATTTGATTTTGAAGAAAGAACTGAAACAGGTGGTGGATTGGAACAAGGTGGATAAAGACGAGTATCTTTCTGCCATGCAGCGCAGCGTGGTGAAAGATGTGGAGATCAAAACCCTGCTGAAAGCAGCGCTGACAGACCAGATTGACGACCGCGCCCTGTTTATGAAGGGTATTGATGTGAGCTATTACTATGAAGGCTATAGTGAATTCAAAACCGAGGAGCTTTAGCTATGAGCCGAATTGACGACTTGATTAAAGAGCATTGCCCTGATGGGGTGGAGTCTGAACCATTACATAAATTTTTGGATTATTCTCAGCCTACTAAATACATCGTGGAATCTACAAAGTATGACGATAACTACTCCACGCCTGTATTAACGGCGGGTGATAGTTTTATTCTCGGTTATACCAATGAAACCGATGGCATATATGAGGCCAGCGAAAATAGCCCTGTAATTATATTTGATGATTTCACCACATCATTTCACTGGGTTGATTTTGATTTTAAGGTAAAAAGCTCTGCCATGAAGATGTTGACGCCTAAAGAAGGTGTGAACTTTCGATATGTTTATTATGCAATGAAAAATATTCGCTACAAGCCATCAAGCCATGCACGGCAATGGATATCAACATATTCAGAAATTGAAATTCCGAACCCACACCCTAGAATACAGCAAGAAATTGTTGACATCCTCGATGCGTTTACCAAGCTGGAGGCGGAGCTGGAGGCGGAGCTGGAGGCGGAGCTGGAAGCACGTCGTCAGCAATACTCCCACTACCGCGACGAACTCCTCAATTTTGATGGAAAAGATGTTGCTTGGAAGGCTCTGGATGATGTTGCCATAAAAGTTTCTTCTGGTGGCACCCCACTATCGACCCGTAAAGATTATTATGGTGGTGATATTCCGTGGCTGCGTACACAAGAAGTTATTTTTGGGGCAATCAACGACACTGAAATGCGAATCACAGAGAAGGCTGTAAAAGAAACTTCTGCTAAATGGATACCTGCAAACTGCGTTATTATCGCAATCTCTGGGGCTACTGCAGGCCGTTCTGCGTTTAACACCATTCCACTGACCACTAATCAGCACTGTTGTAATCTGGAAGTAGACGGAAGAAAGGCGCATTGGAAATATGTATTTTATTGGGTGAGAAATGAGTATGAACGAATTAAGGCTAAAGGCCGTGGTGCACGCTCTGATCTGAATGCAGGTATTATCAAAGCACACCCCATTCCAATTCCTTTCGCTAATGACCCTAAAAAGTCCCTTGAAGAACAAGAGCGCATTGTTGGGATTCTCGATAAATTCGATGCGTTGGTAAACGATATTTCCAGCGGCTTACCTGCCGAGATCACTGCCCGCCGCAAGCAATATGAGCATTACCGCAACCAGCTTCTAACATTCCAAGGGGCTGCTTAATGGCCAAGGGAAAATTCAAATCCATTGAAAGCGTATGCGCTCGCATAAAGAAAGATTTGGACACCCCAAATCCAAAAAAACCGGACGATACAAAAGTCTCCATTCTCTATGCATGCAATGCTTCTGGAAAAACCAGAATCTCTAAGCGATTTGCTGATCAATATGACAAGCAAGTTATTTATTATAATGCATATACTGAAGATTTATTCAGCTGGGACAATGAAAATAATATTCTAAAAATTAATAACAACAAAGCCTGGATTTTTAGATTTATTCAGGAGCAAGATATTGATGGCGATATAGTCGATAATTTCAAAAAATTTACAGGATCAAAATTAGAGCCAACACTCGATATTACCAATAGCCAAATTACTTTTGGAATCCATACTGGCGATAATCAAGGTATTAAAAATATTAAAATATCAAGAGGCGAAGAAAGTATTTTAATATGGTCTATATTTTTTACAGTATTAGAGACTGGGGTATCTGCCTTAAATGAAACTACCCTTGATAAAAGATTAACCAGAGATTTCGATAATATCCATTATATTGTGATTGATGATCCGGTTTCCTCAATGGATGATACACGGATTATCACCGTAGCCCTTGAACTGGCGAGGCTGATCAAAAAATCGAAGAATCAGCTGAAGTTTTTGATCACCACTCACCATGCGCTATTCTTTAACGTGCTGTTTACTAGCGGAAAGAATGCGGGAAACTGGGACAGAAAAAACTATATCCTCTCCAAATCAGGAGCAGAGTTTCTTCTGGAAGGCCAAGGCAGCGAATCACCCTTTGCTTATCATCATGTTGCTATGGCGGACATCGAAAAAGCAATTAAAGACAAAGACATCAAAAAATATCACTTTAACATTTTCCGTGCGCTCATGGAGAAAACAGCTAATTTCTATGGCTACGACCATTGGAAGAAATGCTTAGAAGGTGGCAAGCATAGAGAAGAATTCATAAAAATTATCGATCATTACAGCCATAACAAGCTATCAGAGTTGGAATATCGCGACATAACAAACGATGATAAGAAAGAATTTGAAACGACATTCCGCTTTTTTATGAAAGAATTTTTCAAGCAGGAAGTAAGAACAAATGGCTAGCACATCCTTCAACACCATCGCAGAAAACCCCAACAGCACCGTGGTTGCGGAATATGTGCCGGATAAGAAAGACGCCACGCATTACCAGTCTGAGAATGAGTTGGAGCTGGAGTTTATTCGCTTGCTGGAAACTAACGGCTATGACTATCTGAACATCACCAAGGAGGCAGATTTACTGCGTAACCTTCGCGTTCAGCTTTCAAAGCTCAATGAGATGGAATTCTCTGAAAATGAATGGCAACAGATGCTGACGAATTATCTGGCCAATAAAAACGAAGGCATAGAGGAAAAGACCACCAAGGTTCAGGAAGATCATATCTTCAACCTTAAGCGCGATGATGGCACCACCAAAAATATACGGATTCTGGATAAGGATAACATCCACAACAACAGCGTGCAGGTGATCAACCAATATGAAACAGAAGGCGCACGCAAGAACCGCTATGATGTGACGGTGCTAGTCAATGGCCTGCCGATGGTGCATGTGGAAATAAAAAGACGCGGCGTGGCTATTCGTGAGGCGTTCAACCAGATCAATCGTTATCAGCGCGATAGCTTCTGGGCAGACAGCGGCCTGTTTGAGTATGTGCAGCTTTTCGTGATCTCGAATGGCACGCATACCAAATACTATTCCAATACCACCCGCAGCGCTCATTTGAAGGAACAACAAGGCCGGAAATCACGCAAGAAAACCAGCAATAGCTTTGAATTTACCTGCTGGTGGACGGATGCGCAGAATAAACGCATTTCTGACCTTGTCGATTTTGGCAAAACCTTTTTTTCAAAGCATTCCATGCTTTCAATTCTGACGCGCTATTGTGTGTTCACCTCGGACAAACTCTTGCTGGTGATGCGTCCGTATCAAATTGCCGCAGCCGAGCGGATTATGACTCGCATTGCCATGTCTACCAACCATAAGAAGCTAGGCACTGTAGATGCTGGCGGGTATATCTGGCACACCACTGGCAGCGGCAAAACCCTGACCAGCTTCAAAACCGCGCAGCTCGCCACGCGCCTTGAGGGTATGGATAAGGTGCTTTTCGTCGTCGATAGAAAAGACCTCGATTACCAAACGATGAAAGAATATGACAAGTTTCAAAAAGGTTCGGCTAACTCTAACACTAGCACAGCCATATTAACGAAACAGCTTGCTGACCCGAACGCTAAGATCATCATTACCACTATTCAGAAATTGGCAAAGTTCATCTCTGCTAATAAAGGTCATAGTATTTTTGATGGGCATATTGTGTTGATATTTGATGAATGTCATCGCTCTCAGTTTGGCGAAATGCACACGGCCATCACCAAAGCATTCAAAAAATATCATATTTTTGGTTTTACCGGTACGCCCATTTTTGCCGCGAACTCTTCTTCTGGTGGCAATCCGCATCTAAAAACTACGGAACAAGCCTTTGGCCAGAAACTCCATGCCTACACGATTGTTGATGCCATTAATGATGAAAATGTGTTGCCGTTCCGGATTGATTATATCAACACGCTAAAAATGAAGCATGAAATTAAAGACAAAAAAGTCCGCGCTATTGATATAGAGGCCGCGGCCAATTCACCTGAGCGCATCAGGCAGATAACGGATTATATTCTGGAGCACTTCGAGCAAAAAACAAAGCGCAATGGAGGGTTTTACTCTTTCAGTAAGCTCGCCAACATTGCTGAGATTGTTTCAGATAAAGAGAAGGATGCTACCAAGAAGATCAAAGAAATAAGAAACCAAGTGCGCCTTAATGGGTTTAACTCCATTTTTGCGGTTAGCTCCATTGAGGTGGCAAAGAAATACTATGCGGAATTTAAGTCACGAGATTCAGGGCTGAAAATTGCCACCATCTTTAGCTTTGGAGCAAACGAAGAGGAAAATGAAGACGGTATTTTACCAGATGAAGACTTCGATACTGGCGGCTTAGATAAGCTGTCTCGCGACTTCTTGGATATGGCCATTGATGATTACAACCAGCATTTCAGCACAAGCTATGACACCAGCGCGGATAAGTTTGAGAACTACTACAAAGATCTTTCACAACGCATGAAAAACCGGGAGATTGACTTGCTGATCGTCGTAAATATGTTCCTGACTGGTTTTGATGCAACTACTCTTAACACATTATGGGTTGATAAAAACTTGCGTCACCACGGGTTACTTCAGGCTTTTTCACGCACCAATCGCATTCTAAATTCGGTTAAAACATTCGGGAACATCATCTGCTTCCGCGATCTGGAACAAGCCACAAATGATGCGCTTTCTATTTTTGGAAACAAAGAGGCGGGTGGCATCGTTCTGCTGAAATCATTTAAAGAATATTATAATGGCTGGGAAAAAGAGGGTAAGCGGCAAAGAGGGTATGTTGACTTAATAGCCGAGCTTCAAGAGCGCTTTCCTCTACCGGTCTTTATTGAAGGCGAGCAGGCAGAAAAAGATTTCATTAAGCTGTGGGGTTCTATCCTGAGGCTTCGCAATATCCTTACTTCGTTTGATGAGTTTGCTGGGAATGAAATTCTGTCTGAGCGAGATTTCCAAGATTACCAGAGCGCTTATCTCGACCTTTACGACAAGCTCAGAAAGCATAAAGATGCTGACAAAGAGAATATCAATGATGATATTGAATTTGAAATAGAGCTGGTGAAGCAAGTCACAATTAACATTGATTACATCCTTCAACTTGTCGCCAAATATCATAAATCTAAGATGAGGGATAAAGAGGTACTAACTGCTATTGATAAAGCGATTGATTCAAGTATTGAGCTGAGAAGCAAAAAAGAGTTAATCGAGCGCTTCATCAACACCCTAAATGTTCATAGCGATGTAGATAAAGATTGGCGTACATTTACAGATAAAAGCAGATCTGAGGAACTTGAGAGGATTATTGAAGAGGAAAAACTAAAACCAGAAGAAACGCGAAAATTTATTGCTAATGCTTTCCGTGAGGGAGAATTGAAATCCACAGGAACCAGCTTTGCTAGCATTATGCCCCCAGTATCTATGTTTGATGAGAACAATACGCTTGCAAAAAAGAAATCGCTCGTGCTCGAAAGACTGCGTGCATTCTTTGAAAAATATATAGGAGTATAGTTCTACTAATATGAATTTTTACAGGAATAGACAGGCTATGATCGCAAAAATCAAATGGCGATTGAATGATTGTTGTTGCTTGTTATTGGGTATAGAGGGCATCCTTAAAATTATGATATGCAGAAAAAGGAACTGCTGGGTAAGGTATGGGCAGAGAAGTCCGGCATCTGTTTTTTATAGGGTGGATGTTTATCAGCAGATTAATCAGGTGTTGACCACGTGAGGAAGAAACAGGAGACCCAATGACTCAAGCAGATAAATTCCCCACCCATATCGATCTGACATGGCCAACATTGCTTGCACTTAAGCAGCTTGGCGGGTCTGGGACGATTGAGGAAATCTTTGACAAGATGGTTGAGATCCAACAATTCCCCGAGTCAATCCAGCAAGTGCCTGCTTCGCGTGGCAACCGATCTAAGCTAGAGTATCGAGCGGCATGGGCGCGCTCTTATTTGAAACTAGTGGGCGCGGTGGAGAATAGTCAGGTGGGTGTATGGTCAATTACACCCTTAGGGGAGGCGATTGCTCAGGAAGAGTTGCTGGCCAAACTGAAAGCAGTAAATCGGGATTATTATCAGAAGCGCAAAGAGGGAAAAGAAGCGGCAGTTGCCGATCAGGATGACTCGGAAGAGTCGATAGTTGACGAGCTTCTGGATGATTGGCGTGCGCAGCTGCTGAATGTGTTAAAGGCCATTGACCCCAGTGCCTTTGAGCGTTTGTGTCAGCGCGTGTTACGTGAGTCGGGTTTTACCAAGGTTGAGGTGACGGGGCGAAGCGGTGACGGTGGTATTGATGGCGTAGGCGTATTGCGTGTGAACTTGCTATCGTTTCAAGTATCCTTTCAATGCAAGCGGTATGCTGGCAGCGTTGGGTCTGGAGTAGTGAGGGACTTTCGTGGCGCAATGATTGGGCGCTGTGACAAAGGACTGATCATCTCGACTGGCTCATTCACGTCAGAGGCACGCAAAGAGGCCACCCGCGATGGAGCACCTGCCATTGATTTGATTGATGGGGATGAGCTGTGTGACTTACTGAAACGCCTCAAATTGGGGGTTGAGACCAAACTGATCGAGCAGGTAGAGGTTACGCCCGACTGGTTTGGGGCGTTGTAAATAAAGCCATGAGGCCACCTTTTCCAGTTAACACTATGTAAGATAAAAGCTTTATTTTTATGGCCACTTTTCTTGGAGGCTTGTATAGCTTGTTAACTAGGTGTTTAGGGGACACACCGTTTTCTAAAAACGCTCTTAATCCAAGATTTTTTTTTTATACGCTTGGTAATAAAATGTTCACAATATATTGCTATAATTAGCATGAGGGAGGCAATTATGAATAACGCATACGCCTATACATCGTTAGCTTGTGCTACTAGAGATGCTCAACAAAAGTTGGCAAAACTCAAAAAAGTCGTGATTAGTAGACAAAAGAGAGATGCTGAGGATGGCTCATTAACATCTAGCAAAGCAATAAATAAAAAGAAGTCGGCTTAACAGGGCTTAGTAGACATTTAATCTCAGTAACATATAGTTGCGCTTATGAGCGCAAACAAACTTTACAGTGATGCGGATTGGCAGAGAGTATTCCTTGCTCCAGAATCTCTTAATGAGCCATACAGGACGCCAGCTAGAAAAGATTATGCACGCATTATACATTCGCCATGCTTTAGGCGTTTGCAGGGTAAGACTCAATTGTATCAAGGCTATGAGTCTGATTTTTTTCGCAATCGACTTACTCATTCATTGGAAGTTGCACAAATCTCTAAAGGGATAGCAATCAAGCTTAATTACGAGCATAAAGAGCTATCGTCCAACCCAATAGATCTTGATGTAGCAGAAGCGGCAGGGCTTATCCATGATTTGGGGCATCCCCCTTTTGGACATAATGGTGAGGATGCTTTAGATGAATGTATGATGAAGCTGGGGGGATTTGAAGGAAATGCCCAAACTTTGCGAATGCTTGCTCGGTTAGAGAAAAAAGAACTGAATTGCCCTAAAATAGTGAACGGCGTTGATCAAAGGTCGGGTCTCAATCTATGCTATCGTACGCTCGCTTCCGCGCTTAAATACGATAAAAAGATTCCTTTGATAAGGAATAAAAGATCAAAACCTACAAAAGGATATTACATCTCTGAAGAAGAGATCGTATCAAAAATTAAGAGTCATGTTGCACCTTCTTTGTCGGATGATCAGGGTTTTAAAACCCTTGAATGTCAAATTATGGATTTGGCAGATGATATTGCGTACTCAACATATGACTTAGAAGATTCTTTTAAGGCAGGTTTTTTGTCGCCGTTGGGACTGTACTCTAGTGCAAGTAATAACCTTTTACTCGATAGAGTGGTGAGCACTATCAAAAGGCGCACAAAGCTAAAAATAAATAACTCGGATGTATTGAAGGTATTAGATCGGGTATTTAGCTTTTTAGGAAATATCGATTCTGTAGAGCCCATGTTTGATGCAAGCGTTATATACACAGCATCTACGCGTATTAAAGAATGTGGTTACTATCGTTCTGCGTTTACTTCTGAAAGAATTAAGCAGGCTTTAGATGGAGTGGAATTTATTTATAATCCTCAGCACCCTTGTTTGAGTGAAGTGAAATTCAATAATGAGATGTTGCTAGAAATAGAGGTGCTAAAAAATCTTACATTTGTTTCGATGATTATGTCTCCCCGACTAAAAATTGTTGAGCATCGTGGAAAGCAAATTGTTAGGGAAATTTTTGAGGCACTTTATGATCAAGCTGATGGATATTTATTTATGCCGGATGACTTTCAACAGCTTTATCGTGATATGGAGCGCGAAGAGGACAGGGCTAGGGTCATTTGTGATTTTATAGCAGGAATGACCGATCGCTATGCATTGGAATTTTATGGCAGGCTAAAATCAGCAAGCCCAGAGAGCATCTTTAAGCCTATTTGAGAAACTTGTTATTAAGTAATGCTCTCTAAGAGAAGGATTTGTTGGTCTTTTTGTTGGTGTATGGAAATAGCCGCCAAGATTATTTGGTTATAAATCATGATCATAATCCATTTCGGCGTGTCCCGTAGGGTCACCAAGCACACGCTCCGATAGCGTCCAAAACAATCCAAAAATCCTTGAAAATACAACGAAAATGTGGCAAAGCTTGTCCGTTAGGCCACAGGAATGTCCAACCACATCCGAGCGATTTGTTGGTTCTTTTTGTTGGTTCCTGAGCACCAACAGAGGAAAGAACCAACAAATGAAGCTGACCAACATCCAATGTAAGAATGCTGTGTATGACCCTTCCGGCGCTGGCAACAAGGCGGTGGAAGCTTTGTCTATTGCGAGTTGATGGAATGGAATGAGGGCGTTGTCCAGCGCATCCGCCATGCCAAAACCTCCAAAGATTTGCAATCTATCTACAATGACATAAAAGGGTCTTCATTCCTTCGTTATGATGTGGATATGAAGGCGTATGAAACGGATGACTTCACCGCACTGGAATTGGATGACCAGAAAAAAGCATTGTTGGCATGTTTAGAGATGAATCATCTTTATGTGAACATCCGCGAAATTGATGACAAGGAATATGCTGTTTCCGATGAAGACAAGCAGCTAAACAAAAAATTCTATGGGAAGTAGGCTATGTCTGAATCGATTAGCCTAAAACAGGATTATGATGCGCTAGAACGCCGTGGGATGCTTAAAAGGGACATCCCCGCGTATATTGCTGACAACATTGCTAGCGCTATTACTCTCCGTCCTTATCAAGATAGAGTATTGCAGCGCTTCTTCTTTTACATGGAAGAAGAACAGCGTCAGCGTCCCTCCCATTTGCTATTCCACATGGCCACTGGTAGCGGAAAAACAGTGCTTATGGCCAGTCTGATTCTTCATCTTTATGCTCAAGGCTACCGAAATTTTCTGTTTTTCGTCAATTCCAGCAATATCATTGATAAAACTAAAGAGAACTTTCTGAACCCAGTTTCAAGCAAGTATCTCTTTGCACCAGATGTAACGATTAATGATAAGCGAGTGAACATTCGCGAAGTTGCCAATTTTGATGAAGCGGTGGATACAGACATCAATATCCATTTTTCTACCATTCAGGGGCTGCATACCCGCCTTCAGAATCCCAAGGAAAACGCAGTTACGCTGGAAGACTTTGAAAACCGTAAGATTGTGCTGATTTCAGATGAAGCTCATCACATCAACACGCTAACCAAGAAGTCTTTGGGTAAAGAAGAGCAAGCAGAGGTCAATAGCTGGGAATCTACAGTCAGCAAGATATTCCAGTCTGACATGAATAATCTTTTGTTGGAATTTACGGCCACCATTGAATTAGAACATTCGGCAATCAAAGCCAAATATCATGACAAGATTCTCTATGATTATTCGTTGCGTCAGTTTCGAGAAGATGGATATTCCAAAGATGTGGAAGTGCGGCAAGCAGACCTTCCCCCGTTAGAGCGCATGTTCCAAGCTGTGATTCTGAGTCAGTATCGCCGTAAGGTTGCAGAAGCCCACGGATTGCATATTAAACCAGTGATTTTGATGAAGTCTAAGACCATAGCAGAATCCAAAGCAAATGAAGAAGCCTTTCATAACTACATTGCCGGATTGAAGGAAGTAATCAGTGATTTCATTGCTGGCATGACTGACCGTTACCCGCATCAGGAAGTGTAGAGAACGTGCCAGTCGCAATCAACCAAAGGAGCTTATCTGCAGCATAGGGAGTAACGTCTGTATTGTTTTTTGCGAGGCGTATAATAGCGAGAAATGCGGTATAGTTATTTATGCTTTCCCCTGCTTCAAATAATCCTAATCTGTAACATATTTTGATTATATGCGTATCGGGTTTAGGGAAGCCATCATATCCAATTTCTTTTAAGAAATCGCACGCCAAGGGAAAACCAAATCCGTCGATTTTCAAAGATAAAAGCATTGGTAATGCAATACGTGCTTCTTCATGCTTATACAACTCACTCGCCCACGAATTGAAATCTTAAATATTCTTAAATTTTGTAACGAATTTGGCAGCAGAGATAATGGTTTTACAATATCTTGACCATATCCCCTCTTTTCTGCCCGTTTCTATGATATTGATTGGTGCCTTAATATCCAGCAGCTTTAATTTTGTATTAATTGTCTGAAGAACAGCTGACGATGAGGTGTACTGCTTTAATACTTTATACGGATCGAAATTTTCTAATATATGCTCGCCGATCTTTTCTAAACGTGTCTGTTGTGTTCCACCAATGACATTAGGCCGTCTCTCAGCATTTTGTGCTGAAACGAGTATTTGCTTATATAGCTCATGAAGGCATTTTGGGATTGGTCTGCTTACTCCGGGTTTTAGATGCAGTCTGATGATGTTTATTGCTGCGTCTGGCGTATCTGCGCACTGTTTCCGTGGTGGCAGTGTATTTTGTAGCTGTGCGGCAAGCCAGTCATGGGCGAGCTTGTACACTAATTGATCGCGTTTGATAATGTAGTCTGGTTCTATTGACATTTCGAGTCCTTTAATCTTGTTGAATCTCAGCTGTTACGTAAGCTGCTATGGCATAGCTCACGCATGGTTTGCAGTAGGCTATCCGGTTCTAAAATGGTGACGCTGTCGCCCCAGGTGAATAAGTGCCAGCATAATTCGCTGAGGCCACCTGCGGTGAAGCGGACGATGATATCGCCATTATTTTGTTGCTCGATTTGTTGCGTGGGGTGGAAGTGAAAGTTCAGTACATCGCTTGCCGCTTCGGCATTAAAACGAAGCACCACGGATTGCGGCTCTTCCTGATACACTCCGAAAGAACGTGCGGCATAATCCTGTAAGGAGAAAGCGGCATCGCGTTGATAGGCGTTGCCGGTTTTTTTGGCGGAGCGAATATTGGAAAGTAACCACAGACGCCAATCCTGCATGGCAGGGCTGTAGGCCACCAGGTAGGCTTTGCGACCATAGAGGAAGCCATAGGGGTGGATGGTTTGTTTGCTGTCTTTGCCGCTGCTGCGTGCGGTGTATTCGATGCATATCTCCTGCATGCCGAGGATGGCGTGCCGTAGCGCTGCCAGTATGTCGTTATTTAGTCGTCGTCGGGGGCCGGGCTGCAATGCCAGTCCTTCGGCTAGCGTGAGTGCCTCTAGGTCGGGTTCCATGCGGCGCAGCAGGTCGGGGCGCATCGCTCCGAGTAGCGACAGCCGCAATTGTTCGAGCTTGCCTGCCTGTTCTTGTAGCCCTTCTTTGGATAGCAGGGCGCTGGCGGTTTGCAGGGCGATCAATTGGTCGCTCGAGCAATCCAGCAAGCGTGACAGCGTGCCGGTTGGCAGACGCCAGCGTTTGGTGCGCTCCTCATCCGGCACTTCCTCCATCTGCGGAAAGACGCGCCACAGCGCATCGCGCAGCCGCTCGGCGGTGCGGCGTGAGATGCTGAGCGCTTCCTGTATATCGGCCAGTGACAGGCCTGAGCGGGTGGCCTGCATTCTCAGAGCGAGGGTGAGTAACATCTCCGCTTTCTCATGACGTGGGCCGGTGGTCACGATTTAATATCCATGTTCACTCAGCACCTCATCCACTGCTTCGGCACAGCTGGTGAATAGCGGTATGATGGCATTTATCAATGAGGCATGCTTATCTTTTTTATATGACTCATAGAAGTAGAGCAATGCCTCGTCACTTGTAAAGGACGATGGCAAGCCATCAAAGCCCTCTGCGCGAAGCAGCGTGTCCAAGTAAGTGTAGGTTGGCCACCAGTTACTTTGTTCTGCCATAGGAATCGGGCTTTGGAGTTTTGAAAATATTAGACTCCGTATATCCTTGTCTGCAAGATATGCAACGTCATCTTCTGGATGCCAGTAATTTTCATTTTTTGTCGCTTTCTTATCCTTTGGTGCGCGGAACCCGAATTCAATCCTAGCTTCATGACATAAGGCAATGCCAGATAATTTGGGCCATGTTTTTCGGCGTAGGCGGATAGAAGAATGGATCTGCAGGGGCGAGTCCTTCCATTGTGTCTTGTTGCACCAGTCGCTAACTACCCAGTATCTAAGCTCTTCTTTGCTTCCGCGGTTCATATCTCTGCATTTTGACTCCAGTTGCTCTGTCAATGCGCAGAGAAACTCCCCCAGATATTTGCTCTTAATAGCGTTGCCCTGCGTGATAATAGCCAGTGCAATTTTGTAATTATCGGTGTTTTTAAATGCATTGTTGACAACCAATTCTTGTAAGACTTTGGTCATTCGATTTCCTCCTCTGGTAATTGCCATTGCAGCACAGGAAAATTCTGCGCGACATATTCTTCAAAATCACAGAGGAAGCAGCGCAGTTTTTCGGCGCGGGTTTCCTGTATGCAGCGTGTGAGCCAGCCTTTCAGACTGGGACTGCCCTCGGTGCTGTGATAAGGTAGTGTGATCCCAATCTCCGCCCATGTTTCGGTATCAATGCTGGTGGGTGTAAGGGTCTGGCCTGTCAGGAAGACCAGCTTGTATCGCTCTGTAGCGCCGCATTGTTCCCTTAAATGATTGGAATAATCTTCGAGTTGGTTTGTTTGCTCCAATGCCCATGGTTTATTCTCGATTGCCAGCCGGAATCGATTCCGGCTTGTGAGCAATAAATCTATGCGCTGCCTACCGTTGGCTTGTACTTCGCATGTCACTTTGACTTTCTCATCGACCGGGAAAGTGTCAAAGCCGATGGTCTCAATAAAAAGCCGGAGGAGCAGATCACCCTGCCCATGTGGGCCGAGTGGGTCGAGCAGATCACGCAGGATGGTGGAGAGTGCCATTTCGTTGCGGGCTAGATACAGCGAAAACAGATTTAACCGCCTTGCGGTGGCGCGGTCAATATCGCGTTGGGCGCGTTCAACATAGGGTAGCATACCGCTTAGCTCGGCAAAGAATTGTTCCACATTTTGTTTCATTTTTTACTCTCTTTACGATGCCATACGGAATCCGAGTGGTTGTTTAATGCCGTGCCGATCACGCTGCTCCTTTAGTAGCATGGATAAGAGCTCTGTTACATCCTTTTGTAAACCTAAAATGATCGCTTTGCGTTTGACGACGGCAAAATCGGCAGGTGTCAGGCATGTTAGCTGCGCGATGGCTGCCGGTGGCTTTTTGCCAAAATAATGTCGAAAGCACGCGGCAGCCTGCTCTGCTGTGAGATAGTGAAACCCGATTTTGAATGTGAAGCGACGCAGGGATGCGGTATCCAGATGCTGCATCAGATTGGTGGTGCAGGCAAAAGGCAGCGGGTGCGATTCCATCCATGTCAGCATTTCATTTACCTGTGTGACTTCCCATGAGCGCTGCGCATTCTGGCGATCCTGCAATAGGCTGTCGGCTTCATCAAACACAAGAAAAGCGTTTTCTTCTATTGCTTCACGGAATGCGGCGGCAATGCGTTTCTCAGTATCTCCGACCCATTTAGACAGCAGGTCTGACGCACGTAATTGTTTCAGCTCCAGCCCCATTTGCTGTGCAAGGTAGCGTGTGTAGGCCGTTTTACCCGTGCCGGGAGGGCCATAAAGACACAGAGAGAAATGTTGTCCCGCATCGGGACGAATGAGCTGGGTTGTGAGATGATCGAGGTTGGTATCGGCATGGGCAAATGCAGGGTTGAATGCCACCGAATCATGGGTGGGGAGTTTGCTTTTTCCTTCCATTAGCTTATGGGCATTGGCCAGGGCAAAACGCACCTGCTCGATGCCGCCATCGGCCAGTTGGGCGGCTTTGATCGCGTGTTCGGCAATGGCGGGCGCTTCATTGAAATCGCGTGCGAGCCGGTCGATGTCCTGGGTTGAGAGCGAAAGCTTCTGCGTCTGCGCCAGACGTTGCCAGATGCGCCGACGATTCTGCTCAGGCGGTGCTTTCATTTCAATGGCAATGGTCATACGGCGCAATAATGCCGGATCGAAATGCCCGATAGCGTTGGTCGTCCAAAATGTCGGGAGTGGGTTATTTTCCAGCATGCGATTCAGGAATACTTTGGAGCCACCCATTACCATGCGGCCATAACCGGCATCGAGTAAATCCTCCATTTCGTCAAACAGCAAGAGCGCGGGTTTGGCATTGAGGAGCAGTTTGTTAGCCAGTCGCAGGGCGCGCATGCGCTCGATGCGCGTTGCCTCGTCTCCGGCCTCATCGGTTTCGGCGATGCTGTATAGGGGGGTGCGTAACCGCGCAGCAAGGGCTTTGCACAATTCGGTCTTGCCCGTGCCGGGCGGGCCGTAAAGCAGAATGTTAATGCCTTTGGCTTGGGTGCGCAGCGCGCCACTGAGCATTCGTTCGAGAAAATCACGCGCTTCGCTCAGATGTTCAAAATCGGACCATGATAAGCTGCTGCGCTGTGCTTCACCGAGCAGTCCGGCATAGGAGGATTTGCCTTTGCCGGGCTGTGAGGCAAGCCAGCTATAAATACGTGAGGATAGCTGGATGATGTCGTCAAGGTCGGATGCGCCTATTAAGCGGTCTTCATGCAGGATGCCTGTGTTTTTCAAAACGGCACTTTGTTGCAGGCTCATCATGATATCGGTGCGCTTGCATCGCAGCATCAATGCCAATGCATCCGTGGTGTTGCAACGGTGGAAGGCCATCAGAAAACCACCCATCACCGGATTGAAGCGGAGCGCCGCACCCATCGTCAGAATGGCGGCTTCGGTTTCGTTTAGTTTGAGCAGGCTGGTCAGTCTGTTCACATTGGTTTGCACCGGTGGTAATGATTGTCGTGCTGTATGCTGCAGCATAGGCGCGAGCAATTGGATAATCCGGCTGCGCTGTTCGTCGCTATCGGTCTGTGCATTGAGATCTGCACGATTGGGTTCGGGGAGTATACTGTCGCCATCACTTTGCAGCCAGTCGATAAGGCAGCGTGCAATGCGGCTTTGTTTGGGGGCGGCGCGCAGAATATGGGTGCTGTAGCGGGCAATCAGCGTCGGGGTGGTCAGATCAATCATGCTCTCTCCTTTGGGTGATGAAGTGAGTATAGGCTATGCGTGCGTCAGAATCGGACGTATTCATCGCAATCTATTAAGCTGATCCCATTGTCCCGCTTCATCGATTTCTTCAGCGGTATGGAGCACAGCTATTCGGGAAGCCTCGAATTGAATCGATCTGCCCGATTTGGGCTTGGGGTTAGGGTTGGACTCGGCGGGAAAATGCTCACCGGCCCAGTTGGTCCACTGTGCTAACGCGTTCTCAAAGCCCTTGGGGGGCTCTGTCTGTTTGCCATGACTCATTTGCACCACGCTTGCGCAATGAACCACTCTCACCGAACTGACGTTTTTCGTTTTTTTGCTTGCGTGTTTCGGATGGGTTACAGGTTTTGGGGGAGGGGTATGAGAGGCGGGAAGGGTGCGCTGAGCGCGGATTTGGGAGCTGGAAGCATAGCGCTAAAATAGTTAAGAATTAGTTAGCTTCCAAATATCTTCACAAAAGCTTCATACTTCTCAATAGAATAGTTTGTTAGAAATTTCTCACCTTCGCACACAAAAACATGGGAGAGTGTTATGGGAGACGCAACGGCAAAACATATTCCGACGGATATAGCAGAAGCGGCAAGGGAAGCAGGGCGACCCGTTCAGTTAGCGCAGGCAAGTGGTAGAGCTGCACCGCGCACCGGTAGGGAATCGTGGGAGATCAGTGTTGAAACATCGTCCGATTTCACACTTCTGATTGACCAGTTTAACTGCGCTTTTGGTAATGCCCCTGCACAACTAGATAAGGATAGACAGCGGCAGCCAAATGCCAATTTTCCTACTGCAGATGTATATCTGCAATCGCGTTATTAAAGTAAGTCAACAACGTGATCCACAACTGATCGCATTATATGAAAGAATAGCTGAGAGATTAGGTGGGAAAGCTAATCAAGCTAAATCACTGCACGATGTGATTGCCGAGCATGCTTATAATAACAGGCCTAATTATCCATTTAACGGCCAAAATGGAAAGTTGTCGAATGAGTTAGCGTTTCATGCCGGTGTACGCGATGTGCTGATTAATCCCAAGATGCAAGGAGAGAAACTTGTTCCTGACTCATCTGTGACGCCAGAGATTATGGCTGAAATTACGCGTGACTGCTATCGGCCTGGTTATAAAAGCGATACTCAGGTTTGTTATGGAGCGGGTATGGAGTTGGGTAAGCAAATTAAGCTAAATAGTGGAAGAGCAAAAAACTGAGACGCATCCGCGCTGTACCTATGCAATGCATTTTTTTAGCAGACAGATGTTTTTTTTGCTTGCGCTGTTTCGGTTGGGTTACAGGTTTTTGGGGGAGGGTGCTGAAGGACGCGAGGGGTGCGCTGAGTGCGGATTTGGGTGGCGGGAGCATAGCGCTAAAATGGTTAAGAAATAGTTAGCTTCCAAATATCTTCACAAAAGCTTCATACTTCTCAATAGAATAGTTTGTTAGAACATTCTGACCTTCGCACACAAAAACATGGGAGAGTGTTATGGGAGAAACGGTAGCCAAGAGTCCTCATCAAGATGTGATTGATGGCCTTATCAAAATAGCAAAAGAAGATAAAACTCTTGATTTTATTCGCTTCAAATGCTCGGTTGGTTTAATGGGACATGATTTAAAAAAGGGCATTAATTCTATAGCTGGTGCTGCCCCTGTAACTCCTAATGATACGGGTATGTTATGCCGAGCTATTATGAAGTTAGATGTACCAAACGACCCCTATAGTTTTTATGATCTGTATCTTCTAGAATTAAAAAAAGCGTTCCCTATTACCAAAGAAGCGGTGCAAGAAGCGATTTATCAACGCGCTACACGTGGCCGTGATAATGAAGGCGCTTTTAATGTGGAAGTAGTTGGAACTGATGGAAAGAAATATACTATACCCGTAGCGGCGGGTCCGGCTAGTGCCTATGATGCCGGGTATGTGCAGGAGCATGAAAACCTGACGCAAAAAAACGCGACTCCACCGAGCAAACCCGATGCAACAAATCGCTTTTACCATGATGTGATGCAGTTATTTGCTTCACAGCCTCAGGATAAGCAAGAAGTTATCGCTCGTGAGATAGGTAATGCTTGCTTTAATAACGCAATACCCAGCTTGGGGGCTGGTAAAACCAGTGTGGGGACTTGCGCTGTAGCAGGTAGGCTGCAGCGTCGATTGGATGGGGCAAGTAATGCATCGGCTGCAGACACGGGTCGTTTGTCTCCCGATAGCGCTGGTGGTATACCACCAAAGGCAAGCACTGTGATTGTACTCAATCCGCAATAACTAGGCTCTTCCAATATTGGTATCGGCCGAAGCTATTTTTTGTGGAATATTAGGGCTTTTGTTTTCGTCTACGTTTGCTTCCTCACCACCCGTTACTGCTACCTTATCATTGGATTGAGTAGACGCTGATGTTGAAAGCTTTGCAATAGATATATCCATTAAGGGTACAATGATATCCTGTGTCTTTGGGCTTTCATTAACTGTTAAAACTGAAAGCTCTTTCGCTTTAGCACTTTCCTTAGTATCGCTAATTGCATTGCTATAAGAATTCATTATCCGCGTTTGTTTTTCAGCTGAATCTACGTCTGCTGCAGGCTTTTCTTCCAAAGATTTTATGGCTGCTTCAGCTCTGGGATTTAATGATTGAGCTTTTCGTTCATTGTTTGCCTGACTTTTGTCATTTTCTTGCTTTTGCCTTTTAAGCTGCTCCTGCTTTTGCACTAAACCTTCTTCTTTTTTGGCGGATTCTTTTTTGGCTTCTTCAACCTTCTTTTCTGCCTCCGCCTTTTCTTCGGGGGTTGAGTTGGGGTCATTGCGTACTTTCTCGCGATTGCGTTCAGCATCGATGATTTTCAGCTGAGCGGCAGCGATTTCGGCTTTGCCTTCTTCTTCGGTTTTTTTCTTTGCTTCTTCTATTTGCTTTTGTTCGGCTTGTAGCTGTTGCTGTTTCTCTTCGACTTCCTTTTTTGCCAGCGCCTGCGTTTCGGCCAGTACTCGGCGGGCTTCGGCAAGGCGGCGTTCGGCATCTTCGATGTCACGCTCAGAGGCACCGCGCTTGCGTAATTCCTCGACGGTGGCTTCGGCGGCGTCGACATCGTTTTGCGCCATGTCGGTGCGGATGAGGGCGCGGTCGACGCGGTCTTCGGTTTGATTGAGCTTTTCTTCCAGTGCCGCACGCTCGTTGCGGAAGGGTGAAAGGTCGATGCCGTATTTGCCAGCCAGTTGATCGATGGCGGCGTTATTCGCTGCGGCGCGTTGCTCCAGCGCAGCCCATTGCGCGTCATAGGCTTCCATTTTCGCCTGAAATATTTCCGTGGCGGTGGCACCGAGCTGGAAACCGGCTTCCTGTTTGACTGCAGTAGCGTTGGCCATGCTCATCTCAATCACGCTTTTGGCACTGGCTACTGCCATTTTGATCTCACTCGGGGTGCGGGCTTGTGCTGCCAGATCGCGCACACTGCGCAATGCGCTGAGCGAGCCCTCCAGCCCCGTGGCGGCATTATTGGCGGCGTCGGCGGATTCCTCGCGTAGCGCTTCATCAATGATTTCGGCCATTAAGCGTTCGAGCTCATTTATCTGGGCATCCAAAGTGGTGAGGGTTTCGTCACGCATGGCTTGCATCAAGGCTTCGCTGGTGCGGTCTTCACCCAATATTTCGGTAATGCTTGCGAGTCGTGCTTCTGAGTCAGAGGATAGAGCAGGCGCAGGTTCAACGGGAAAATGCTCACCGGCCCAGTTGGTCCACTGTGCTAACGCGTTCTCAAAGCCCTTGGGGGGCTCTGTCTGTTTGCCATGACTCATTTGCACCTCCCTGTGCAATGAACCACTCTCACCGAACTGACGTTTTTCGTTTTTTGTCTTTTTGCTTGCCCCGTCCCTGTTTTGTTACAGGTTTTAGGGAGGTTTTCTCTTGTTTTTCTCGCTTTTCGCTTCGTGTTTATTGTTATGATTCTATTTTGTGTTTCGGTGGTTTACGCCAACTATCCACAATGCTATTTGAACATGAAAGGGTAAATAAATAGTTAAAGTTTTAGCGATTTGCTGGGGAAATTGTGAATGTCATGAAAGGTTCATAAAAGGGGTGGTTAGTGGCTAGGGGCTTGGTGGCTAGTAGGGATACTGGCGTCGAGGCCAGTATACGGTTTTAAGGGGGGCTAAGTTATTTAGTGTCATTCCCGCTTCACGCCGCCTCCTGAGATCCTGCGCTCTTGCTTTGCAAGCCGCAGGATGACGCTATTCTTTTAATTCCCGCCTTCCCGTCTTCGTTTCGTTCCTGCATCCTAGCGCGAGTGTCACAAAAGCTTCATAAAAATCAGGCGGATTTGTGGGGGAATTGGGGTATACTGGGGTGGCTGGGAAAATAAAGACTGTGGGCGCATGGGCGCTTGCATGATGGGTTTGAATTATGCCGTTTGATGGAGAGATGGATCAGCAGGATGGGGCGCAGGGCCACCGGCCTCAGCATGCCGTGATTTCTGAGATTCCGCAGCGCACACCGGTGGAAGTGCGGCTGGGGCTGGCATTACTGCCGGCGCGTTATTTGCTGCGTGGGTTGTTTAAAACCCTTACCGATTCGTCGCTGCCCGAGGCTATGCAGAAAATTCTGGTAGACCCGTGGCGCAATCCGATTTTTGCCGAGCCGCTATATCAAAAGCTGCAAAGCAAATTGTCGCAGGTGGATGCGCATGATTTGTTTATGGGCAAAATTCCCGATGATGCGTATGAGATTGCGCATCAGCTGCATGATTCGCCCAAGGCGCAGGCGCTGCTGAAAGAGTTTCATCAGATTTTGCGGCCATGGGATGCCAAAGGCGTGGCGCATAATATGCTGCAATATGCGATTGCCGATCGTGATAAAGCCACCGATCTGCTGACGCTGACGGAAGAGTCTAAGGGGCGCATTCGCGGGGCGATGGCTGAGCCATTATTTGAATCGCTCTATGATCATTCGCTGGGGATGGGTAGTCTGGCGATGACATTTGCCATTCGCAAACGCGTGCGCAATGATATTCAGAATTTATACACCGAGGCGGTGGGCTATGAGATGGGCAAGCCTGCCAGCCGCGTGACGATGGAAGATATTTTCAACAGTGACAACACCATTATTCAATCGACGGTGCATAATTACCGCAATAAATTTGCGCAGCGGCTGGGCATTAGTGTGCTGCCGTTTTTGCGTAATGTGCCGGGCTTTCGTAGCTGGCAATTTGGCGAGGCGGCGATTGGCCTGTGGGGCGCGATGTGGGTGTTTGATGTGTGGGGACGGCAACCCACCAATCTGGAAATGCTCAGCGATTTTGTGAATGACAAGCTGAATCCGAAATTCGGGATTAGCGACCCGATCCGCACCGCCGATATTATCAATCTGTATCAGCGTTATGCGACGAAATTTAAGCCGGAAGTGGCATTTAAAAGCGTGCTCAGCTCCGATATCGGCGAGGGGCATGTGTGGGCGCAGAGCGAGAAAATCTATCAGCGTATCGCCGATCTGATGAATGATACCTATAGCTATAAACATACGGTGCGGCTGGATGAGGAGACCGGATTGCCGGTGAATCTGGCGAATTTTACGGTGCCGAAATTTATTTATCTGATGGGGCATGACATGATCAACCCTTATCAGCCTGACTGGAGCATGGCCTATGTGCAGATGGCGGATAAATATGGCATGGATGTGGTGCGGCAGGTGCGCAAAGAGCAGCAAAGCGGCATGCAGTTGTCGGAAATACTCAAGCGTTACCCGGTGGATTTGAACCCGCCGCGTACCGGACGCAACAGCCTGTCTGCGGCACCGGTGGTGGTGGATGAGCCGAAAGCGGACGTCGCAAAGGCTGAACAGGTGTCAGTGCCGGTTGCGGCCAATGACGACGAGCGGGAAGCGGACGTGGTAAAAGCAGTGCGCATGACGGGTAAAGTGCCGGTGCCGGTGCCCGCTAATGACCCTGAGCCACACACGCAGGTGGATGCAGCCAGCGCCGCCAAACATGGCACAACGCAGCACACGAAAACACACGCCAACCTCAGCGCATAATCGCTTGCCTTCTGCTGTGTGAGTGCCACACTGCGGGCATGAGTAATGCTTATCATATTCTGCGTCGGCGCCCTGCTCAGGATGTGCATGCGCTGGCCCCTGAGCTGGAAGCGCTGGCGCGGCAGCTGATTGCGTCGGGCCGTTTGCGCATCAATGCCGATCATGCGCGTAATTATGTGATTTATTCCGGTTCGTCTTTCGATAAAAGTTTCAGCAAGCGCGAGCTGAGTACACCGGCATTTATGGACGGGGTGCGGCGGGTGATTGCTGATACCTTGCCAGGATCAGCAGGGGCGCAGGGGGTGGAGGATGTGCTGTTGCGGCTGCAGCAGGATTTGAAGCGCGGCGGTGAGATTTCGCATGAGCGGGAATTGCAGATTGCGCGGCTGCTGGTGCAATCGACGCATCCGGTGGTGCTGATGCTGGCGATGCTGGAGGGTGTCGATATTTTTGTGTCATACTCGCATAATGTGGCGGATTTGATGGGGGTGCATTTTTGGGAATGCATTGGCCAAAGCAGCGGGCTGCAAAGCATCAGCGGCGATGGCACCGCGGTGTATGTCTCGTGCGGGGGGGACCCGTTTATTACCGAGGATAAACATAAGACCTATACCACCGACGGGTTTGGCGCCTTGTCGCGGCTGATGGTGATTGCGGCGCAGGAGTTGGGGCATTTTGCTGATATTGTGCGCGATGCGCAAGGTAGGCAGGTGGGGCGGCATAGCGCGTCGCTGGCCCCGTTGCGCGCGCGGGTGATGATGCAGCAAGCACGCAAGCGCGACATGGAACAGATGCGTGTGTTATATGCGCAGTTGAGTCAGTTGCAGGTGGGGGCGGTGGTGAAGAAGGAGCGGGCACAGGCTTTTGCGCGCAAGCACCGGCCCGGCTCGCCGGTGCTGCTGTGGCATGCGTTGCAAGTGAGGCTGGCGGTGCGGCAGCTGAAGCAACGCGCGGCCAAGGCGGGGGCGGCGATGGTGACGCATTTTCCGACGGATTTGGTGAGCGAGGATAGCCAAGGGTTTGCTACGCAGCTGAGCGAATTTGTGCGTGATATGGCGTTTAATCTGGCGCCGGATGCGGAGGTGTATAAGCGCCCCGATCCGGTGGAGGAGGAAGCCATTGCGGTGATTGAGGCGCTAGCGCGGGTGCCGCAACAGGCGGTGAAATGGGGACATCATCACACACAGCTGGCATGGCCGAATTTGTATAAGGCGTATTATCAGGTGGTGATTCCGTCGTGCATTGCGGCGTATGAGCAGATTAGCGGCAAGCGCTATCATTTTACGCTGTCGCCGCCGCCGCGCAAAGGGGTGATAACCCAGCTGAAATTGCTGAGGAAAAAGCGGTCGTAAGGGCGCAATCTTCATACAATCGTCACATAATGCAAAAGCAGAAATGCTATACTGCTAGTAAGTGATAATTTGTAGGATACAGGCCCTTTAATGGCAGCTGAGTTAACATCAGAAGAAATTGCAGCAGGTGGCTATACCCCCGATCAGGTAGCCGCGATTAATGCTGACCGCCGTAAAAAGGCGCAGGAGAATGCGCCTGGTGGCTCGGGTGGTTTCAGCTTTGGTGATCTGCTCACCTATGGTTTTTGGGGTATGTTGGGTGCCGCTATTGTAGGCGGGCTTGGTCTTGGTGGTTTATTTGGTGATGGCTTTGGCGTGATGGTTAAAGGCTTGATCAATAAAATTGCTGAAGCTTTTAACATGGATCCGATATTTGAAAAGCCGGTGGAAGAATTTTTAACCGCTACCGCAGCGGACCCTGCGAAATTTAAGGAATTGCTGCAAAATGAAACGTTCGGTGCGGGCTTGTCGGAAGAATCGGCAGCGATACTGGCAACGGAAGGACCGCAGTTGCTCAAGGCGCTGAAAGAGGCAGGCGTTGATTTAGAGAAACTGCAAAGCGAT
This sequence comes from Alphaproteobacteria bacterium UBA6178, assembly GCA_002422205.1. Taxonomy (GTDB): domain Bacteria; phylum Pseudomonadota; class Alphaproteobacteria; order Rickettsiales; family UBA3002; genus UBA6178. The sequence goes on from DITS01000009.1 coordinate 163,277, forward strand.
GGATTGTCAGTGATTCAGAAGGAAGGTGTGTTGAACAAACTGGCGCGCAGTAATTTATCGCTGCCAGTGAAGCAAACTTTGTTTTATGAATCGCTGGTTAAGCAGAATATATCGCCCAAGCTGGCGCGTGAGCTGGCGAATCAGACCGAGGCGCTGTTGCTGGTGGTCAATGATGGCACCAAGGGTATTGATCTGGAAGCGCTGATCCGTGAAGGGGTGGGGGCGCTGAAATCGAAAAGCATGCTGGCCATGCTGCAAGGCAGCCCTGAGCTTGCCAAATTGATGAGTGTATTACCGGAAGCGAGCCAATCAGCAATTTTGGCGGCGGCGGGTTATGAGAATGTTAAGGATATGCTGGTATGGTTAAACCAGCCGTCGGAGATTGCCGGTGCGAGCAATATGCAGGTGCTCACGCAATCCATCAAAAACATGAATTTATCGGAGGCAGATATGAAAGAATTTGAAGCGTTAGTGAGCAAGGTTGGTACCGCGTTTTCGTCGGGCAATGCCGCGCAGATTAAAGAAGCTGTGAATGATGTATTCAATTCGCCCTTGCTGAAGAATGAGAAGATATTGCCGGAATTCGCGGCGGCACTGCAAAAGATGAGCCTGCCTGCGCTGACGCCTGAGCAGATGAAAACGCTGACCGAGGCAACGGGTAAAAATGCGGCTGAAGTGACCCAGATGATGGCAGATGCGAAAGCGGTGTTTGCGAATACGGGTAATTTACGTATATTCCGTGATTTGACCTTGTCGGTAGGGCCACAGGTTTCCAATGCAGTGGTGGATATGGTGATGCCCAGTGGCGGCGGAAAAGTGGATATGGGTGCCGTGGCGGCGTTGGCCGGGCAGCATATTGATAAGTTGGCTCCTTTGGCTAAGTTGGATGTGAGTGCAATCCGTGATCCGCAAACAAGAGCGCTGGCGGAAGCAAGTTTACACAATTTGGGTGCTTTGGTTAGTTTTGCGGAAAAGCTGACACCTCAGAATCGTGAAAAGCTGAGTAACGTTTTAGCAAGTAGAGCAGACAGCAAAGACTCTTCACTGGGTTCTTTGCTTGCGACAGCAACTCAACTATTGCCGATATTACAAGCTAATCCTGAAGGCTTTCATGTTTTTGCAGACAGTCTTAAATTAGATGCATATGCGACTTTATCAGATAAATCAAAAGAACAGGTCGCTGGCATTAAGCAAGCGATTGATTTTCTAAAAATGGCTATTCCTAAGCCCCAAAAACAAAGCGCTGTTGATTCCCCCGATAAAGCACAGCTTGCAGCGGCAGATGCGGTGAAGGATTTGGGCAGTAAAGTGGCATTGAGTGATTCAGGTGCGCCAGCTTTTGTGCCTTCCGGCGGTGGTTCGGCTCCGGCGATTGGTTAGGCCAATCCAAATAACTTCATGGCCATGTGCGGGCCCAAAATGATGATGGCACCGGTGAGGGCTACACCGACGCTGCCGATTGCAATACCAATTAATATGGTGACGCCGTCGCGGCTGAGCAGGCCGAGTGACATCACCAATATGCCGATGCCGGGGATGAAATTGGTCCAGGGCAGGGGCAGGGCGATGGAAATGGCAAAGAGCATACAAAACACGCCGACCACGCGTTCACCGGTATTGCTTGAGGCAAAAGACAGGCGGGCGCGTAATAATTTTTCGACCTTTTTCATGCGCGGGGCGGCTTTGGCGATCATCATCGCCAGTGTGGTGCGGCGGATGGTTTTATTGGCAATCCAGCTGGGCAGCCATGGCGCGTCACGGCCAACGATGAGCTGATAGGCCAAAAACATAATCGGGATAGCGGTGAGGCTGGTGAGGCCGGGGGCCGGAATGGGTACGCAATTGGGCAATACGAAGATAATCAATAGCAGGCCGAATCCCCGCTCATGCAGGGCGTGCATCAGCTCGTCGACGCTCACCCGATCATTTTGATTGTTGTTGATAGCATCTTCCAGCACATCGGAAGCGGCGCGATTCTTTTTTTTCAAGCGTTTGATAACCATGCACTCTATATAAGCGATTCGCAGCGTGGCTGCAAAGGTGATATGCGTAAAAACTCAAAATAATTAGAGCCGCAACAAAGCTGCCACTGCCAGCGATAAACCCAGCAGTAAAACCGACACCACATACAGCCATTGCGCGCGCGATAAATCACGCGGGGAGGCTTTGACCGTGCCTTTGCCGATCCATGCATCGGGCACCACGCCTTCGCCAACCTCGCGCGGGCCGCCGAGGGTGACATGCAGCGCGCCAGCGGTGGTGGCAATGGGCCAGCCGCTATTGGGCGAGGCGGTTTTGTGCGCCTGCGCCAATGCGGTGCGCAAGCCCGCCAGCGGCTTGCTGCGAGGTACGAAAAAAGCGGCGAGGCAGAGATAGAAGGCGCTGAGGCGGGCGGGCAGCCATTGCAGCAGATCGTCGAGTTTGGCGGTGGCCCAGCCGAAAGCGATATAGCGTTTGGAGCGGTGGCCGATCAGCCCGTCGAGCATGTTGATCATGCGTAGCGCCATGATGCCGGGCAGGCCCAGCAGCAGATACCAACAAACCGGACTGACGATTTTATCGGCGAAATTTTCGGCCAGATATTCGATGCCCAGCCGCGCCAGCGTATGGTCATCCAATTGACGGTCATGGCGGCGGGCGATAGGTTTGGCGGCGAGGATGGCTTGTTTGGTATCGCGCTTTTTGAGTGCGTGGCTGAGGGTGCGGGTGTCATTCCATAGCGGGCGGGCGGGGATGAGCCATGCCAGTAGTATAATTTCGGCGTAGGCCAGTGGTGGCCAGCCGCGCACGGCCATTTGGCATAGCAAGGCCACGCCGATGGTGAGGGCCAGCATAAAACCCAGCAGCACAATGCCGCGATAGACACGCGTGGCGGCGTTGCGGCGCGAGCGGTTGAGCTTGGATTCGAGCAGTAGGGAAAAGCGGGTGAGGAAGCGGGCCGGCTTGTTTAAGTGATGGGTGAGCGCAGGAACAAACAGGATTACCGAGACCAGTAAGGCCAGCACCAGCATCAGCTGGCGCTCGGTCAGGGTGTGGATGTAGAATAGTTCCATCGGGGGATGATGGCGTAATTTGGAATTAGAGTCCAGAGTTCAGAGTGCAGAGTTCAGTTAACGCGGGATTTGTTTATCCGGTTCTACGCGTGGCTCGGTCTTGTTTTGCAGTTGTGATTTCACTTCTCCGCCAGCGTCGCCGCAGGAAAGCTCGCCACTCAAATAACCCGCTACTTTGGCGGCTAGTTCGGGGGTGATGGGATTAAACTCATCTTTGATAGGCAGGTGACAGCTGGGGTTATCTATGGCATGGTATATACCATCTTCGATGGCTAATTGGATTTTAAGTTTTTCCACGGCGATGTATTTACGTTCGGCTTCTTCATAATTATTGGCTAAGGCGTCCCAATCTATTTGTTGGCCCGTGGTTTTGTCGACCACTAAGGCATTTAATTCATTAAGCTGACTATATAAAGCGTCGACCTGATCATGATCTCTTACGTCGCGATAATGGGTATAGCTTACCATTAACTTTTCAAAATCGTTGCTGAGGGCTTGTTTAAATTTCTCTGTGTCTACCTTACCATTTGCAATCATGCTGGTAAAATCAATCCGATCAGCGTGAATTTCGTCATAACGCGTCCCTATCTCATGAGACTGTTTTATATCCACCAAGATATTATATTCCTCTGGAGTCGCTGACTCGGTGTTTTGGGTGCTGGACATCAGTTATTCCTTATTAGAAGCTTAATTTAAAAGCTTACTTTACCCTTAAAAGGTTAACATTTTATTTATTCGATGAAAATTTCGACGCGGCGGTTTTGGGGTTCGCGGATGCCGTCTTCGGTGGGGATTTTAGGGTCGGACTCGCCGAAGGCAAAATAGCTGATGCGGGTGAAGGCGACGCCCTTGGACACTAATTCGTCGCGGATGAATTCGGCGCGTTTACGCGATAGTTCCATATTATAGCTGTCGGAGCCGGAACGATCGGCATGGCCGTTGATGACGACTTCGTAGGGTTTATCGCTTTCGATCAGGCTGGCGGCGATGTATTTCAGCTCTTCGGCACCATCGCCTTGAATGCGGTTGGCATCCCACGGGAAGTAAAACAAATAAGAGGAGGATAAGCCGCCACCGAGTGACAGATGTGCGCCATTATCGAGCTGGCGGTAGAATTCGCGGCGGCATTTGTCGATATCGGCGGTTTGCCAACCTTCTTCGGCCTGCTCGACCCAGCAATCAAAATTAAATTGCAATGCGGCGGCACGTTGTGGGTTGGCGGATTTGAGCGCGGGGGTGAGCACCTCATGCAGGCGGGCATGCGCGTCGCGCAGTTCGGCGCGCATGGCGGGCTCGAGGCTCCAGTTTTCCAGATGTTCGGGGGCGACGTCTTGTCCGTAGGCGGCCATCAGGCCTTTATCGGCGAAATATTTGCTGCTCCACCAATCATATTGTGCTTCTTCGCTGGCAGCAAAGTCGCGGTAGTATTTGGCGAGGGTGAGATGGAACGAGTCGCCGCTTAAATCGGCCTTACGCAGGTCGCCGAGGCTGCGCGTGGTGTCGCAGCCCGCAAGGAATACGAGCAAGGACAGACATGCGAGATACAGTACCGATGGTGACATTGCCGATTCATTTTCGTTGTTTTTATGGCCACAGATTAGCCAAGGGGCGAGCACAATTCAATCGACAAGGTGAAAAGGGTTGCAAGCCTGTGGGCAACTGCGTATAAGGACGCGAAATTAAAACCTAAAATAATTCACTGTGGAGAATAATATGGCTGTTGAACGCACCTTGTCTATCCTGAAACCCGATGCAACCGAGCGTAACCTGACGGGTCGCATCAATGCCATGTTTGAAGAAAACGGCTTTCGTATTGTAGCGCAAAAGCGTTTGAAACTCAGCGATACACAAGCGGGTGAGTTTTATGCTGTGCATAAAGAGCGCCCCTTTTATGGCGAGCTGGTGGCGTATATGACGTCGGGCCCGGTGGTGGTGCAAGTGCTGGAGCGCGAGGATGCGGTGGCTAAAAACCGTGAGATTATGGGCGCGACGAATCCTGATAATGCTGCGCTTGGCACGATCCGTAAGGTGTTTGCTGAAGGCATTGAGCGTAATTCGGTGCATGGATCGGATAGCCTTGACAATGCCAAGACCGAGATTGATTTCTTCTTTAAGGCGGATGAGATTGTTGGGTAAGCTGGTTGCTGGTTGCTGGTTGCTGGTTGCTAGTTTCTAGTTTAGGCCAGACCCCGTCATGCGACGGGGTGACAGTTTCAACTGGCCTCTAGTCCATAGACTCTGACTCACCATAGCTGTCATGCCGTCTTTATGACGGCATCCGGCTTGCTTAAGTCCAGACCCCGTCATTCGACCGGGTGACGGGTTAAGAGCAGCGGGGTGATAAATCAGCTTGGGTAGATGAGCGCAGCGGGGGTTTTGTGCTCGCCGCGAATCTGTACGGTGTTATTTATTATTTCCAAATCGCCTTGGGCCAGCCATTTGAGGGCTTGCGGGAACATGCTGTGTTCTTGTTGCAGCACCCGCTCGGACAGGCTTTGCGGGGTGTCGTCGGGCAGGATGGGCACGACGGCCTGGGCGATGATGGGGCCGGCATCCATATCGGCGCTGACGAAATGAATGGTGCAACCGGCGAAGCGCACACCCGCCTCGATAGCGCGGGCATGGGTGTGTAATCCTTTGAAGGCGGGCAGCAGCGAGGGGTGAATATTGATCATCCGTCCTTCCCACTTGGCGGTGAATTCGGGCGTGAGCAGGCGCATGAATCCAGCGAGGCAGACCAGCTCGGCGTCGCATTCTTCCAGCGCGGCCTGCAAGGCGGCGTCGAAGCTGGCGCGATCCATAAAGCCGCGATGATCGATCACCAATGTGTTAATGCCTACTTTATCGGCGCGCACCAACCCAAAGGCTTCGGCACGATTGGAAATGACACGCACGATTTCGGCGGGAAAATCGGGGGCGGTGCAGGCATCAATCAGGGCTTGAAGATTCGTTCCGTTGCCGGAAATTAATACGGCTACGCGCTTTTTCATCGTAGCGAGCCTGAGCATTGCACGGCGTCGCCCTTACGTGGAGACAGGGTGCCGATGACGAATGCAGATTCGCCTGCGGCGTTGAGTGCGGTGACCGCATCGGCCACATCGGCAGCAGCGGTGATGAGCACCATGCCGATGCCGCAATTAAAGGTGCGCAGCATTTCGGTTTGCTCGATCAAGCCGGTGTTGATTATCCATTCGAAAATAGGAGGCAGGGGCCATGTGCCCAGCGCAATGTCGCAGCCCAGATGCGCAGGCAGCACGCGCGGGATATTTTCGAGCAAGCCGCCACCCGTGATATGGGCAAGGGCTTTGAGCGTGCCGGTTTTGGCCAGCGGCAGGCAGGATTTAACATAAATACGCGTGGGGGTGAGTAATGATTCGCCCATGGTTTGGGTGGTATCAAACGGGGATGGAGCGTCGAGCGCTATATTTTGCGCGTCAAGCAGTTTGCGCACCAGTGAGAAGCCGTTGGAATGCACCCCGCTGGATGCCAGCCCTATCAATACATCGCCCGCTTCGAGTAATTCGCGGCGTGGTAGCATGGCGTCGCGCTCGACAGCGCCGACAGCGAAGCCTGCTAAATCATAATCATCATCATGGTACATGCCGGGCATTTCGGCGGTTTCGCCGCCGATGAGTTGGCAGCCTGCCTGACGGCACCCTTGCGCGATGCCTTCGATGACGGCGGCGGCTTGTTCGGTTTTGAGCGATCCGCAGGCGAAATAATCGAGGAAGAATAGCGGTTCGGCGCCTTGCACAATAAGATCGTTTACGCACATGGCGACGAGGTCGATGCCGACGGTGTCGTGTTTATTCATGGCGAAGGCGAGTTTGAGTTTGGTGCCTACCCCGTCGGTAGCGGAGACTAAAATGGGGTCGGCATAGCCGCAGGCTTTGAGATCAAACAGGCCACCAAAGCCCCCCAGCCCGTCCATGCTGCCTTGGCGCATGGTGGATTTTGCGGCGGGTTTAATACGCTCGATCAAGGCATTACCGGTGTCGATGCTGACGCCCGAATCGGCATAGGAGATGGTGCGGGAGGTGTTGTCTTTTGTTGTCATTTACTATAATCAGCTAATTACACGCCCATTCATAGGGCAGCAAAACAGGATTGGCAAGGACAGCATATGCGGAAATTGGGGTGGTTGGCAGTTGTGGCGTTGGTTTTGGGGTGGCAGGCACCTGCTTTGGCCGCAATCCAGACGATTGAAGTGATGGTGGATGTGACGGGTAATACGCCCGAGGATGCGCGCGCGAAGGCGTTGGAATATGTTAAAAAACGTGCCTTTTATCTGATGCTGAGCAAGACCAACCCCGAGCAGGCGGATGAGATTGTTAAAACCATGACCACCGAGCAGATTTACCAGCATATTCGCGGGGCGCAGGTGATGCAGGAGCTGCAAAACGGCAATCAGTATATCGCGCGTTATAGTGTGAGCGTGTCGGAAGATATGATGGCGCGGCTGAAAGCGACCGATGATGCGGGTGCCAGTAAGGCCAATCCGACATTGGTGATTCCGGTATTGCGCACGGCGGAGCATCAACTGCTATGGGAGCCGAGCAATATCTGGCGTTCCTTGTGGAATACCACGGCGCTGGAGCAGGGCGAGGGGATTTTGGTGGTGCCTTATGGCGATCCGACGGATATGCAGATTACGGATAGCGCGACGATTTTATCGTATAATTTTGAACCGCTGAAAGCGATGGCGGAGCGCTATGGTGCGGGGGAAATTGTGGTGGTGCTGGCAGAATATGAAACCGCGCAAGAGCCGCATGGTGTGTCGGTGACGATGCGCAGGCTGGCGCCTAATTTTGATAAAATGAAGGACATGTTCTTTGAAGTGAATGAGCAGTTTGAAACACCGGAATCGCTGCTGGCGGAAGCGGCGCGCGTGGTGGCGTTACAGATTAAAGATATTGCCAAAAATTATCAGGGCGAAGAAGAGCGGCGGATTGCCGATGCTACCAAACAGGCGATCAGCGTGCCGTTTACGCGGATGAATGAATGGGTGCGGATTCAGCAGATTATAAAAGAATTGCCACGTGTAGTGCGGTTTGATGTGAATACTATCAGTATTAACCATGCCAGCGGGCTTTTGATGTATGACGGCACGCCTGAGCTGATGTTGCAGGTAATGGAAGCGAAAGGCTTACGGGTGGAGCCGACCGGCGATAGCTGGCAGCTGACGCTGATGACACGATAGGAGCGACTATGCCATTTTCTTCCTCTTCAACGCGGCGGTGGGTTTTCTGGCTGGTGATTGGTGCGTTATTTTTTGCGTTTATGTATGCGATTAAAGCCATTTTACTGCCTTTCGTGGTGGGCATATTGGTTGCGTATTTTCTCGATCCGGCGGCGGACCGGTTGGAGCGAGCCGGATTGTCACGCAATATCTCGACGGCGATTATTACACTCGGATTTTTTACAATGGTGATTGTGCTGATTTTGGTGCTGTCGCCGATGGTGTATAACCAGATGGCGGGCTTTGTGGCGATGATTCCGCAGATGATTGCCGATTGGCGGCTGGCGATTGAGCCAAAGCTGGAGCTGCTGTTTAACGGGGTGGGCGGCGAGTCGCTGGAATCGGCTAAAGCGGCGGTGAGTGATGCCAGCAGTAATATTTTTGGTAAAGTAGGCGAAATGGTGGCCAATCTGTTGCAATCGGGTGTGGCGATTATCAATCTGATTTCGTTGCTGGTGATTACGCCGGTGGTGTCGTTTTATATGCTGCGCGACTGGGACAAGCTGGTGGCCAAGATTGATGATTTATTGCCGCTGGCCTATGCGGATACGATCCGTGAGCAGGTGCGTATTATTGATGATACGATTTCCGGTTTTATTCGCGGCACGCTGAATGTGATGATTGTACTGGGAACGTTTTATGCGGTGACGCTCAGCATTGTAGGGCTGAATTTTGCCATTGTGATTGGTCTGATTGGCGGGGTGATGATTATTATTCCGTATATCGGCACTTTTGTGAGTGGTGCAGCGGCGGTCGGCATGGCGTATTTTCAGTTTGATACGTTGCCACCGGTGCTGATTGTGCTGGGCATTTTTGTGGCAGGGCAGGTGCTGGAAGGCTATGTGCTGACGCCCAAACTGGTGGGTGAAAAGGTGGGGCTGCATCCGTTATGGCTGATATTCGGGATGCTGGCCGGTGCAACCTTGTTTGGCTTTGTAGGGATTTTCCTTGCGGTGCCGGTAACTGCGATTATCGGGGTATTGGTGCGGTTTGCAATTACGCAGTATAAACAAAGCAGCTATTACCGCGAGACGGTGTCTTTGCCGCAATGACGCAGCAGATTCCCATGGCGTTTGATGCTCCGCCCAGCTATGGCTGCGAGGATTTTGTGGTGAGCAGCAGTAACCATGCCGCCTATGATCAGGTGATGGCATGGCCGCAATGGTCTGCACCCGCGATGTGGCTGTGCGGCGAGGCGGGCAGCGGCAAAACCCATTTGGCGCGCATTTGGGCGGCGAAAGCCCAAGCGCGCATGGGCGAGGGGGCTTTGCCTGCCCATTCGGCGGAGGCTTTTGGGCAGGCGCGTGCGTTGCTGCTCGATAATTTGCCAATCGAGGAGCACGAGGAAACGTTGTTTCATTTGCTCAATTTTGTTAAGGAAACGCGCTTTTCGCTACTGCTGGTGCAGGAAAAAACACCCGCTCAGATGGAGATATCTTTGCCGGACTTAGCGTCGCGGTTGCGGGCATTGCCGGTGTCGCTGATCGCCCCGCCGGATGATTTGCTGCTGCAGGCGGTGATGGTTAAGCAGCTGACCGATAAGCAATTAAGGGTGGCACCGGAGGTGATTCACTATTTGTTAAGACGTATTGACCGCTCATGTTTGGCGGTACGGCTGGCAGTTGAGCACATGGACCGGCAAGCACTGGAGCAGGGCCGTAGCATCACCTTGCCTTTTGTAAAGAAAATCTTTACACATTACTGATATGTTATACTGCGTTTATATCGCAGAGGGAACACATGCTCAGTCAGGACTTTATGAAGCAGGTTGCTACACGTAAGAAACGTCAACGACTTGCAAAGATTCAAGTGCTGGTTGTTGATCAGGATGTGCGTATTGCGACATTAGTGCGTGATGTGCTGGAAAGCTTTGGTTTTCGCCATATTAAACTTGCCACCAATTCTGCCGGTGCTGCGGAAGCAGTCGCGGGGGCGCTGGATCTGATTATTTCCGAATGGCCGATGACCATGCCCTCAGGTGAGGATTTTGTGCGCTATGTAAGGCGCAATGACAAATCGCCGCGCCGCGATATTCCGATTGTGATGCTGACGGCGCGCGCGGAGCAGGCGGACGTGGAAACCGCGCGTGATGCGGGGGTGACGGAATTTCTGGCTAAGCCCTTTACCGCTAAAATGCTGAGTAACCGATTGGTGCAGGTGATTGACAATCCGCGCTCCTTTATTCTGACACGCGATTTTGCCGGACCGGACCGCCGCCGTAAGGGCGAGCCACCGCTGGGCGAGGCGGATCGGCGTTTGCCGGAGGAGGTGTTGCAACAGCATGCGACGCCGAAAGGTGACGGGGTGATTTATAATATTCATAACCAGCAGGTGCTGGTGAAAAATCCGAACCGTAAGCTGAAAGAAGCGATTGGTTCAGATTTGAGCGCCGAGAAGATTTTTGATCCGGATAATATCCGTCAGGCGCAACAAGTGATTATGAATATGAAAGACGATTATACCTCTTGGGTGCAGGCCGATGTGGGTAAAATGGATGCGATTTATGTGGCGCTGAGTAGCGATATGGATTCGGCGGAGCCATGGGCGATATTGTCGCGCACGGCCTTTGCGATGATGGGGCAGGCGGGCACATTTGGCTATCATATGGCATCGGCAGTGGCGAAATCGCTTTATAATTATGTTGAAAGCAAGCCCAAGCCCGACGCGACGAGTCTGGTGATTTTGCGCAAACATATTGATACGCTCTATGTGATTTTCAGTCAGGAAATGACCGGTGGCGACGAGGCGCTGGGCCAAGAAGTGGTGGATACGCTGCGCAGCCTGATTGAAAAATATCAATCGTCATAGCCAAGGGAATTCCCATCAGGCGACGCGGTCGGCTTGGGCGTGGTGATAATGAAATTGGGTGAGAATGCCTTGCGAGGGGTTGATGTCTTCCCAGCGGTCGCAATCGACGGTGATGACGGCCAGCGCGCAGGTGGGGAATTGGATTTCCAGCTCGTTGAGCAGTGATTTTTCGCCGCTACCCACCAAGGTGAATGCCAGATGATGCAAGCCCGGATTATGGCCCACCAGCATGAAGGACTGGCAGTTATTATCGAGTTGGTGCAGCTCATGCAGTAAATCGCCGGTGGTGGCCAGATAGAGCTTGTCGGAAAACTGAGCTGGCGGGGTGTGTGTCCATTGCAGGCTAAGCTGCTCCCATGTTTGTTTTGCGCGCGCGGCGGTGGAGCAGAGCACCCAATCTATCGATGGCGCGTTGCTTGCCATCAGTTTGCCTAAGGCGGCGGCATCTTCGGCACCGCGCGGGGTGAGTGCGCGGTCAAAATCCTGCATCTCGAGGGCCCCGTTTTCGGCCTTGGCGTGACGTAGTAAATAGATGGTTTTCATTGCGTCCTATTGGAAAGGATGATCTAATAAACCCGTACTCTGGCAGGTTATTACAGACCGTTACGCTAACACAGCCACTTGGAAACACACAAGAAGAATCCATCATGAGCAAGCAGCTGCGCCTATCTGAAACGGTTATTCACAAATATTTTAATAAGGCCAAAGATCGCTTCATTAATCGCGAATTGTCATGGCTGGCGTTTAACAGCCGTGTGCTGGAAGAAGCTAAAAATGACGCTAACCCGTTGCTGGAGCGCATTAAATTTTTGTCGATCAGCGCTTCGAATCTGGACGAGTTTACCATGGTAAGGGTGGCGGGGCTGAAAGACCAGATTCGCCATGGTGTGAGCGTGACCAGCACCGATGGCTTGAGCCCGCAGCAACAGCTGGATGCGGTGCATGAGGCGGCGGAAGTGCTGATTCGTGATCAGCAAAGCTGCTGGCTGGCTTTGCGTGAGGCGCTGAGGGCGGCGAAAATTACGGTGGCGCGTCCGGCTGATTTGGATGCGGGGGAAATACGCTGGTTGAAGAAATATTATCTGGATAATATTTTTCCAGTGCTGACGCCGATTGCAGTGGATCCGGCGCATCCGTTTCCATTTATTCCCAATCTGGGGATTGCCTGCCTGTTTGAGCTGTGCCCCGAAGGCTCGCAGAAAAAGCGAGTGGCGCTGGTGTCTTTTCCGCCCAAGCTGGCGCGGTTTGTGCTGATTGAGCCGCGCAATGGCAAGTCGCACCGGCTGGTGTTTTTAGAAGATTTAATCGAGATGTTTTTCAATACGTTATTTCCGGGTTATTCGCTCACGGATTCAACCATGTTTCGGGTGGTGCGTGATTCGGATCTGGAGATTGAAGAAGAAGCGGAAGATTTGGTGCGCTATTTTGAAAATGCCGTGAAGCAACGGCGGCGCGGGCGCATGGTGCGGGTGAAGGTGCAATCGCCGATTTCAGACAATCTGCGCCATTTTCTGATTGAAAATCTGGCTGTTACGGCGCAGGACGTATTTGAAGTGGATGGGATGATCGGCATGGCTGCGCTTTCGGAGCTGTATGATTGCGAGCGGCCCGATTTGAAATTTGCGCCGTTTAAGGTGCGGTTTCCCGAGCGGATTAATGATTATAATGGTGATTGTTTCGCTGCCATTCAGGCCAAGGATATTGTGGTGCACCACCCGTTTGAGAGTTTTGACGTGGTGGTGCAGTTTTTGCGTCAGGCTGCTGCTGATCCGGATGTCGTGTCGATTAAGCAGACTTTGTACCGTACCAGCAATGATTCGCCGATTGTGAGGGCGCTGATTGAGGCGGCGGAAGCGGGTAAATCAGTGACGGCACTGGTGGAGCTGAAAGCGCGGTTTGACGAAGAGGCGAATATTAAATGGGCGCGCGATATGGAGCGTGTGGGCATTCAGGTGGTGTATGGGTTTGTGAGTCTGAAAACCCATGCCAAAGTGTCGCTGGTGGTGCGGCGGGTGGATGGCAAGCTGAAATCCTATGCGCATTTTGGTACCGGCAATTACCATCCGATGACGGCGAAGGTATATACGGATTTATCGTATTTCACCTGTGATGCGGATTTATGTCAGGATGCGTCGTATTTATTTAATTTTATTACCGGTTATGCGAAGCCCAAACAATTCAAGAAGCTGGTGGTGGCACCGCTGGAAATGCGCGCCGGATTGCTGGAACTGATTGAGGCCGAAATGGCGCATGCCAAAGCGGGCAGGCCCGCCGCAATCTGGGCGAAAATGAACGCGCTGATTGACCCGCAGCTGATGGATGCGCTGTATGCCGCGTCGCAGGCGGGGGTGCAGATTGATCTGGTGGTGCGTGGCATGTGCGGGTTGCGGCCCGGTGTGGCGGGTTTTTCGGATAATATCCGCGTGAAAAGCGTAATCGGACGGTTTCTGGAGCATTCGCGTATTTTCTGTTTTGGCAATGGCGAAGCGATGCCGTCGCCCAATGCCCGCGTGTTTATCAGCTCGGCGGATTGGATGATGCGGAATTTTGACCACCGTGTTGAGGTGATGGTGCCGATTGAGAATCCGACCGTGCATGCGCAGATTCTGGATCAGATTATGATGGCGAGTTTGAAAGATGAGCGGCAAAGCTGGACGCTGGACGCCAAGGGCCATTATACACGGGTGAATGGTGATCCTTCCAGCTTCTGCGCGCATGATTATTTTATGGTGAATCCCAGCCTGTCGGGGCGTGGCAAGGCGTTGCGCAAGGGCAAATTTCCGACCGAGGCTGCACGCACAGTGAAAAGCAAACCCCGCCGTAAAAAGGCGTGATGCGCATGTCTGTCTTCCCCGCATCGCCTTTGATTCATTCGCACCAGCATGCGCATGCGGTGATTGATATTGGCTCGAATTCGGTGCGGATGGTGGTGTATCATGCGCCGGTGCGGGTGCCGCTACCCCTCTATAACGAAAAATATTATTGCGGGCTGGGGAGCGGGCTGGCGGCGACGGGCAAGTTGAGCCCCGAGGGGGTGAAAAAAGCACAGGCGGCGATTGCGCGCTTTGTGGTGATGGCCAACCGATTGGGGGTGAATGCGATGACGGTGCTGGCCACCGCAGCGATTCGTGATGCGCGCGACGGTGAGGCATTTGTGCGCATGATCAGCAAAAAATATCAGATTGAGGTGCAAGTTATTTCGGGTCCGAAAGAAGCGGAGCTGGCGGCGATGGGCGTGCTGGGCTCGATTCATGATCCGGTGGGAATATCGGCGGATTTGGGGGGCGGTAGTATCGAGCTTGCCAGCTTGCGCCATGACAAGATTGCGCATCAATCGAGTTTTGAGCTGGGGGTGTTGCGCATGGCCGATGAATCGGGCGGCGATCCGGTAGTGATCGGCGAGATGATCGATGCGGAGCTGGCATCACTTGAGTGGCTACCGCAGGTGCGGGCGCGGATGATTTATGCGATTGGCGGGAGCTTTCGGACATTGGCTAAAACGCACATGAAACAAACGGGCTATCCGCTACCGATTTTGCATGAATACACGCTGAGTAAACGCACGATTGACAAGATGGTGAAGCATTTGATGCCGATGGGGGTGAAGGATATTGGCGAATTGCCCGGTATTCCAGCCAAGCGCGCGGCAACGATTTTGCCAGCGGCGATGATGTTGCAGCGGCTGATGGAGCGCTCGGGCGCGAATAAGGTGATGTTTAGTGTGAGCGGAATTCGTGAGGGATTGCTTTACAGCCAGCTGCCGCCAAAGCAACAAAAGCAAGACCCGTTGCTGGCCTCGGCGCTGGATTTGGCGTCGCTGGCGGGGCGGCAGGGGCGTTATGCGCAGGAGCTGTTTGACTGGATGCAGCCCTTGTTTAAAGAGGAATCGGACCGGCGAAAGCGCTTGCGTATGGCGCTTTGTTGCGTAAGCGAAATGGCGTGGACGATTGATCCCAACTTCCGTGGTGAATGGGCGTATCTGCGGATATTGCATTCGGCGATCAAGGGGGTGGATCATCGTGAGCGGGTGTTGCTGGCTTTGGCATTGTATCATCGCCATCACAGTAAATGGAAGCAGGACCGCGAGGAGCTGGCGCTGCTGGATGAACGTGACCGGCTGTGGGCACGCTGTGTGGGCATGGCGGCGAATCTGGCGTTTCAATTATCGGGCGGTAAGCAGGGCAATCTGCATCACGCACGGCTGACATTGTCGGGTAAACAAGTGAAACTTGCACTTGATTCGGAAGCGAAACCTTTGCGCACTGATACGGTGGAGAAAAAGCTGGAAGGGTTGGGCGAGACCTTTAAGGCTTTGTCGAGCTTTGTCATATAGCTGCGTTTGAGGATTTCGCGCACGCCGAATTGTTTGAGATGGTCGTTGACAAACTGGGTGTCGAGCAGGGTGTAGCCCGCCTCGTTTAAAATATCGACCAGTGTTACCAATGCCACTTTGCTGGCTTCCGGCTCGAGGCTGAACATGCTTTCGCCGAAGAAGGCGCCGCCCAGTGATACACCATAGAGGCCGCCGACCAGTGCGCCATCGCGCCAGCTTTCTACGCTGTGGGCGTGGCCCATCTGGTGGAGCTGGCAATAAAGTTCGATGATGGGCTCGTTGATCCATGTTTCGTTGCTTTTGCGTTTGCTGTCGGCGCAGGCGCGGATTGTGGCTTCAAAAGCGCTGTCGGTGCGCATCGTGAAGGGGTGTTTGCGGAGAAATTTGCGGAAGCTGCGCGGGATATTGAAGGTATCGAGCGGGAGAATGCCGCGACGCGCGGGGTTGAACCAGTAAAGCTCAGCATTATCGCGGCTCTCAGCCATGGGAAAGTAGCCGGAGGTGTAAGCGGCCAGCAGCGCGTCGGTAGTGATGGGTTGCGGCTTCATGATTTGAGAGCGGGCAGCGTCGGGTCGGCGGTGATGATGTATTCGACGCCCAGTTTTTTGGCTTTCTGAATGCTGGCGGCATCGTCGCAGCCCCAGCTCATGACTTTGAGGCCGCGTGATTGCGCGTCTTTCATGAAGGCGGGGGTGAGAATATCGATGGCGGGGACGACGAAGCGCGAGCCGGTAAATTCGCCGCAGGCGGCAAGGCTATCGGGCATGTCTTTCAAGCTGGCGCCGGTGATGATTTTGGGGAATTGCTCATGCACGCGGGCAAGGGCCTGATGGAAGAAGGACACCATGATCAGATGCGTGAAATTATAGCCCTTTTCGCGCGCGTAATGATCGAGGATTTTGGCGGCGGGCAGGGCGACTTTGGGGTGTTTAATGTCGATGATGAGGATGGGGTTGAGCAGGGCCAACTCGTCGAGCACATGGATGAGGCTGGGGGGGGTGGAGCCATCGTCCAAATGCAACCATTGGATTTCTTCGAGCGAGAGCGCTTCGATCATGCCTTCACCATTGGTAGTGCGATTGACGCTGGTATCATGCATCACCACCACCTCGTCGGAGAAGGTGAGCTGGACATCAAGTTCGATGCCATGTGCGCCGTTTTTCAATGATCGTTTCATGGTCGGAATAGAATTTTCCGGCCCTAATGCGGTGCCGCCACGATGGGCGATGATTTTAGTCGGGTGGCTCATGCGGATGCACCCCATGCGTGCATAGCGTCGAGTGCCATGCAATAGCCCTGTGCGCCGAAACCGCACAGTACGCCACGTGCCGGAACCGAAATATAGGAGTGGTGGCGGAAGGCTTCGCGTTTGAAAATATTGCTAAGATGCACTTCGATGATGGGTTGCTTCAGCGCCATCAACGCATCATGGATGGCGACGGAGGTGTGGGTGAAGGCGCCAGCATTGATGATCAGCCCGTCGGCCTGCTCACGCAGCTGCTGAATCCAGTCGACCAGCTCACCTTCATGATTGCTTTGCTTAAAATCGAGCGTTATAGATAGGGCTTCGGCGCGTTTTTCGCATTGGGTGCGGATATCGTCGAGCGTGGTCGAACCATAGATTTCGGGCTCACGCGTGCCGAGCAGGTTCAGGTTTGGGCCGTTTAGAATAGATATATGCATGTCATGTTCCGTTATCTGTTATCAGATTATCACGGAGTGGCGGTGCGAGGATAGAAAAAATGCAGATTTTGCTTAATGGCGCGGCGCATGAAGTGGCACAAGGGGCCACGCTTGGGATTTTGTTGCAACAGTTAGGGCTAGAGCCTGAGCAGGTGGCGATTGAGCATAACCGTGTGATTGTGCCGCGCGGGGCATTTGAGACGAAGGAGATACGAGATGGCGACAGCATTGAAATGGTCGAATTCATCGGCGGTGGCTGAAGGCGATGACCCGCTGATGGTGGCGGGGCGGGCGTTTCACTCGCGCTTGCTGGTAGGCACGGGCAAATATAAAGACTTCGTCGAGACCAAGCTGGCCATTGAAGCCAGCGGCGCCGAGATTGTTACGGTGGCGGTTCGGCGTACGAATTTGGCGGCGCCCAAGGGGGAGCGGTTGCAGGACGCGATTGATCCGGCGGTTTATACCTATTTGCCGAATACGGCGGGGTGTTACAGTGCCGATGAGGCGGTGCGCACGTTGCGGCTGGCGCGTGAGCTGGGCGGATGGACGCTGGTGAAGCTGGAGGTGATCGGCGATAAGGTGAGCCTGTATCCCGATGTGGTGGCTACGCTGGAGGCGGCACAAATACTGGTGGCGGAAGGGTTTGAGGTGATGGCGTATAGCAATGACGACCCGCTGATAGCGAAAAAGCTGGAGGATGCGGGCTGCGTGGCGGTGATGCCGCTGGCAGCGCCGATTGGTTCCGGTCTTGGCATTCAGAACCCGCTGAATATTGAGATGATTTGTCAGTCGCTATCGGTGCCGGTGCTGGTGGATGCGGGGGTGGGCACGGCGTCGGATGCGGCGATTGCGATGGAGCTGGGCTGCGATGGGGTGCTGATGAATACCGCGATTGCCGAGGCGCAGCACCCTGTGCTGATGGCGGAAGCGATGAAGCTGGCGGTGCAGGCGGGGCGCAAAGCCTATTTAGCCGGGCGGATGCCCAAGCGGCGCGTGGCCAGCGCCAGCTCGCCGCAGACGGGGATGATTGAAGGGTGACGCGATGAAGAGCGAAGTGATTAAAAATACATCATTGGGTTACAGTTTTTGCCCGTGAACGCGAAATTATATTCGGCGGCTAGATCAGCCGGCCCTGCTGGCTGGTTGGCACGAGTGGTTAAAGGGATTGCCGCGCTTCCTTTAAAAGCCATCATTATGCCGGTAGCGGGTTTGCCATCATCCAGCTTGGTATCGACATTCCAGCATTCCTCCGATGTTAGTACATTGCCTGTAAACCTAAGCATATGACCAGCGGAATAAGCAAAATTGGTTAGCGATCCGCTGCTGGCGCTTTGCCATGTGATGAGCCAAAATCCGTTGGGCATTTTTGACGCGGGCATATTGATGCCAGCGACATAAGCGGATGCTCCGCCAGATAAGGTGGCGTTGGCTCCGGTATATTGGCCCTCGATCAGGCCAGCATTGGCCAGATGCTGCCATACGCGGTAAGGTTCAGAGAAATTGGGTGCGATACCTAAGATTTGCCCATCTCCATTGCCATTGCAGGTTTCGGTACCGGCGGAGGGAGTGGTTTCGCAGGTGGCCTGGTCGGCGTCGGCTGCGCCCCAGAAATCAGTGGCTTTGGTGAAGTCGCCGGGAAGCGCGAAATATTTATCGCGGAAGGTGTAGATGGCAGCGCTATAGCGCTGAAACTCGGTGCTGACAGAGCGGATTTCGGCAGCGCGGATGAGGCTTTGACCGGAGAGAATACCGCCGGTGAGCAGGCCTAAGATGACGAGTACGATGGATAGTTCGACTAGTGAAAAGCCTTGCATGAATAGTTTCTCCCCGAATTATTCATAATGTCTGTAATGTTATTCCTATCAACGAGATAGGCTGTTTAGTGTAGCATAAATATGCATCTTTTAAAAGTTAGAAGCAGATGTTCAATCTCATAGCATCATAAGCGTAAAAAGTTATAAAGACGCATGAATGCTGCACACTTTACTCGTGGTGGCGAAATTATACTCAGCATCCAAATCGGCTGGTCCAGCAGGCTGACCAAAACGTGTTGTGTTGGGTTGTGCCGCACTTCCCTTATTCGCCCTTACTTTGCCAGTTGGTGGCTTCCCATCATCAAGTTTGGTGTCGATATTCCAACATTCTTCAGGGGTCAGTGCGTTGGCGAGTATTGTTAGTGCGTTGCGTGCGGATTGCGCAAAGCTAGATGTCGTTCCTGTACTAGCGTCAATCCATGTCAATAACATTGTGCTGCCTATTTTTGTAGTGGGAGTATTCACTCCAGCGACATAAGGAGTGGCGTGGCCGGATAAAGTAGCAGCCGCTCCTGTAAATTGTCCTTCGATCAGGCCCGCATTAGCCAGATGCTGCCATGAGCGGTGTCGTTCATGGAAATTAGGCGCAGCGCCTAAGATTTGTCCATCTCCATTGCCATTGCAGGTCTCAGAACCGGTGGAGGGGGTGGTTTCACAGGTGGCTTGGTCAGCATCGGCCGCGCCCCAGAAATCGGTGGCTTTGGTGAAGTCGCCGGGAAGCGCGAAATATTTATCGCGGAAGGTGTAGATGGCAGCGCTGTAGCGTTGGTAATCGGTGCTGACAGAGCGGATTTCGGCAGCGCGGATGAGGCTTTGGCCGGAGAGAATACCGCCGGTGAGCAGGCCTAAGATGACGAGTACGATGGATAGTTCGACTAACGAAAAGCCTTGCATGAATAGTTTCTCCCCTCATTATTCATAATGTCTGTAAATGTTGTTCCTATCAACGGGATAGCTGTTTAGTGTAGCATAAATATGCCCTTTATAAAAGGCTTTCTAATCTGGGCTAAGCAGCGTGGGGCCAGCGGCAGCTCGCCGCAGACGGGGATGATTGAGGGGTGAGGGAAGCGGTCGCCCGTAGGGCGGAGTGACCGAACATTAAAAACCAAGTAGAAGAAGATTCCCGACACTCGCGGTGCTCGGTCGAGAATGACAACAGTGAGGGAAGCGGTCGCCCTTTACATTGTCATTATGCGGGACATGTGTGATTAAAAATACATCATTGGGTTACAGTTTTTGCTCGTAAACGCGAAATTATATTCGGCGGCTAAATCATCTGGCCCTGCTGGCTGATTGGCGCGGGTGGTTACGGGGATTGCGGCACTTCCTTTAATCGCCATCATTTTACCGGTTGCGGGTTTGCCATCATCCAGCTTGGTATCGACATTCCAGCATTCTTCTGGTGTCATCACACCACCGGTAATACGGAGCACATGACCAGCGGAATGAGCAAAATTGGTTAATGATCCGCTGGAGGCGGGTTGCCATGTAGTGAGCCAAAACCCGTTCGGTATTTTGGACGCGGGCATATTGATACCGGCGACATAAGCGGATGCTCCGCCCGACAGGGTGGCATCGGCTCCCGTATAGTGACCCTCGATCAGGCCCGCATTTGCCAGATGCTGCCATGCGCGGTGAGGTTCAGAGAAATTGGGCGCAAGGCCAGTGATCTGCCCATCTCCATTACCATTACAGGTCTCAGAACCGGTAGAGGGGGTGGTTTCGCAGGTAGATTGGTCAGCATCGGCTTCGCCCCAGAAATCGGTGGCCCGGTTAAAATCGCCGGGGACGGCGAAATATTTGTCGCGGAAGGTGTACATGGCGGCAGTGTAGCGCTGAAACTCCGTGCTGGCGGCGCGAACTTCCGCTGCGCGGATGAGGCTTTGGCCGGACAGGATGCCACCGGTGAGCAAGCCCAAGATGACGAGTACGATGGATAGTTCGACTAACGAAAAGCCGTGCTGAGCGATGTCTTTTTTGTGCATAATTTATTATACTAAATCTGACCGTCTATTGCTAGTGATAATGGATGAATCTGGGCTGTTATACGTGGGTTGTCTTTTGAAGGGCAGATTGTTTGTTGCAAGGCGCTGTGACAGAGCCTTAAAAGACAAACGTTAACAAAACCTTTATAAAATTGCTTTGTGATGGGAGGGGTTTGTGGCATACTCCGGCGCTATAGAGGAGTGGCCAGCATGGCATTCAGGCGGCAGAAGCAGGAAAAATTATATCTGGATGAGGCGCCGGAGCCGCGTCGGCGGCCTGCTGCGAGCTATCCGGTGGCGCCGAGTCAGGCGCCGTCGCTGGAATATGCCGCGCCGAGCATGCAGCCGCCGCCGCTTACGCCTCCGGTTGCTAATTTGCCGATGATATTACCGCAGGATTCGGACCGGCATTCGCCGTGGCGGCGCGATGTGCGCTTTGCGGTGCTGCTGGTGGCCGTGGTATTGGGATTGAATCTGGGGCTGTATTATGTGTTTAATCATCCGCTGGGTAGCGCGCCGGAGCGTATGACGATGGCGCTGGAGCAAACTGGCTATGATTATAAAACGCTGAGTCTGGAAGAGCGGGTGCTGACCTATAGCAATGTGCCTTCGCAGGGCATGGCGATTCCACATACGCCGCGACCGGCGCTGTATCCGAGTGTGGCGAAATAATTTTTATGGCACTGCCGATCGTGCATTTGCAAAATATACCCATCGCGTTGGCGCAGGATATGGTGCGTTTTGCACAGCTGCATGCGATTGAAGCGCTGATTGATGCACCGGAGTCTGCGGGTGCGATTACGGTGATGCCGGTGCAGGCATGGGGGGAACACAAATCGCAAACGACGCAGGCTGCGGGGCTGATTCTATTGGGCGCAGGCGAGCTGCCTGAGCTGCCGATTCCGGTGCTGCAGCTGACGTTACCCGTGGCATTACCCGCATGGCTGTCTGCGGTGCGCCGTTGCATGGCGGCTGCGCAAGCGGCGGATGTGATGTTGGACGAGGGGTGGATATTTTCCCTTTCGCAGCGGCATTTGCAGCATGATGAACAGATTATCAGCCTGACGGACAAGGAAGCAGAGTTGCTGGCGGTGCTGCTTGGCACTGCGCCGGAGGCGGTTGCCAAGGAGCGGCTGCTGGCATTGGTGTGGGGCTATGGTGCCGGCGTGGATACGCACACGTTAGAGACGCATATCTACCGCTTGCGCGGAAAGCTTGCGCAGCTGGGGGCAGCTGCTGCAGAGATATTGACATCGGCGGATGGCTATAGTTTGCTGCGGCGACACTCGTAACACTCAAAAAATGATCGGGAGGATTTATCATGCGCGGGATCGTATGGCTGATGGTATTATTGATAGCTGGCGGCGTGGCGAGCGCGGCGCAGGCGCAGATGCTGCAAGATAGTTTTGGTGCATGGCGGGTGTTTATGGCGGAAAAGGGTGGCAATATGACTTGCTATATCGCCAGTGTGCCGACCAAGCAGGAAGGCAATTTCACCGCGCGCTCAGAGCCTTATTTATTGGTGACGCATAAATCGCCGACGCAGGATGAGGTGAGTGTATCATCGGGTTATCGCTATCAAAACAATAGCGAACTGGAATTGCGCTTTGGTCAGCGCGTGCATAAATTATTTGTGAAAGAGGAGCTGGCATGGGCCTATGACGCGGCGGCGGACAAGGTGCTGGTGAAAGAAATGATTCGCGGTGCCAATATGGTAGCTAAAGGGACATCATGGAAGGGCACGCATTCGGTGGATACCTATTCGCTCAATGGGTTTACAGCGGCGCACCGGCGGATGAAACAACTGTGTAAATAGCTCGATTTTTAGACGATTTATAATGATTTATATTACGTTTGTCAGCAGAAACGCTGGTGAATTCCATATTTATTTGATAGAATAATTTTAATGCGTGCTGGATTTACACTTGTCGAATTAGCGATTGTACTGGTTATCCTAGGGTTGATAACCGGTGGTATTCTATCGGGTAAAAGCCTTATCCGGGCGTCGCAGGTTCGATCAATATCGACAGATTTCTCACGGTATGATATGGCAGTGAATGGCTTTGTTGATCAATATGCGGCGTTGCCTGGGGATATGAGTGATGCAACGGAGTTTTGGACTGCCGCACATGGGACGCATGCAACTTGCGTGATTACCCCTGCAGTAGGCACCGAAACGTGCAATGGCGATGGTAACGGGTTTGTGAGTGGCGCTGCTGTTACGCTTTATAATGAACAGGACCGATTTTGGCAGCATTTAGCTAATGCCGGATTGATCGAGGGGAAATATACCGGTGCGAACGCGACCTATTCTGGGCATAGCACGGCCTTTGTGGCAGGTGTAAATATGCCCGCGCTTAAAATTGATGCTACCGGTTTCTGGATTGCGGCAGCGGTGACTGCTTTTAGTGGTTCAACATCGATATTTGCGTATCCTGCAGGTAATATGTTACGCATTACCAGTAATATTACACCGAAAGAATGTTGGAATATTGATAATAAAATTGATGATGGCAGGCCGGCTACCGGCTATATGATGTCGAATAAAGGCACCGCGGCTAGCCCGACTACAACCGTTGCAGGCCAGCCCACCTCGGAGGATCATAATGCAGCATATAATCTGGCGGTTAACAGCGCTATTTGTAACCCACGCTTTTTGGGCATGTGGTAATCGCTAATTGATGGGATAAGCCTTGCTTTTCAGTGGTTTTTGAGGCAGATTGCGCGCCACTTTACGAGAGCGGAATGACACAAGCATTGATTATGAAAGAGGCCGAGCAGGCCGAACCACTGCAGGTGGTAAATCGGCGCGCCAATCTGCTGGGCATGAACCGTGCAGACATGACCGAGGCGATGGCGGCGCTTGGCATTAAGCCGTTTCGCGCCAAGCAAGTATGGAACTGGATTTACCGTAATGGCATTACCGATTTTGCATCGATGAGCAATATTGGCAAAGAAATGCAAGCCTTGCTGGAACAGCATTTTTTTATGGCGCGGGCGCGGATTGACAAAGACCTTGTGTCGTTTGATGGCACGCGTAAATGGTTGCTTGAATTCTCGGACGGGCAAAAGGTTGAGACGGTGTTTATCCCTGAGGGTAATCGCGGGACGTTGTGTATTTCGTCGCAGGTGGGCTGCACATTAGCATGCACCTTCTGCCATACCGGTACGCAGCGGCTGGTGCGTAATCTGGTGGCGGGGGAGATTGTTGATCAGGTGCTGGTAGCGATGGATGCGCTGGGCGGCTGGCAGCAAGGGCCGCGCGGCGCTAAGCGTGATGAGGATGACAGCCAGCAACGCATTACCAATATTGTGTTTATGGGTATGGGTGAGCCGATGTTTAATTATGCGCATGTGGCGCGTGCCTGTGAGATATTGATTGACGAGCAGGGGTTGCAATTATCGCGGCGGAAGGTGACGATTTCGACCTCGGGCGTGGTGCCGCGCATCCGGCAGATGGCGGATGAGCTGGGGGTGAATCTGGCGATTTCGCTGCATGGGGTGCGCGACGAGCTGCGCGACGAAATTGTGCCGATTAACCGCAAATACAAAATGGATGCGTTGATGGAGTCGCTGCATTATTACGCCAGCAAGCACCCTACGCGTAGCATTTTGATTGAATATGTGATGTTGAAGGATGTGAATGACTCGGATGCGGATGCGCATATTTTAGCGGATTTACTGGAAGGGTTGAATGTGAAGGTGAATCTGATTCCGTTTAATCCGTGGCCGGGCTCGCCTTATGTGTGCTCGTCGAATAACCGCATTCATGCCTTTGGCAATATTCTGATCCGGCGCAAAATTCCCTGCCCGATTCGCACCACGCGCGGGGCGGATATTTTAGCGGCTTGCGGCCAGCTCAAATCGGATTCGGAGCTGAAAAAGGGGCAGAAAGTGGCGCTGTAGGTGCATGTTCATCTGGATAAGGCGGCACTTATAAGAATGAGATCTAAGCTAGATATTTGGCGCAAAATTTGTTAATATTATGATATATGCACATGGGCTTTTCACTTGTTGAGCTGTCGATTGTTCTGGTGATTCTGGGGCTGCTTACTGGGGGTATTTTGTCGGGGCAGTCATTGATTCGGGCGGCGGAGTTGCGCTCTGTCTCGACAGACTATCAGCGCTATGTAGCGGCGACTTATGCATTTCGGGACCGATATTTTGCCATGCCGGGTGACTTTGCCAGAGCGACGGATTTTTGGGGGATCGCTGGTGGGACTGGTGCCGATGTTACTTGCCGGGAAACGATTAGTACGGGCCGTGAAACCTGTAATGGTGACGGCGATGGCTGGATTCGGGGCGATTTACCCCATGAGAATGAGATACTACGGTTTTGGCAGCATTTGGCTAATGCGGGGCTGATTGAAGGGCAGTTTAAAGGGGTGCAAGGTACGGTATTAGGTTATGCTGGTATGTATGCTCCGGGAGAAAATATACCTATGTCCAAGATCAGTGGTGCCTCATGGGCTGCATATTATGTCGCTGCTTCGGCGGGTACGACGACTAACTTTATCTTCCCTGCCTCTAATTGGTTGATTCTGCGAGGCAATCAGCTGACGCCGGAAGAATGCTGGAATGTAGACAGCAAGATGGATGATGGGAGGCCTGCTACGGGTAAAATGCTGGTGTATAAAGGGGATGCAGCAATGCCGCTCACTACACGTGCCGGGCAGGCTCCGGGACCAGCAGATTTGGCAGCGGAATATAACTTTGCCGTAAAAGACAAGATTTGTCATCCGCGCTTTTTTCCATGGTAATCAATGGTTAGGGCTAGCTGAGCTTTAAAAGCAATCAAAAAGCCGCTGAGAAACTCAGCGGCTTTTTTTGTTCGTTGCGTTATTGCTTAGCTACCCGTCAGCTTGGCGGGGGCTTCGCCCTCGTCGGCATCGGGGGTGGCGGTGATAGCCGGTGCGCGCTGGGCTTCGAGCTCCAGATCACGCTCTTTGGCGACACGTTTCATGCGGTTGATTGCCGCGCCGGTACCGGCAGGAATCAGACGACCCACAATCACGTTTTNNCTGGAAGGACGCCGCCGAGATGAAGGAACCGGTTTGCAGGCTCGCTTTGGTGATACCTTGCAGTACCGCGAGGCCTTCAGCTGTTTTCAGGCTGTTGCGCATGGCTTTTTCATTTACGGCTACAAACTCATCGCGATCGACGATTTCACCCGCGAGGAAGGTGGTTTCACCCGGATTGCTGATTTCGATTTTTTGCAGCATCTGGCGTACGATGGTTTCGATATGCTTATCGTTGATCGTTACCCCTTGCAGACGGTATACGGCTTGCACTTCGTCGACCATGTAGTTGGCCAGTGCTTCCACGCCCATCACGCGCAAGATATCGTGCGGTACGGGGTTACCATCCATCAGCAGATCGCCTTTTTCGACATAGTCACCCTCATTGACGGCAATATGTTTGCCTTTGGGGATCATATATTCGATCGGTTCGATATCGGCATCTTTCGGACGCACAATCACGCGGCGTTTGGTTTTGTAATCTTTACCAAACTCNNACCGCCGGTGATGTCGCGCGTTTTCGATGATTCACGCGGGATACGTGCTAATACGTCACCGGCATGCACTTCCATACCGTCTTCAACGTTCAAGATGGCATCGACGGGGAGGAAGTAACGCGCTTCCAGACCGTTGGCAAGGGTGATGATTTCATCTTTCGCATCACGCAATGCAATACGCGGTTTGAGGTCTTGCCCGCGTGCTTGCTGACGCCAATCGATGATTACCTTGTTGGAGATACCGGTCGATTNNTGATCGGGATGGTGTAGGGATCCCACTCGACGATTTTGTCGCCTGCTTTCACCTTGCTGCCCGGCTCGACCGTGAGGCGTGAACCATACGGGATTTTGTGGCGCGCTTTTTCGCGGCCATTTTCATCACGCAGCAGCAATTCGCAACTGCGGCTCATCACCACGGGGCGACCTTTGGAGTCTTTGACCACGTTTTTGGA
>DITS01000026.1 GCA_002422205.1 Alphaproteobacteria bacterium UBA6178
GGACGCCGGTAAATCGCTGCATGAGCATTCACCCAAATACAGTTTCATTGACCTGAACCGCTCGGGCATTGCGCTGATGGAGATTGTGTCGGAGCCGGATTTGCGCACGCCGGAAGAGGCGGGGCTTTATTTGAAAAAATTGCGCTCGATCATGCGTTATCTGGGTACCTGCGATGGCGACATGGACAAAGGCTCGATGCGCTGCGACGCCAANNCTGCGAAATCAAGAATGTGAATTCGGTCAAGTTTGTGCAGCAGGCGATTGAATATGAAGCCAATCGTCAGGTCGAAATTTTAGAAAATGGCGGCGTGATCGATCAGGAAACACGCTTGTTTGATAGCAACGCGGGCACCACGCGCACCATGCGCAGCAAGGAAGACGCGCATGATTACCGCTATTTCCCTGACCCTGATTTGTTGCCGTTGGTGATTGAGCAATCGATGGTCGATGCGATTAAAGCAAGCCTGCCCGAATTGCCGGATGACAAAAAGGCGCGCTACATTAGCGAGCTGGGCTTGTCGCCTTATGATGCGAGCGTGTTATCAGCCGATAAAGCCTCGGCAGATTATTTTGAGGCGGCAGTGCAAGGGCGCGATGCCAAGCTGACATCGAACTGGCTAACGGCGGAGCTATTCGGACGGTTGAACAAGGCCGGAAAAACGATTGAAGAATCACCCGTGGCGGCAGAGCAACTGGCGGGACTGATAGCCTTGATCGAGGATAATACCATCAGCGGGAAAATTGCCAAAACCGTACTCGATAAAATGTTCGAAACCGGCAAGGACGCGAAAGTAATTGTGGACGAAGAGGGCTTGGTGCAGGTGACGGACACCGGCGCGATTGAGCAAGCGATTGATGAGGTGATGAGCGCAAACCCCGATAAAGTTATGGAATATCGCAGCGGCAAAGACAAACTGTTTGGGTTCTTTGTCGGCCAAGTGATGAAAGCCACTGGCGGCAAAGCCAATCCGGCAGCGGTGAACGATATTTTGAAAGCCAAGCTGGGTAGTTAGGGCAGTGACCGTAATGAGTGGATTGCCCGAATAAATCGGGCAATGACGGCCAGAAAATAAAACGGGCGTGACGGCGGAAGAATAAATCGGGCAATGACGGGGGCAATACTATGACAATGGAATCACCCACCCCGAAACAACAATTGATCGGCTCATGCTTTGCCATGGTGACTATGACCATTTGGGCGGGCTGGAATGTGGTGTCGCGATTGGGCGTAACCCATGCGCTGACCGCCTATGACATCACCTTTTTACGCTTTGCCACCGCAGGGCTGATTGCACTGCCGATTGCATGGACTTATCGCCGTGCATTGCTGGCCGCGCCGCTGGGGCTGATGCTGGTGATGATTGGCGGAGCAGGCGCGCTGTATGTGCTGGTCGCCAGTCAGGGGTTTTCATACGCCCCTGCCAGCCACGGGGTAATGATTCCGGGTACGATGCCGCTATGGGTGGCGCTGCTGTCATGGCTATTGTTTAAAGAGCAATTCAGCCGTATCCGGCTGGTGGGCTATACCATTATCGCAGTATCGGTGTTTTTCCGCATTGTGCAGCATTGGTCTGCCAGTGCCGATTATCTGCATGCTGATATGTTCTTTATCTCATCCGGCATCTTATGGGCATGCTATACCGTCGCCAATCGCAAGGCGGCGTTGCCACCGCTGGCGGCAATGGCAATTGTATCGCTGGGCTCGGCGCTGCTTTATTGCATTCCCTATGCCGCGACGCATACGGCAGAAATTGCCAATTATCCGCTGGGCCAAAGCGTGATTCAGATGGTATATCAGGGCGTGCTGACCAGCCTGGTTGGCTTGTTATTTTATAACCGCGCGATTGTGCTGATCGGCGCCTCGCGCGCGTCGTCCTTCGCGGCATCGATTCCGTTACTGGCAACGCTGATGGGCATTCCGCTGCTGGGTGAAATACCGGTAGCGGCAGATTGGGTGTTTATTATTATGCTGAGCATTGGGGTGCTATGCGCTAGCGGCATCCGCCGCATTGCATGGAAAAAAGCTTAAGGGGACGGCACCCCTTGCCCACGGTCTGATTCCGATAAAATGGTAGAAAGCAAGAGGGCTTTGGGCTTTAATAGTTGATAGGACTCACAGAAAGTTTCAATGCAAGCTTTGGCCTGTACCACTTCTTGCCTGTCGGCTTTACCTTCGGTCTGCATTTGATCCAGAAGAGATTCAATCGTGTCGAAGATGATTTGTGGATGGATATATCGTTCTGCAAAATATTTTTCATCACCATTTAGCATATCAATCACGCTACGTGTTGCGCCTTTTATTTTGGGTGACAATGTCGTTTGTCCTTGCATCGCCTTGTCCAAAGTCGAAACGGAAATACTACATAGCATAAGGTAGTTAGCAAAGCGGTCGTGCAGCGCATGGATATATAATGTGAGTTTCTTTTCTGTATCGAATGTCTCCATTTCCTCTGCCGGTGGTATCTGCATCCCAATTATATAACCATCAGGCAATGGGCATTCTTTAATGAACTTATTATATTCGAGAACAGAGCGAATACCCTTATAATTAGTCTTGATAATCTCGAGCTGTGACTTCAGTTGGGCATGTGCCAACTGAAGCCTGCTGAATGACGCGCCGTCATTTTTTTCTCTGTGTCTGGTCATGCGGCACCATAGCACGAAAATCCATGAGAAATATGAAGATTATGAGACAAATCAATGGGTTTTGGCTAGCAGCTCTTTGGCTTTGGCATGTTGAGGATTGCGCTGGAGCAGCATTTGTAAATCCTTTTGCGCCATAGGCTTATCGCCTATATGCAAAAACAAGCTGGCGCGTGCAAGCAATAGCGGCTCATATTCGGGGGCGAGCACTATCGCCTGATCCAAATCCTGCACGGCCATGAAGGGGCGGCCACCGGCAATATACAGCTGGCTGCGATCGAGCAATGCTTCAGCGGCTAGTCGTGCTATGGCTGCGTCACGCAGACCCGCGTCGGCGGTCACCGTGATGGCACGGGTAAGGGCCACAATTGCATTGGCACGATTACCCGAGAGCTCCCACGCCTTGCCGGATTGCCGCAGCACATTGCCCCATAGCATGGTGTTGTCCTGCCCTACCAGCGTGCTGAGATGATCGAGCGCTTTGGCGGCGTCATGGTAACGCTTGAGGGCAAACAGAGCCAGCGCACGGCAATGATAAGCCGAGGCGGAATTAGCTTTGAGTGACCATTCATCGGCCATTGCCAGCGCAGCTTGCGGGTCGGAGCGGGTGAGGGCGGTGCAATTGGTATAATCGGGTGCCGCCTGCGCACTCACAGGCACCAATAAACACAAGCTCAACCGCAGATAGATTGTATAGCGCATACACTCCTTGTATAGTGGCTTGCATGATGAATCAATGCGGACATGCATGCAGTATCGGCGCGGGCTATGTGGGGCGGCGCTGGCTCGCCTCGCTGGCCGCGCGCGGCTGGGAGGTATCGGGCACCACCCGCAGCCGCGATAAGGCCGATGCGCTGCTGCGCGAGGGCATCTCCACCTATCGGCTGGATAATGTACCATGGGCGGAGCTGACGCATCTGCTGATTACCGCTGCGCCGGATGAGGCCGGTGATGCCGTGTACCGTGCCGCCCATAAGATTATTGCTGCCAGCCCGCATATTGAGTGGATCGGGTATTTGTCGACCACCGGCGTCTATGGCGATCATAAGGGTGCATGGGTGGATGAAGCCACGCCCTTGCAGCCCGAATCGGCGCGCAGCATGGCGCGGGTGATGGCCGAGTCGCAATGGCTGTCGCTGGGCGCGCACGTGAAAATCTTTCGCCTTGGCGGGATTTATGGCGAAGGACGTAACATTTTGGAACAGCTGCATGCAGGCACCGCGCGGCGCATACTCAAGGACGGGCAGTATTTTTCGCGCATTCATATTGAGGATATTGTGCGGATACTCCATGCGTCGATGCGCGCTCCGGCCAGTGGCGCGGTGTTTAATGTGTGTGATGATTTGCCAGCGTCGGCCAGTGATGTGGTGGAATATGGCGCGAAGCTGTTAGGAATGGAGCCGCCGCGCGCCGAGCGCTACGGCGACGCGGCGCTATCGCCGATGCTGGCCAGTTTTTACGAAGCCAACCGGCGGGTGGATAATAGCAAAATCAAACGCGAACTTGGCATAGAGCTTGCTTATCCTACCTATAAGCATGGGCTGCGCGCCATATTGGGCGTAGATTAAAGGATTGTATAATATGAATAAAAAGATATATCTGGCTGCCATTGCCTTGTTGTTGCCTGCCTGTACAGAAGTGGCGCAATCGGCAAATCGTGCCTATGACGGCACCCGCGCCGGTATTTATAATTCGGCAGGCAAAGTGCAGGATTTGATGCGCTACGACCCGCCTTCCACGGTGCCGCAGCAACCGCAAACCCGCTATTGTTACCGCAGCATGGCCGATATTATTTGCTATGAAGAGCCGCAGATTCATATTTCCAACCAGCTGGTGGGCTATCAGGGCGTGCCCCCGCATCCGGTGGTGCAGGGTGGCTATCGCCCCGCGCCGGGCGAGCGTTATGGCGGGGTGAAACCGGTGGCCTATGCCGAGCCGATGATGGCGATGGACGGCACCGAAGTGACCCCATTTTATGGGGAACAGGATCGCTATATGAAACCTAACGGCGAAGTGGTCGAATCGAACAAGGTGGTGGTCTCGCGCGATGGCAGTATTTCGATGGGTGATTTACCGCCGCCTGTTACGGTGCAAACCGGTGCACCTGCGAGCGCTGAGCAAGCCGCAGGCCCCCGCACGCTGATGCCGCGTTATTAAGACACGACTTCCGGCACCAGAATACCCGAATCCGGTACTTGCCACACGGCGCTGTCAAACGCGTCGCATGACGGGCAATGCAAATGCCAGCGCAAACTATCATGCCCGCAGGCGCGGCAATGCCATGACGGGTCTTTGGGTAAATAGCTGGCGCGCTTGAGCCATTCGGCGGCTTGTTTATCGTCGCCTTTCTCGCCTTTTTCCACCTGCGCCAGCAAATGATAAATACGCGGCGATTCTTGTAGGGTGAGTGCGGATTTGAGATAATTGCGCGCCACACCCCATTCGCTGGCGTGAATGGCCATGCGCGCTTGTGCAATCTGGCTTTCCAGCTCTTCGGGATTGATGCTGGCCAGCTTTTGCAAACGCTTTTGCAGCTTACTCGGTGATTCATCGGGGAAGAGGGCAATCAGATGATCCACATCGCCCGATTGTGGATGTGTGGCCCAAAAACGTGTCATCATTTTAACCGCTTGTCGTGAGTCATTTTGTGCCACAAGCAACGCCACCAGCTCGCGCTGGGCGGGTACAAAATCGGGGTCACGCTTGATGGCGAGCCCTAATAAATCGGCAGCTAAATCGGGAGTCTTACCATCAATCGCGGCGCGGGCGCGTTC
This sequence comes from Alphaproteobacteria bacterium UBA6178, assembly GCA_002422205.1. Classification (GTDB taxonomy): domain Bacteria; phylum Pseudomonadota; class Alphaproteobacteria; order Rickettsiales; family UBA3002; genus UBA6178. The sequence continues at coordinate 5,419 of DITS01000026.1, forward strand.
GGTATGAAACATCGCCTCATAGCGCCGTGCTTCGTCCTTGGTCAGGGCTTTGGCGCGCAACGATTTATCGAGCACTTCCTGCGCTTCCAGCCATTCGCGGTTACGGGTGAGCAGATCGAGCATGATTAATGACAGCCAGCGATCCGATGGCTGCGCCTTCCATGCCTCCCTCGCGTGAGATATGGCTTGCTGCGGCTGCCCGTCGCGCACCGCTTGCTCGATCATGCCGCGCAGGCCCACCAGCCTTGTCTCTGGCCGCTCAAGCATGGCGTTCCATTGCGCACGGGCCTTTTCGCGGTTACCGCTGGCATGGGCCAACTGTGCGGAGAGCAATAAAGTAGCGGGGTTGTCATGGCCCAGATAATGTTTGGCGCGCTTGATTTCTTTTTCGCAGCGTGACCAATCGGCAATCGCCAGTGAGGACATGGCATGGGTAAGCGCGGTCAGCCCCTGCTGATGATGGCGGCTGCCCTGATGACGGCGAATGCTGGTGGGCACATACACAATCGCGCGCAGCAATAACACCAGCCCGCCAAAAGCCAAAAGCGAAAAGGCAAAGACCGCGAGCAACAGTCCAAGCGAGGTTTGAATGCGGTAGCCAAACCAGTCAAGACTGAGCTGGCCGGGATGATCAGCAAGCCACACCGCGCCATAGACGACGGGGGCAAGCAGCAGCAGATAAAGTATTAAACGCAACATGCGCTACTCCTTCAACGGAGCAAGCGCGTGCTCGCGGATCATGCGTAAGGCATCCTGCGCCTGCAAATGTGCCTCGGCCATACTAAGCCATGTGTTGAAGGCGCGGGCGTCAGCGTCGGGCAGTGCCGAGATTTCATCACGCGCCCGCGCGACTTTGCCTTGCGCCAGTGCTGCTTCGGCGCGGGCAATACGCGATTGCGCATCATCGCCGCTATGATCGGCACCCACTTTGCGGACGGTCACCAGCGAGGAAAGATTGCGGCGAATTGCCGACCAGTGGCTGTCAGTGGCATTTTGCTGTGCCTGCATAAATGCGTCGATCGCTTCGACAAAGCGCGATTGTAACAGGCTGAGGGTGGGCACACCATCGACGGAGTGCGATTCCATCAGGCGTAAGGGCGATAACAGCGATTGGTTATCGCCTGCCGCCTGATACAGGGCGCGGTAGGCGGTGTCGTAGCGCTCGCCACTCTGCACCGCGCGCTCCAGCGCATCAAGCGCACCGAGCAACTGAATCTGCTGCCATTTGCTTTGTTGGTCTTTCTCGACGCGCTCATTGATTTCTTCGATGCGCTTGGCCACCGAAAGCATCGTGGCGATACGCTCGTCGCTGAGCGAATTCTCTTGCAGACTGGCCACGGCTTGTTGCAACGCGGCCACCGCTTCATGCAGTGCGGGCGCATCATGCATATTCATATCGGCGCTGAGGGCGGTGAGTTCCGCATCCATCCGGCTGAGCACGGACTCGAGCGCTTGCAGGCGGTCATTATCGGTTGTGCCAGCGGTGGGAATCTCTTGATTGGTCATGATTTCCAGCCTGGTATGCAGCCAGAATAAATAGGCAGACGTCGCCGCCTGCGCCGCTAGCAACAGCAGAATGAGAAGTATAATGCCTCGGCTGGTGGGGCGTTTAGGGGCTATCAGCGTGGTGTCGGGTGATTCACTCATGCCTTACCCATAACATGATTAAGGCGCGGATTGCACCCGTTATTTCATGCCCAGTGCCAGCGCGAGCATGGATTGCGGGGTCGGCTCATTACTGATGGATATTTTATTCCATTCATGCCCATGCAGCGACGCGGCGGCGGCTTTGCTGAGGCACAACGCATGCAAATGCTTGCGCTTACCGCTGAGCTTTGCGGCTTCCAGACAGGCTTCGAACGCCCGCGCAGTACGGCTGGAGAAAAACAACACGCGGTACACACGGTCTTCTTTGAAGGCGCTGATGAGCTCGGGCGAGAAGCGGGTGGTGGCCTGCGCATGATAAGACACAATGCGCTGAATCGAGAAATGCGACAAGGCGGCGGATAGGCCGGTGGTAATATCGCGCCCCGAAAAATACAGCAGCGAGCCATCTGCCGGTTTGAGATGCTTTTGCATATAGGCCACCATATCGCGCACCTGTTTGCCGGTGGAGGTGACATTGCCAAAGCCAGCTTTGCGGGCGATATCGGCGGTGGTGTCGCCAACGGCATAGACGGGCAGGGAGGTAAGCGGCTCCAGATCATCGGCGCCCAGCAAGGAATGTTTGCTGGTCAGCAGCAATGCTTGCGCATCCGCCACATCCAGATCGGCCACGCGAAAAGGTTGTGGATGAATGGTGAGCATCGGCTCGATAAAGGATTGTTTGCCATGCGCGGCAAGCTCAGCTGCCAGCGCTTGCGAATCGGATTCGGGTCGGGTTAGTACAAACATAGGGCGCTCACAAACTAAAGCCATCATCGGCTGCGCGCGATTGTAGCTGATTGCCAAGCATCCGGCCAATGCTTTCCGCATCATCGGCTGCGCCGGTGATGTCGCTTTCCCAGCGTTGCAGATTGTCAGGGTTTATCAGCGCGGCGCGTAAATGGATTTGCCCGTTTTGCAACGTGGCATAGGCGGAGAGCGGCGTTTTGCAGGAGCCATCAAGTGCAATCAGCACGCCGCGCTCGGCGCTCACACATTGCATGGTGGGGCTGTGCGATATGGCGGCTAGCTGCTGCTGTACCGCGCTATCATCACTACGGCATTCAATACCGATAGCACCTTGCGCCACGGCGGGCAACATCACGTCCGGCTCGAGGATATGGGTGATATGCGATTGCAGCCCCAACCGCTCAAGGCCCGCAACGGCTAGCAAGGTGGCGGCGACTTCACCCTCGGCCAGTTTGCGCAGACGTGACGGCACATTGCCGCGATAAGGCACGATTACCAGATCGGGCCGCAGACTGCGCAACCACGCGCTGCGACGTACCGATGAGCTACCTACGACTGCGCCTTGCGGTAACGCATCAAGTGACGAATAGGCGGTTGAAATAAAAGCATCACGCGCATCGGCGCGCGGCAACATGGCGGCAATCATCAACCCGTCGGGCAGTTGACTGGGCATGTCTTTCATCGAATGCACGGCGATATCGGCGGTGTGTGACAGCAGGGCCTCTTCGATTTCTTTGGTGAACAGGCCCTTATAGCCCCAATGCGCCAGATCGTCGGTTTGGTTGCGGTCGCCGGAGGTGACCATTGGCAATAGTTCGCAGCGAATATCGCTGTGGGCTGCTTCCAGTGCGGCCTTGACCATATTCGCCTGCGCAAGGGCAAGGTCGCTGGCACGGGTGGCAATGCGGATGTGTTGGCTCATGCGTGGGGTTGTAATCGAAAAAAGACGATGAGTCCAGAGGGGCAGAACACAATTTGCCATTGTACTCCTGAGGCCTAACGCCTAGAAGCGTAAGCTATGTTGATCCTTGGAATTGAATCGAGCTGTGATGAAACGGCGGTGGCGCTGGTGGATGATGCGCGCCATATCCACGCCAATATTATCCGCTCGCAATATGAAAGCCACGCGCCTTATGGCGGGGTGGTGCCCGAGATTGCGGCGCGTGCGCATATCGAATGGATGGAGCCGCTGCTGAGTGAAGCGCTCACCAAAGCGGGCAAAAACATGCAGGATGTCGATGCCGTGGCGGTGACGGCAGGGCCGGGCCTAATCGGCGGGGTGATTGTGGGGCTGATGACCGGCAAGGCGCTGGCCTCGATTCACCGCAAGCCGTTGATTGCGGTGAATCATTTGGAAGGCCACGCGCTGACGCCAAGGCTGACGGATAACGTAGCCTTTCCGTATTTGCTGCTGTTAGTATCAGGCGGGCATTTTATTTATGCAGTGGTGCGTGGTGTGGGCGATTATGTGCTATTGGGTCGCTCGCTGGATGATGCGCTGGGAGAGGCCTTTGATAAATGTGCCAAAATGATGGGGCTGGGCTATCCCGGTGGGCCCAAGATTGAGCAGATCGCCAAGCAAGGTAATCCGCAAGCCTTTAGCTACCCCAAACCCTTATGGGGTACGGCGGGGTGTGATGCGTCATTCTCGGGGTTGAAAACAGCGGTGAGGCTGAGCCTGCGTGCGATGGCGGCGCATGAGAATGATTTAACCGATGCGCAGCGCGCCGGTGTAGCCGCGTCGTTTCAGGCGACGATTATCGAAATTTTAAAAGAGCGCAGCTTGCGTGCGATTGGTATGGCAGCTGAGCAGGGCTATCAACGATTGCCGCTGGTGGTGGCAGGGGGCGTGGCGGCTAATCAGGCAATTGGGAATGCGCTGCGTGAACTGGCCGCGTCGCAAGGCATGGGCTATGTGGCACCACCGCCAGCCTTATGCACCGATAATGCCGCGATGATTGCATGGGCAGGGCTGGAGCGTTTCCGGCTGGGCATGATTGACGCGTTGGATGTGGAGCCGCGCGCGCGCTGGCCGCTGGGGGTGGCTAAATAGGGGCTAGGGGCTAGGGACTCGAGGCTAGTGAGTTGTCACCCCGTCGCATGACGGGGTCTGGTCTTTATGGTGGCGTCTGGATTCCCGCTTTCGCGGGAAGCACAAAAAACACGCGGGAATGACAGGTGGGAGCAAGCATCGGGAGGTCCTTCACGAAGCGTTCAGAATGACGGGTTTTTATTCAACCGCAAAAAAGCCATAGCTGCGGAAAATGGCTTGGGCGGGCGGCGTGCGCAGATAATCGAGGAAACTGCGCGAGGCGTCCATCTGTTCGCTGGCGACCACTACGCCACGATAAAGCAGCGGGGAATGCGCATTCTCTGGAAAGGTATCGATGATACGCAATAGCGGATTGCTGATCACTTCGCTATGCAGCACAATGCCATACATGCCCCGCTGTTCCAGCACTTTTTGTACATCCATCATGCTTTGCAGGAATAAAAAATGTGGCTCCATTTCGCCGTCCAGCCCGTAGCTGCGCAGGGCTTCCATGGCGAAGCTACCGGCGGCGAGATATTCGGGGTCATGCATGATCAGTGAAAATTCCGGATCGCGGCCCGCCAACAGATTGCGCAAGGGTAAGCCCTGAATGAGGGTAAGGCTGATGGGATTATCGGCACGGGTGGCAAGGACCAAACGGCCTTTTGCGATGGCCACTTCGGAATACACATCCACCACCCCTTGGTTTTGCAGGAATTTGATGGTTTTCTCGCGCGTGGTAATAAATAAATCGGCCTCCATCCCTTGCGTGATACGGCTGGTCTGGTCAGCGGTGGATGCAAAAGACAGATTCAGCACCACCGCATGGCTGCGCCCATAATGGCGGGCAATCACACTTAAGGGGATGCTGATCGCTGGATCGGCAAGAATATTAAGCTGCGGCAATTCCACCCGTTTCGCCTGCGCGGGCGCTATGCACATAAGAAAAAGGCTGAAAATAGCCAGATAGAGCGCTGTTTTACCATGAAAAAAAGCGCGCAATGCGGGGCAGATTTGACTTGCAAGCGAGGACATAAAAGATTAACTACTGGTTAACAAAAATGATAGGCAGCGAGCGACACCGTGTTTAACGAATCCATGACGAGTAAACGGTTTATCCTGATTTTCGCAAGTATTTTCTTGCTCGGGGCGATGCCATTTCTGATTTATCAGCCCAATGGAGCGGCCAGTGCGGGTCTCAGCAGTGGCTTTACCCTGCCGATCGAAAAGCTTATTCATATGCTGGTGTTTTTGGCGCTGGGTGCCTATGCCAGCTGGCAGCGCGGCAACGCGGTGCTGATGATGCCGTTGGGTTTTTTATTCTTGTTTGTCACCGGCGTATCACTGGAAATTGACCATACGCATTACCCGCTGATTCCAATGTTTATGCTGGGATCGGTGCTGTTATTTGCAGTGGCGATGGCGATTATTCAAAATCGTGCGGGTATATTGGGCATGGCGGTGGCGGCCTCGCTCGGCTTTCATTTTGGCCGCCATTATATTCGTCAGATGCCGGATATTGCGTCACCGCTGTATTTTTTGCTGGGTAATATTACGGCATTCGCGTTGATCTTTGCGACGGCGATCAGCTTTGGGCTGACCATGCGCGCCGATCAGAACCCTGACGCCAACAGCTAGCGCGGTGCCTCGCAGTTGCGGATTTGATCAGCCAATTTATGCAGTGCTGCTTCATAGTTATAGGAAACACCCAGCCCCATGCTGGTGGGTTGCTGGATAATTAGTTTTGCACTGGTTTTATCGGCAATGCGCTGAGTGAGCGGGCTGACCGATTCGGTAAATAAACAATGCAGTTTTTGACCGCTGAGGCGTGCATTCACATCCATTTGTTTGCGCATGCCCACCATTTCGGGCGGTTGCACGAATAAGGTGCGGCTGGGCGATAGGCCGTAGCGCACCTCGAAATACTGATAGGCATCGTGAAAAAAAACATAAGGTACGACATCGTCTACCCTGGCGGGACGCGGTTTTAGCTGCGCGGCAATCGCCGTATCCAGCGCGGTTAGTCTGGCCACTAGCGCATCGCGGTTGGACTGCAGCCTAGTGATATGTTGCGGCCAGCGCGTGGCAAAAAGATCGGTGAGTTTTTCGGCTATGCGCGCCATCAGCGTGGGGTCCAGCCAGATATGTGGGTCCATTCCTGCATGGGCGTGCTCATGCTCCTCTTCGGCGCGAAGGGGCAGAAAGGGCAAATCCTCCCACGTCATAATCTGGATGTAGCGGGCGGGGTTGGCATCTTTGGCGGCGAGCATATCGAGCGGAGGGATGAGCCCGCCACCGACCAGTATCACTAAATCCGCCTGACCCAATAACCCGGCTTGTGAGGGTTTGAGCTGGAAAAAATGCGGCGATTGCGTGCCGTCGAGCAATAGGCTTGGCTGCGCAATGCCTGCCAGCAAATCCTGCACAATGGCATGCAGCGGTACAATATCCACCACCACCTGCACGGGCTGTGCGGTGGGGAGTTGTGCATAAACGGCTTGTGGCTGCGCGCCGATGGTATATACCAGAGCAGATAATCCAATCATAATGCGCGCAAGGGCTCTCATGTCTGATGTCTTAATCGAAGCCGATAACTTGCACAAGCGCTATGGCGAGCGCGAGGTGGTGCAGCAGGTAAGCCTGCGCGTGCGGGGTGGCGAGATTGTGACCCTGATCGGCCCCAATGGCGCGGGCAAAACCACGGTACTGAAAATGCTGTTGGGGCTGGAGCGACCCGATAGCGGGGCCATCACACGCGCGTCGCGCTTACGCATCGGCTATATGCCGCAACGTTTTGAAATTGATCCGGCATTACCGCTCGATGTGGCGAGCTTTCTGGGGTTGTATATGAGCGACCGCAAACGCCTGCATGAGGTGATGTATATGGTGGGTATCGAAGCTTTTATGGGGCAGGCGGTGCAACAACTCTCCGGCGGTGAATGGCGGCGCGTGCTATTAGCGCGGGCCTGCTTGCGCAAGCCACATCTGTTGATACTCGATGAGCCGATGGCGGGCGTTGATGTAAGTGGACAGGCCGAATTATACCGGCTGATTGAAAAGCTGGTGGAGCAGACAGGCTGCGGCGTGCTGATGGTGAGCCATGATCTGCATGTGGTGATGGCCTCGACGCATCAGGTGATTTGTCTGAATCAGCATATTTGTTGCGAGGGTAAACCCCAGCAACTGGGCGACAATCCCGAATTTATCCGCATGTTCGGCGCCGATACGGCCAAGCGGCTGGCGCTGTATTCGCACCATCATGACCATGCCCATGATTTGCACGGCGAAGTGCTGCTGGAGCTCGATAGCGATGAATATCCCGATGATGGGTGCTGCGGCCATGTGCATTGAAAACCATCAAATATTGGCATGTCGTCATTCTCGACCGAGCATCGCTCGTGTCGGGAATCTCCTTAGCAAGTGGATCCCCGGGCTCGGCTCTGCCGCCCCGAGGATGACGGGGGGGTGGTATGAATGATATTTTCTGGAACGCGCTGGTGGCGGGGTTGGCGCTGAGCGCATTGGCTGGCCCGCTGGGTTGTTTTGTCGTGTGGCGGCGCATGGCATATCTGGGGGATACGATGGCGCATGCCGCCTTGCTGGGCGTGGCGCTCAGCTTGCTGAATGTGGTGCCGCTGCAAGTGGGGATTTTTATTGTTGCGGGTGCGCTGGCATGGCTGCTGGTGACATTCAGCTCTGACACCCGCCTGCATAGCGATACGACGCTGGGCATTTTAGCGCATGGTATGCTGTCGCTGGGGCTGGTGGTGCTGGCGCTGCTGAGCGATGTGCGCGTGGACGTGATGGCGTATCTGTTTGGTGACATCTTAGCGCTGAATTTTGAGCAGGTGGTAATGATTGTCGGGATTTCCTGCGTGCTGCTGGCGATTACGCTGTGGTTGTGGCGTATTTTTTTGCTGGCGACGGTGCACCCCGATATCGCACAGGTGGAAGGCATTGATGTCAAGCGCGTACGGCTGATGCTGATGCTGCTGCTGGCAGGCATTATCGCGGTGGCGATTAAACTGGTGGGTGCTTTGCTGATTACTGCCTTGCTGATTATTCCTGCTGCTGCGGCGCGTTTTTGGTCGATTGCGCCGCTGCAAATGGCGTGGCTGGCAAGTATTATTGGTGCCATGTCGGTGGGTGCGGGGCTGCTGATGGCATTTCAGCTTGATACGCCCGCGTCGCCCACGATTGTGGTGGCGGCGTTTATGGCGTTCATTGCCAGCTGGATGATTCAACGGCAGCGCTAGGTGACCCTCTCCCTGAGGGAGAGGGGGAAGAAAGCAAGGCCGGACCCCGTCATCCGACGGGGTGACAACCCTCCTCGTTACCGTCATCCTCGGGGCGGCGCAGCCGATCCCAGGGATCCACTTTGTGGCAAAAAAGATAAGATTCCTGCTTTCGCAGGAATGACGGAGGGGTGGAAGTCGAGGACAGGAGTCCGATCCTTTAGTGCGCGAAGCGCTCAGGCTCATTGCGGAGGGCAGGTGCCCGTAGCAGGAACGAACATAAAAACTACAACTTCTTCAATGCTTGCTCTAAATCGGTTTTGAGGTCTTCGACATGCTCCAGCCCGATATGCAGGCGGATGATCCAGGTGCTGTCGTCCCACTTTGTCGCGGTGCGGAGCTTACAGGGCTGATAGGCGGTGACGAGCGATTCATAGCCGCCCCAGCTATAGCCAAGACCGAAATGATGCAGACTATCCACCGCTTTGGCGATTTGCGATTCGCTATAGCCTTTCATTTCAAGGCCGAACAGACCGCACGCGCCGCGCATATCGCGTTTCCATAGCGTATGGCCCGGATCATCGGGCAAGGCAGGATACATCACCCGTGCGATTTGTTTGAAACCTTGCAGCCAGCTGGCAATATCCAGTGCGGATTGTTCATGCTGACGCAAACGCACCATCATGGTGCGCAAACCGCGCAGGCATAAATACACATTATCCGCACCCGGACAAAGGCCGAGATTATGCGCGGCGCGATCGAGCGCTGCGCGGTGTGGCTGCTTGCAGGTAACGGCACCCATCACCAGATCGGAGTGACCGGCGATATATTTGGTGGCCGATTGCACGGAGATATCGACGCCCAGATCAAAGGGACGCTGAAAAACGGGTGTGGCCCATGTGTTGTCCGCCGCGACCAGCGCACCATGCGCATGCGCGGCTTGGGCGATGGCGGGAATATCCTGCATTTCAAAGGTCAGCGAACCGGGGCTTTCCACATACACCAGTTTGGTATTCGGCTGTATCAGCGCGGCAATATCGGCGCCGATGGTGGGATCGTAATAGGTGATGGCAACACCAAAACGCACCAACTCCTGATCGACGAATTTGCGGGTGGAGCCATAGAGGCTATCGGGTATCAACACATGATCGCCCGCCGCTAAAAAAGCGATAAGCGGCAAGATGGTAGCGCTTAAACCGGAAGGGGTCAGGAAGCACGCATCGCCGCCTTCGAGCGTGGCAATGGCTTGCGCCAGCCGGTCCATCGTGGGGGTGCCATGACGGCCATAACCTTTATGCGTGTTTTTGCCCGCCTCATAGTCGCGCATGGTTTTGAAATCATCGAAAATCAACGTGGAGGTGTGATGGACGGGCGGATTGACCGAGCCGCCATCTTCCTGCGGGTTGCGGCCAAGGCTGGTAACGAGTGTATCAAATTGCATGCTGTCTTCTTATGCTGCGGGTTAAACCTGCACCATAAAAAGAGCAATTGAAACTAAGGTCAAGTAAAAGCTAATTTTTGCCGAAATTCACTTCGACGACATTGGGTGCACCCACGCCATCGATGCCTTTGCTATGGCGAGCAACATTGCTTGCAACCAACCGTGGTGATGTGGGTAATCGCTTTACCTTATCCGTGGGCGGGGTGGGAAGAAGAGCAGTAGGCGGGGGTGCGGATTCAACACGCTCTCCCGCAAGATGTTTACACCACACATTCGTTACTGTGACAAACTGCTCCTGCGTTAAAGCAATATAGCCGTTTTCTATTCCGTAATGCCCGGGTTCGTTGGGAAGAGAAAAATGAAAACTATCATTATAAAGCTGAATTAGATTCTCTTTACCCATTGGCACCGGCAATAATAGGCGCGTATCATCGGGATGGTGAATGAAGGTTTCTGCTATCGCATTGATCACCATGTTTTGGGCCGAATGGGGGCTCTGACAACATTCTAACACTTTCCCATAAGGAATGGCAATATAGGTTGAGCTTCCAGATTTTAATATGGTGATGCCTTTATTAATGCCTTTAGAATGCAGTGATTGAACAATTTTATCATTTGGAAAAATAGAGCTGAGTGCAATGCTGCATGCAACATTAGGATTTTCGAGCGGCGTTTTGGACCCGAAGCAGGATTGCAGATGCATCACAAGCTCGGATGGTAGGGTAGATCGCGACGGGGGTGCCTTAGGTGCGGCCCTGCTACACTCCACATCTTCGCGAAACTGAGACCAGAAATTATGTAACACCTCGAGCTGCGCCTTATTGATGAGCATGAAATTACCCTCTATCGTAGCAGGGGGTACAAACTTAAAAGTCTCATTATAATCGTCTGCGATAGCTTTGGGCGTGTTATTCAGGGGGAGTAGAATGCACAAACTATGTTGCATAGTAGCAAAATAATCATAAACAGAGCCCATGATACCTTTGGACGTTTTATGTTGCGGGAGAGTTTCGATTAATTTTGACTCTTCATAGGGTAAATCCAGCGTACAGATGCCACCATTGCGATGCAGATTTGCAAGACCAACCGACTTTATCCCAATATCTTGAAGCGCCCTAATAATTTTATTATCCGGCAAAGTGGTCTTAATGTGCAAGCGGCACATAATGGGAGATTTGGAGTTAATAAATACACTATCCAGATGCATAGCAACAGGGTCAGAAAGAAAAGAATTATAGCTCACAGTTGTGTATCCACTTTGGTTAAAGCGCAGCTATAGCGCTTTTCACAGCCAGCGGGTGTGACAATTTGGTGAAATTAGTGCTTAAACTCGCGCCAGCTTAAACCCGCAATCCCATGGGTGGCCTCGCCCTTTTTGCCAAAGGGCAACAGGCAGGAGCGGAAAGCTTAATCGGGGGCTACTCATGCTCGGCGTTCCTTCCCCGCCGCAAGATGGATCACATGTATATTGCTTACGGTTCCCTGTAACCCAGCGCTACCTTCTAACGCGTTGCGCGGCACGGACGCATCACTCGCCTCAAGCAGTCGATGGCGATAAAGCGAACGTAATTGCTCGAATTGGGAGAGGGTGAGCCGCAGCTTGCTTTCTTCGAATGCGGGTGGCGCTTCCAACTCTAATAGTTCCTGCACCGTTTCGCTAATGCGCTCAGGCGTAAAGCGGGCATTCACGATGGAGTCGATCAAAATACTTGTCTGATTTTTATCCGTGATCATCTGGCGCACGATTTCCCGCTTGGCCGTGGAATCCCACACTCTGACTCCCTGATTAAACATGTGGCTCGCGGCCTTGGCCACTTCATTATAAAAGCAGGTCAGGCTGTGGCTGCCATCACCGTTCGATTTATAGGAGAGAGTTGTACGGGTGAAAGGGTTCAATGTATCAACACACTCGGGTATTGTGATGGTCGCAGGTAAATGCAAGCGGCATTTGATATGAGATGTGCTGCCCTTGTCACGCGGGGCAAACAACTGGCCCAGTAGGGCATTTTCATATTCGACGGAGGGATACACATATTCCATGCCGGGTATCCTAACAAAGAAATCCACGCTATGTGTTAAGATTCAATGAAATATAGGGAGGTTAAAACTCGCGCCAGCTGAGGCCTGCGATGACGTGAGTAACTTCGCCGTTTTTGCCAAAGGGCAACAGGCAGGAGCGGAATTTGACGACTTTATTGCGCTCGCTGATAAATTGGCCGGAATCATAAACAGGGGCCGGATTGGTGATGATTTCGTCGATACGCTTAATAATGGCCGCACCTTTGATCATTTTTTGTTTGGATTTCAGCGACACGCCGGTGAGGTCTTCATTATAAAGCTCCTTCACCCGATCACCCACGCGGTAAAACACGAAGCTTTTGGTCTGTTCATTGGTTTTATTGACCGAAAATAGCACGCAATTGCCCCACATATCCTCAATCGTGGAGACATTAAACTGCTGAAAAGGGGGCATAACCTCATCTTTTCGCAGCAGCTCCCAATAGCGGGTGAGGCGATCGCTGAGGCGTTGTTGTTCGGACATGAAAGATTCCTGAAAAATAGAATGTGCCGCTATTATACCGTAAACAGGCCAGAAACCCAATCATTTATTGGGATGATTTAGGAGTACGCTGCGCAAAACGACAAGTCCCTTCTTCTAGTAAAGCAACCTATCAGTGTATTATTACGGGAATAAAATCGACTATAGATTGCATTTCCGGCGGGGTGTATGCACCCTCAATCCATGGTTATTTTAATTGCTCCCTTGCTGATTTTTCTCAGCCCGCTGATGCTGCTGTTGCATTTGCTGCTGGGTTGCATCCCGCGCATCCGAGCGAAATAAAAATCTCTTGCGGTGAGAATGCGAATTTTCATTGTCACGGGCGGGCCAAACCCGTTATGGTGGGCTCCCAAAAACAAGCAAACAAGCGGTTTATGAACCAGTCATACTATCCCGATGCCCCGTCCAGCCCCGAATTTGCCGCATTGGAGCAATCCGTGCTGGCGGTGTGGCAGGCGCAGCAGACCTTTGAGCAATCGGTTAAAAACCGCCCATCGACCGAAAATGGCGCGAAGAATGAATATGTGTTTTATGACGGCCCGCCCTTTGCCAATGGCCTGCCGCATTACGGCCATTTGCTGACGGGCTATGTGAAGGATGTGTTTGCACGCTATCACACCATGAAGGGCAAGCGCGTGGAGCGCCGCTTCGGGTGGGACTGCCACGGCCTGCCCGCCGAAATGGGTGCGGAAAAAGAGCTGGGCATTTCAGGCCGTCAGGCCATTCAGAATTTTGGCATCAGCAATTTTAATGAGCATTGCCGCACGAGCGTGATGAAATATGCCGGTGAGTGGGAAGCCTATGTCAACCGCCAAGCGCGCTGGGTGGATTTTGGCAACGACTATAAAACCATGAACCGCGACTATATGGAATCGGTGCTATGGGCGTTCAAGCAGCTGTTTGACAAGGGCTTGGTCTATGAGTCCTACCGCGTGATGCCCTATAGCTGGGCGGCGGAAACGCCTTTGTCGAATTTTGAGACGAAGCTGGATAATAGCTATCGGAATCGGACGGATAAAGCGGTGACGGTGAAGTTTAAGCTGAAGGACATTCCGGAGAAAATAAAGAAGTCGCAACCTCAAATAAATAATTGCTATTTGTTGGCATGGACGACGACGCCATGGACATTGCCAAGCAATCTAGCTCTGGCGGTGAGTAAAAAGCTCAATTACGATTTTGCTGTTGACGGAGATAGTGCATATGTAATTGGAATCGAAAGCTACGGCGATTATAAAAGCTTCTTCGATAATTTTCCAATCCCTCCACAATGCGTTGAACCGGTGTATGAAATTACAGGTGATGACTTCATCGGACTCACCTACGAACCACTCTTCCCTTATTTCAAAGACCATCCTAATGCCTTCCGCATTCTCGATGGGTCGGACTTTATCGAAGAAGGCTCCGGCACGGGCGTGGTGCATATGGCGCCTGGCTTTGGTGAGGATGACCAGCGCGTCTGCAAAGCCAATGGCATTGACGTGGTCGTGCCGGTGGATGAGCAGGGCAAATATACCGATGAGATTTTTGATATTCCTTTTCACTCCCCCCATGCGGGGGAGTCCAAGAGCGCGATAGCGCGATTGGGTGGGGGGAAGACTGAGTTTGCGACATCCAAAGCGCAGGAGATGCGAAAAAATCCCACCGATGCCGAAAAGAAAATGTGGGAAATGCTGAGCAGGGAGCAGCTTGGCGTAAAGTTCCGCCGTCAGCAACCGATGGAAAATTATATTGTTGATTTTTACAGTGCCGAGAAGCGTCTCGTTATCGAGGTGGATGGTGGTCAACATGCAGAAAGCCCCGCTGATGCCAATCGTACAGCTTGGCTGGAATCACAAGGCTTGCGGGTGCTGCGTTTTTGGAACCATGAGGTGCTTGAGAATGCCGAAGGTGTGTATGCAAGCATCAAGGACGCTCTTTTGCCCCCCACCAAATCGCAAGGCGATTTGGCTCCCCCGCAAGGGGGGAGCGTTCTGTCGCTACGCGGCCTGAACGTGATCGCCGATACGCGCAAAGGAGCGGATGAGCCTTATAGCGATGACCAGCTTGCCAAATACGGGCTGGCGAATTTACGGATTATCGCGTGGCTGAAAGCCAATGACAAGCTGGTGAAGCAGGACGACTACAACCACAACTACCCGCATTGCTGGCGCACCGATACGCCGATTATTTATCGCGCGATGTCGAGCTGGTATGTGGCGGTGACGAAATTCCGTGATCGCGCGGTGGAGCTGAACCGCAACATCAATTGGATTCCCTCGCATATCCGCGACGGGCAGATGGAGCATATGCTCTCCACCGCGCCGGACTGGTCAATTTCACGCAATCGTTTTTGGGGCACGCCGATTCCGATCTGGCGTACTGAGAGCGGCAAAACAAAAGCCTTTGGATCGATTGCCGAGCTGGAGGCATTCTTCGGCACGAAGGTGGATGATTTGCACCGCCCCTATATTGACGAGCTGACCAAAAGCGAAGATGGCGAGACATGGCGGCGCGTCACTGATGTGTTTGACTGCTGGTTTGAGTCCGGCTCGATGCCGTTTGCGCAGGTGCATTATCCGTTTGAAAATAAGGACTGGTTCGAGACGCATTTCCCAGCCGATTTCATCACCGAATATGTCGGCCAAACGCGCGGCTGGTTCAACACGCTGATTATGCTGTCGACGGCTTTGTTTGACAAAGAGCCGTTCAAAAACTGCATTTGTCATGGTGTGGTGATTGATGAAGAGACAGGGCTAAAATACTCAAAGCGCCTGAAAAATTACAAAGACCCGATGGAGGTGTTTGATAAATTCGGTGCCGATGCACTGCGCTGGCTGATGATGTCATCGCCTGTGATGCGTGGTGCGGATTTGGGTATCGACCCTGAGGGCAAATTTATCCATGACGCGATTCGGCTCTATATCAAACCGATCTGGAACGCCTATTATTTCTTCACGCTCTATGCCAATGCGGATGGGGTGAAGGCGAAGTTTTTGCTCTGTCATCCTGAACGCAGTGAAGGACCTCCTGCCGCGGGAGATGCTTCGCGTAGTGCTCAGCATGACGATGCGAATTTAAGCCTGATGGATCGCTATATCCTCGCCAAATGCGCGGGCGCGGTGACACAGATCGAGCAGGCGTTGGATGCGTATGACTCGCCCGCTGCCTGTCAGGCGGTGACGGAGTTTGTTGAGGTGCTGAACAATTGGTATATCCGCCGCAACAAAGATCGCTTCTGGGGCGATGCGCAAAGCCCTGATAAACAGGCGGCGTATGATACGCTCTACACCGTGTTGCATATTCTCAGCCGTGCCGTTGCGCCGCTGCTGCCGATGGTGTCGGAGGCAGTGTTTGGCGGATTGCAGGGCCGTCATCCTGAGCAAAGCGAAGGACCTCGTGCCGCGGGAGATGCTTCGCGTAGTGCTCAGCATGACGAAAATATCTCCGTGCATCTGGCCGACTGGCCGGATATGTCGGGCGTTGCTGCTGATGCAGAGCTGGTGGCAACGATGGATTTCATCCAAAGCGTGTGCAACACGGCCTTATCCATTCGCAATGCTAATAATATCCGTGTGCGTCAGCCATTGGCGGATATGAAAATCATCGCCAGCCCGCAACGGCTGAAGGCAATGCTCGACAGTGATTATTCCGGTGAATACAGAGCAATCATTCGTGATGAGGTGAATATCAAAGGGCTGGTGACATTTGATGCGGATGAAGCGGCGCTCAAAGCCAGCGCCGATTACAAGCTCAAACTCAACCCGCCCGTGCTTGGCAAACGGTTGCCGGAGAAAATGAAGCAGCTGATTCCTGCATCTAAAAAGGGCGAGTGGGAGCTCAAAGACGGCCAGCTGTTTATTTGCGGCGAAGCGTTGCTGCAAGAGGAATATGAGCTGAATCTGGAACCGAAAGCAGGCATCAAGGGCGCGGCGGCACTGTCGAGCAATGATGCGCTGGTGGTGCTTGATCTGACGATCACGCCCGAGCTTGAGGCCGAAGGGCTCGCGCGTGATTTGGTGCGGATGATTCAGCAAGCGCGCAAAGATGCGGGGCTGCATGTGTCGGATCGGATTAATCTGCGGCTTGATATGCCCGATGCGCAAGGCGCAGCGGTGGAAGCGCATAAGGAGTATATTGCGCAGCAGGTGCTGGCGGTCTCTTTGGTGCGTGACAATGCCAAGGCCGCGAAACACCATAGTGAACAACAGCTGGATGGGCAGTCGATTGTGATTGGATTTGAGGTGGCAGCATGAGTGATGCAGCGCATTTCGCCGTGATCGGCGCAGGCGGCTGGGGCACGGCGCTGGCCATTGTCACCAACCGCAGCGGCAGCAAGGTAACATTATGGACGCGCAATGAAAATATTGTGAGCGTAATCGAAGATAAGCGCGTGAATGAAACTTATTTGCCCGATGTCTTTATCGACCCTGATATAGAAGTGACGACGGATTTGCGGCAGGTGTGCAGGCTGGCAGATTATGTAGTGCTCAGCGTGCCGTCGCAGCATATACGCCCTGTGTGTATTTCGCTATCCGACCAGCTGCCCAGCGGCGTGCCGGTGATTGTGGCATCCAAAGGCATTGAACGCGGCAGCCTGTCGCTGATGAGCGAAGTGGTGAGCAGCATTTTGCCGAGCAATCCGGTGATGGTGCTATCAGGCCCCAATTTTGCGCATGAGGTGGCGATTGGGCTGCCCTCCGCCACGGTGATTGCGGGCAAAAGCCGCACGCTCAGCGAAAAAGTGATTTACGCCATGGGCGGGAAATTTTTCCGCCCCTATTACACCGATGATGTGGTGGGNNGGCGGCGCGGTGAAGAATGTGATCGCGATTGCCTGCGGGATTTGCACGGGCCGGGGCCTTGGCGAAAACGCGCGTGCGGCGGTGATTACGCGCGGGCTGGCCGAAATGTCACGCCTCGCTGAGGTGAAAGGCGGCAAGCCCGAAACACTGGCCGGATTATCGGGGCTGGGTGATTTGATTTTGAGCGCGTCGAGCCTGACTTCTCGCAATATGGCGCTGGGCTATGCGATTGGTAAGGGCGAGAAAATTGCAAGCCTGCTGCCCGGCCAACGCGGCGGACTGGCCGAAGGCGTGGCGACTGCCGAATCGGTCTATCAGTTATCACGTAAATTAGGCGTGTCGATGCCGATTTGTACCATTGTATATGAGCTGTTGGAGCAGATGATCGATATCGATCATGCGATAGAACAGCTGCTCTCGAGGCCGTTGGTGATTGAATAGTAGCTAGGGAGTAAGTAAGGGCCCTTACCCCGACCCTCTCCCAGAGGGAGANNAAGGCCGGACCCCGTAACAAGTACGGGGTGACAAGATTAAGAAGGTTAAGCAAGGTTGGGTTCCCGCTAGAGTTTACCCCGCGCTTGTCGCAGGGCTGGAATGACAATGTTAAATAGGAAGAACGAGGACAGTAGTCCGAACCTTTAGTCGCCAAAGGCGTTAGGTTCATCGCGTAGGCCAGTAGGCCGGAGCGGGAATGAACATCATGAATTGTCATATAAATGTCATCCTTTAAGCGTCATTTCAGGGTATAATGGCTATAAGTGTAGAAGTAGCCTAAAGCGGGCTGCTAAGCACTATATATAGGAAAAACAAATGGATGATATGAGCTTTGAGAATGGCCGTTATGAGGTCTCCGCTCCCGGATTCGGGGATCGGCTGGCCCGTAAGCTGCGCATTTTGGGCCATGTTGCATCCGGCATACCGTTAGTGAGCTTGGTCGCGGCACCGGTTTTGACGGGGACTGCGGCGTTGATGGAAATGACCAGCTCGCTCACACGCGGCGAATATTCCAAAGCTTTCAAGCAAGTGCTCTCGGGCTCGGTGGATACAGTTGCGACTGGCATGGTCGCACTAGCCGGTGGTGCTACCTGGTGGGTGGGTAATAGCGTCTGGGCGCTGGTATCGGGCAATTCGCTGGCCGAACAGGCGAGACAGGCTACCAACTGGGCGCTTGATAGCGTGGATGATATGACGCGCGGCGCACCGGTTGATCCGTTGACAGTGCAGGCGCGCACCATGCAGGCATTAAGTGCTAACCCGATGACGCAGGGCGCTATGGTCGGCGGCGTAGGCTATGCGCCGGAGCTGGCGCAACAAATAGATATGAATCAGGCACCGTCAGGCTTATATGATCAGCCGCTTTCGCCCACGCACCATACCGATATGATCGCGCAGCAGCGCGGGCAGGACCCGGCACAAGCGCGCATGAACTGGCTGCGCGATGCCGATAACCGCCAATCGATGAAAGAGCTGGTAGCAGCCAAACGCGAACAGGAAAAATTGGCTGGCCAACAATCAGGCAAAGCATAATAATAAGGATAACAGGGCAACACAATGCAACATAACTCATACTCACGGGACGGAGCAACCATGGTAAGCCCAGCAGAAATGGAACAACATTATTACGAGATCACGGAGCTGTATGATCTTGCGGAAGAACTCGTCGACACGATCGAGAGCGATTTTGTCAAAGACCCTGACGCGCAGATGCAGCTGGTTGAACCTCTGATCAATGAAATCGGCGACGCTGCCGATATTTTGAGCGAGGAATTTGTCGCGATTGCCGAAAATCAGGGGCAGGGCAAAGCGCAGAGCAAAACCCGTATTGAGGGGGCGTTACGCAAAATTTATTCGGCGATTGATGCCTATCATAAGCGCGTCAATGCATCGCTGGGAGAGGCCAGCAATGGCTTTCGCAATATCGCCGATCCGATTGTCAAAAAAATCACCCGTCAGGTGGAAGCCATTGTGACCGCATTGGTGGATTTTGTGGCGCTATCGCTCGACCGCATCATGCAAAAATCGCACGTGGAAGAGCTGAAAAAACGGCAGGAAAAAATTGCCATGATGATTTACGCTGCGCAACAGCAGCAGAGTACGTAAATAGTGGCAGTAGCCAACAAGTGATAGAAAAAAAGGGAGCCGGTGGACTCCCTTTTTTCGTTTTCTTCTATGCCCTGAAAATCTGAGGCTAATAATTGTCACCCCGTCCTTATGACGGGGTCTGGCCTTCAGTGAAGTCCGGATGCCGTGATAAACACGGCATGATAGGGAAGGATATCCCCGGGATCGGCGATGCCGACCCGAGGATGACGTTTTTTACACGCTGTAATACATCTTAAATTCGACCGGAGCCGGCGTCATATTGAGTTGTTGCACTTCTTCGCGCTTAAGCTCGATATAGGCGGCAATCTGATCGTCGCTGAACACATCGCCTTTTTTGAGGAAGGCATTGTCCGCTTCCAAAGCATTGAGCGCTTCGGTGAGCGAGCTCGCCACATGTGGCACTTCTTTTAGCTCCTCTGGCGGTAGATCATACAGATTTTTATCAATCGCATCGCCGGGGTGAATTTTATTTTCAATCCCGTCAAGGCCCGCCATCAGCAACGCTGCGCAAGTATAGTAGGGGTTACCCGACGAATCAGGGAAGCGGGTTTCGATACGCTTGGCCTTGGGCGAGGACACATGCGGAATACGCACCGAAGCCGAACGGTTACGCGAGGAATAAGCCAGCAGAATCGGCGCTTCAAAGCCCGGCACCAAACGCTTATAGCTGTTGGTCGAGGCGTTGGTGAAAGCATTCAGCGCTTTCGCATGCTTCATGATACCGCCGATATAATACAGGCACATCTCGGACAGATCGGCGTAGCCATTACCCGCAAATAACGGATTGCCATCTTTCCAGATCGATTGATGCACATGCATGCCCGAGCCATTATCACCCAAAATCGGCTTGGGCATAAAGGTCGCGGATTTGCCATAGGATTGTGCCACCATCTGAATGATGTATTTGTATTTTTGAATATTATCGGCACTGCCTAGCAGCGTCGAAAACTCAATACCCAACTCATGCTGCGCAGGCGCAACTTCATGGTGATGCAATACCGGCACGATACCCACCTGCTTCAGGGTGGTCAGGCATTCGGCGCGGAAATCGGACAGGGAATCCACCGGCGGCACGGGGAAATAGCCGCCCTTGGTAGGCGGGCGATGGCCCATATTACCAATATCATAGGTTTTATTGGTGTTGGATGGCAGCTCCTCCGAATCCAGCTCGTGAAAGCTGCTGTGACCATTGACGGCGAAACGCACATCATCGAATACAAAAAATTCCAGCTCTGGCCCGAAATAGGCGGTGTCACCAATGCCGGTATATTTCAAATATGCTTCGGCGCGCTTGGCGGTCGAGC
>DITS01000021.1 GCA_002422205.1 Alphaproteobacteria bacterium UBA6178
CTCATGCAGCGATTTACCGGCGTCCTGTTCCAAGTGAATCCGCGTTACGCCAATGTCGCGCGTGCTGCCATCGGGCATGTCGAGCGTGATCGTCCCCTTGCCCACAATCGGCTCGAGGAACTGTGAAATCTGATAGCCTTGTGGCAGATCAGCATAAAAATAATTTTTGCGGTCAAACACCGAGCGCAGATTGATTTGCGCCTTGATACCCAAACCGGTACGCACCGCCTGTTGTACGCATATTTCATTGATCACCGGCAACATGCCGGGCATGCCGGCATCGACGAAGGACACATTCTGGTTCGGCTCCGAGCCAAAATCATTCGCCGCGCCCGAGAACAGCTTGGCATTGCTCATCACCTGCGCATGGACTTCCAGCCCGATTACCAGCTCCCAATCACCTGTATTGCCTTTAATTATATAGCTCATTGTGCAGCGCTCTCCTTCACTTTCAGGCAATAGGCATCTTCGGTTTTCTCGCATCCGCGCTGGGTGCACATGGCGCCCTCTTCCATGCGTGCGCAATTATTGCAGCCGTCAAACCACGCTTCGCACCATGCGGGTACCACCGGCTCGCCCTTGGCATTATGTACAAAGGGCGCTTTGGTGTTTTTGGGGATGGTCACCGGCGCTTCCTCCGGCTTAATCAGGCGATCGAGCGTGGCCTCGGGCGAGCTGCCTTTTGGCCATTCCACATATTCGTCCTCACAAGGGCTGACGGTGAATTTATCTCCGTCTTTCGCCGCGAATACCACATAGCTTTCGCCATCACGGTAGGGGGTGCCGGCCCCTCCTTTTTGCTGATAATAAATATTGAGCTTTTCACCCACCTTGGTGCCTTTCCAGGCTTTCTGCACGGTAAATTCCACCGGCTTATCTTTGCTAAGCGATGATAGCAGCGCCCCTTGCTTGCTGATATTGGCTTTGCCTTTAAACACCAGATGATGATTTTCGACAAAGGCACGATCGACACTATTCGGCTTGCATTTCAGAGCAAAAGCAGGAGTCGAAACCATCAACAAGCAGAGGCCTATAACTAAAGCGCGCATATTAATATCCTTTCGGGCTGGCGTTGAATCCGGCGGCGCGCTCCAGCACATGCGCCACGCGCAGCAATGTCTCTTCGTCAAAGGCACGCCCTATCAATTGCAAACCCAGCGGCAGGCCTTGTGAGTCAAGCCCCACAGGCAGCGACAGGCCGGGCAGTCCGGCAAGCGATGTCGGCACGGTAAATACATCGTTTAAATACATCGCAATCGGATCATCCTGATTTTCGCCAAAGCCAAAAGCCGCGCTTGGTGCGGTCGGCGTTAAAATCACATCACAACGCTCATAGGCCTTTTTAAAATCATCGGCGATCAGCGTGCGTACGCGCTGCGCCTTTTTGTAATACGCATCGTAATAGCCCGCCGATAACACATAAGTGCCAATCATAATCCGGCGCTTGACCTCATGGCCAAAGCCTGCCGCGCGGGTTTTTTCATACATGTCATTCAGCGAATCACCCTCATCCATCACACGCAGACCAAAGCGCACGCCATCATAACGCGCGAGGTTCGACGAGCATTCCGCCGGCGCAATCACATAATAGGTCGGCAGCGCATATTGGGTGTGCGGCAGCGACACATCGACAATGCTCGCGCCCGCATCTTTGAGCATTTGGGCACCTTTATCCCACAGCGCGGCAATTTCGGGGTTCATGCCGTCCATGCGGTATTCTTTAGGAATGCCTACGCGCAAACCGCGAATATCCCCCGTCAGTGCCGCTTCTAAATTCGGTACCGCCATCGGCGCGGATGTCGAGTCTTTCGCGTCATGCCCCATCATGGCTTGCAGAGCGATGGTCACATCGGTCACATTGCGCGCAAATGGCCCCGCCTGATCGAGCGAGCTGGCAAAGGCCACAATGCCCCAACGCGAGCAGCGGCCATAGGTGGGCTTGATGCCGACAATGCCACAAAATGCTGCTGGTTGACGGATTGAGCCGCCGGTATCCGTTCCCAATGAAAAAGGCGCCAGATTGGCCGCCACCGCAGATGCTGATCCGCCCGATGAGCCACCCGGTACCAACTCGGTGCCATCGGCGCGTTTCCACGGGTTTTTGCACGCCCCATAGGCGCTGGTTTCGTTCGACGAGCCCATCGCAAATTCGTCCATGTTGGTTTTGCCCAGCATCACCGCGCCCGCATCAAATAATTTGGTGGTGATCGTCGATTCATATTCGGGGCGGAAATCCTTTAAAATTTTCGACGCCGCCGTGGAGAGCGCACCTTTGGTGCAAAATAAGTCCTTCACCCCCACCGGCACCCCTTCCAGCGCGCCGCCTTCACCTTTTGCCAGTTTGGCATCGGCTGCATCGGCTTGCCTGCGCGCAATCTCCGGCGTTATTTCGGTATAGGCATTCAGCGTGGCATTGTGTTTTTCGATTGCGGCCAGATGCGCATCCGCCAGCTCGCGCGCGGTGAATGATTTGGCACGCAACCCATCGCGCATGGCCGCTAGTGTCAGTGTGGTTAATTCGCTCATGGGGGATTCCTACTCTAACACTTTGGGGACAACAAAACAGCCATAGTCCGACATCGGCGCATTGGCGAGCACCTGCTGTTGAATCTCACCGTCCGTCACCACATCGGCGCGCATCGGCAGCGTCAGATTCGCCACCGACGTCATCTGCTCGACGCCATCGGTATTGACTTCCTGCAACTGCTCCACCCAGTGCAAAATACCATTAATTTCGTGGGT
Organism: Alphaproteobacteria bacterium UBA6178; assembly: GCA_002422205.1. Classification (GTDB taxonomy): domain Bacteria; phylum Pseudomonadota; class Alphaproteobacteria; order Rickettsiales; family UBA3002; genus UBA6178. The sequence continues at coordinate 2,743 of DITS01000021.1, forward strand.
GAAATGCTCCACTTCCGCCGCGTCCATGCGCAGGCGGGCAAGTTTGGCAATTTTTTGTGTGTCTTTGGTGGTTAGCGCCATAAGTGTCCTGTGGTTACGTTATTTCCGCTTTGATCTGGCTGTATTTCATCCTGTTGTCACCCCGTCGCATGACGGGGTCTGGCCTTTTAAGGCCGGATGCCGTGACAAGCACGGCATGACAGAGATAAATACCCTGCTGACCTAGCGGGTGACTTGCCACTAGTCACTAGCCACTCCCCGCTGGCATTGCAAGCGCAAATGCTTTATGCAAGGCGCATGTTAGTTGCAGATATACAGGAATTTAGCGCACAGCTGCCCGTCGACGGGCGGCTGATAGGGCTGGATCATGGCAGTAAAACGATTGGCGTGGCGCTCAGCGACGCGTTGCGCGGCATGGCCAGCCCGCTTGAGACCATCAACAAACGCAAATTCTCTGCCGATGTGGAGCGGTTAAAAGCCATTGTAACACAAGAAAAAGTAGCCGGTTTTGTGATAGGCTATCCGCTCAATATGGACGGGTCTGAAGGTGAGCGCTGCCAATCCGTGCGCGCGTTTGTGCGCAATCTCGAAGTACATTTTGACCTGCCGATTTTGCTGTGGGACGAGCGCCTTTCCTCCTCCACCGCGACTGATCAGATGATTACCTCAGGCGTGCGCGCCGCGCGCCGCAGCGATAAAATCGACAAAATCGCCGCCGCCGTGATTTTGCAAGGCATGCTGGAGCATCTGCAAAAGTGATGTTGCAGCCTCATGCACATTGCTATTATACTAATAGCAACAGGAGCTGAATTATGAGCGTGAAAGCAAAAATTTACCGTCCGGCCAAAACCGCCATGCAATCGGGCAAGCGCAAAACCAAATATTGGGTGTTTGAATATATGCCCGTGGTGAAAAACACGCCGGAGCCGTTAATGGGCTGGAATTCGGGCGGCACCTTGCAGCAAGTGCGGCTGGAATTTAATACCGCCAATGAGGCAATTGCCTATGCTAATAAAAAAGGCATCCCCTATGAGGTGTTGGAGCCGCATTCACGCGTCGTGCATCCCAAATCCTACACCAATAATTTCGCCTATAACCGCCGCACGGCGTTTTAGGAGGGGTTTTTACGCTTGCTCCCGCTACGGCCTACTGGCCTTGTGCGATGAACCTAAGCGCTTACGCGCACTAAAGACTTGGACTACTGTCCTCGCCCCCACCCCTGCGTCATTCCCGCGCAAGCGGGAATGACGCAGGGGTGGGGGCCCTTTCTTGCTTCCTAAAACCTAAAACCTAAAACCTGTAACCTAAAACCCATAAAACCCAACCCTTTACCAAATTGTCATAATTTGGTAACATTTCTACTGTATAGTGGTAGGGTGAAAAGCTCTAGATTTAAGGACCTTGGCATGAAACGATTTACTGTCCCTTGCGATTTTAACGGTGTGAAGCACCCCTTCCACGTCTATATCGGCGAGCCGCACCCGAAAAAGCACCCGCTGCAGTTTCAGGCATGGTGGCTATCGTCGGAGCGTGGCGGCACCATTCCGCAAGACGTGATGGACAGCTTCGAAAAGCTGTTCAAAATTTCACAGGAAAACAATGTATCCTTCGAGGATTTATGCGTTTACGCGCTCGGAACCGCAGCCGAAGAAAATGCGGCAGCGCCCGCCAGCGTGCAAGAGCCTGCCGCGCCCATCGATACCCCCGGCATGGAAGAAGAGCCCGAGGATAGCTATAACGATAGCGGCAGCAATGCGGCTCCGGCGGATAACGGCTCGAGCGCCGTGGCCAACAACCCCGTTCCCCCACCCCGAACCGATTAGAGCGCATCCATGGCGAATAATACGACCTTTGAGTTTGAGAGCGGCACACCGGCAGGGGTGAACACCGAGTATGACGAGCTGATTCACGAGCTACAGGATCGCAGGGACTATTGGAAAAACCGCCGCGAGGTGCGCGAAGGTTTCGCGCAAGCCGAACGTGCGGTAAATTACATTCAGGGCGCAGGCAAATTCATCATTCCGCGTCATAATACCTGGGCGGCACATCACATGCTGGTGACCGATCCCATTTATAATCTGGATTATTCGCCATCGAGCTATCCGTTTTTTGACCAGCGTATTCATGAGCGTGTCGATTATGCGCCATTTTATGATGCGGCTGATCGCAAATATGCCGCTTATGACGTGCTGCGCGAAAATGTCGCTATCATGCGCAATTATGTGATGAGCGAATTTTTCCCCGATGGTAGCGTCGATAAAGAGGATCAACGCAAAGTGCGTCAAATGGCGCAAATTGCTGATTTCATCGGCAACGGCCTCAATAATGACCGGCTACTGCGCAATCCATTCAAACCGCGTATCAGTATGGAGCGCGCCAATATGCCCGGCACCGGCGCGCAATATCTTTATGAGCAAATCAAAAAGCAGGAAACCTACTATAACTGGATGATGCCGATTCTGCTGCCGATTTATTTTGTCACAGGGCGCACTTATAAAAACTGGGGTTTGCCTTCACTGGAAGACTCTCCCTTCAGCGATCACGCGTTGCGTCAGCCGCCGCCCACCTCAGTGCAGCAGCTTAGCGATGAGGAATTGCTTGATCTGTGCAGCCGCGTCGATAAGGGCCATGCGCCGCATTCGGTGTCGCATGCCTATGCCGAAGGGTTAAACCAAATCGGTGACGGCTTCGCCCATGCCAGCCACATGCAGCAAGGGGTTGATAGTCTGCAAGAGCCCACCAAGCGTGAATCGGTCGAGCTGGCCAAAGAAATCCTGCGCAAATTAAAAGTCAAAATCGGCGAGGCGCTGATTAATAATGGCCTGACCCCGGTGGCCGTCAATAATTTTACCATTCTTGAGTCCCTCAAAGGCGTGGTGCAGGTCTATGAATATCACCTACAAAAGCTGGCATTGCAGGATAATCATATCCTGGAAAATCCCGCCATCCGCCAAGCAGCGGATGCGATTGGCAAATTCGGTTTTGTGGCCAAAATGGAAGCGCTGCGTATCGCGGAATCCTCGCAGGATACCTCGCTGGTGCGCGCCTTGCGTGAAGAATTGTTACGCCTACCTGCGCATTGGCAGCACCCCAAAGAGCTGAAATTCAAAGAGCTGTTAGGCCAGATCGAAAGCGGCATGGACACGGTGGTGATGCGCATGGCGCAGCTGGCTGATCATGACCCCACCTCGCAGGCATGGTTGGGATTTGACAAAAAAGACGCGCCGCTGATGATGGACACCTCGATGGAGCGCAAGAGCGAGCCCTTAAATAAGGCCATGCAGAATGATGCGTATTTCCGTGATTTGAATGCGCAGCGTCTGCAAAATCAGGCCGCGCAACAAGCCAATGCGCAAAGCGTCACCGCGCGCAATCAGCAATCGCAGGGTATGGCGCAATCGCCTGCTGCTGCCGCCAGTCGCACGCCGTCTCCCGCTGGCAATAATAAAATGGGCAGCCTGATAGACGACGCATCGGTCGCGACATTGCGTAACAGCATGAAAACTGATCCCAACGCCGCCGCGGTCAAAGTCGCCCAGCAGCAACGTCAGGCGATCATCAACCGCGAGCGCGAACGCCGCGCGCAGGCTGAGCGTCAGTCCAAAATGAAAACGGTGGAGGCCGTGAATCGCGCCAATCAACGCGACGACAAACAAGCGTTGGATCAGATCGAAGCACCGCTGAGCAATCCCAATAAAAAGAATCCTACGCGGGGGATATAACCATTTCTCCCTGCCCCTGCAACTGACGCATCGGGTGCTTCGCTCGCAGCCACACAGCCACATCTTGTTTGATTTGCCGCCAGTCTGCTGCATGTTTATGGTGGTGATTTAACGGCTGAATTACCGCAGCCCTCGCCGTATATTCCGTCATAGCGTGAGGAAATTCTTTGCGCTCAATGGGGGTGAGCGGACGTACTTCATTGTAGCCCTGCAAAAACATATCTGCTTGATCGGGTTTAAAGTATTCATGCCCGTCTGGGTCAGCAACCACTGAATGACTCATAATAGTGCGCACTACTTCATGAAGTAATGCCCCTGGTCGGCTTAGCTCCCAATCAATTATTTGGAAGTTTTCATCCTTATCCAGCAAAATATTATGGGCATTTAAATCGCCATGAAGAATACCATTGGGCAAATCTTTCCTTTCCACAAGGGCTTTAGACTTATTATTGCGCATGGCGGCCACATCTTTCCAACTAGGTCCATTTGGGTTAAAAGCATTGCTTGCCAAGCGCGAGCTTAGCGCTCGTACACGCTTTAAAATTGGTGGCTTAGACTTCTCTTTTGCTTCACATTGCTGCGCAACATCTACATCCAATCTCATCCCCACCAAATGTAATTTTCCTACCAAACGTCCCAATTGACGCATTTGCTCATCAGTAGGGTTTTGCATGTAGTGCGCATCTTCAATCACAGGCTTAATTTTAAAACATAAGCCATCAGGCAACTCCTCTACGCTACCAATGGGTTTAGGCGTAGGGACGCCCGCGTCTGCCATTTTATTTTGAATGTCGAGAATGCTTGTTGGAGGCAAGAAATTCTTTTTATGTGGCCAATCATGCGTGTGCTCCACCGATACAATAAAATCCACCGCCTCACCATTTTGCATACAATGCAGTCGCAAGGTTTGACGCGATATACCGCCCGAGAGCGCTTCATAAGGATGCTGCGCATTAATCGTTACATCGGGATAACCATTCTCTCTTAAATGGCTTTCAAACCGTGGTAGAAATGATTCTTTAATCCGCGGTTTTGGAAAAACGACATGCATTACCCAATCCCCAGCGATTGCACCACGCTACGCCATGCTTGCAACAAGCTGGTGCTGATATGTGAGTCGGGCGTAGCGGTTGCGGCATGTTTGGCATCGTCCGCCTGCAGCGCTTCCAGCAAATCTGCGGAGCGGATGATTTTTTCCTCATCCATTAAATACGCATATTCCGGCGGGAAGGTCGCCTTGCCGGTTTCGGCCACAATGCGGCGCAAATCCGCATAGGCGTCGCGCTCGGTATGGTATAAATCCACATGCGCCACATGCAGGCCCGCATCCTTTAAATATTCATCAATATCCTTGTCCGTATTCATATGTTCATTGCCAATCAGCAGCAGTGCTTTGCCGCCTGCGCTTCGGTGCTGCTCGGTAATACGCTGTGCTATCTGCGGGTTGATCTCGTCGCGCGCCTGTTTCCACTGGGCATAGGCTTCTTCATATTCCACCCGCACTTCGGGGCTGAGCGTGCTTAAATATTGTTCGCGCCCTTCCAGCCCGCCTCGTTTGGTATGTTCGCGCACCTGCTCGCGTACCGCAGCAAAATCGGGGAAGCGGTCACGCACCGCATCGGCGGGGGTTTTATCATCGGCGAATTGCACGCTCAGGCCGCATTTCAGCGCCGCATGCACCAGCATGCCGTAGGCATCAGCGCTTTTAAGCTTGGTGGTGTCACGGAAAAATTGTTGCAGCGCCTCCACCGATGCATCGGGGTGCTGCGCGATAAAACCGGCAAAAGCCGCCTGATGCTTTTGCTCCACTTCAAGCCATAACGACGTCACGCCTTCTTGGGTGAGTGCGGGCAGCAAATCGGCCACGCATTGTTTGATCGACGGATCACGGTGATTGGTATCGCCGAGTAACAGCACATCGGCACGCTGCATCAGCGCGCGGAAAAACTTTTCCATGGGTGGTTTTATGCTCATACGTCATTTTAACCTGCTGATAACCGGCTGGATAGCAGCATTTTATGACATTTTGGCGTCAATCGTGGCATCGCGCAAAAACGTTGTAAATCAATGCAAATCACATTATATGGCGTCTATGTTAGACACCGTACAAGGCACCATCAGCGCCGCTTTAGACCTCGAATCCGACATTCTGCGCCTCAAGCGTGAGATGAATGCGGTGATATTGGCGCATTATTATCAGGATGACGAGATTCAGGATATCGCCGATTTTGTCGGGGATTCGCTCGATTTATCACGCAAGGCCGCCGCTACGGACGCTGATGTAATTGTGTTTTGCGGCGTCAAATTCATGGCGGAAACCGCCAAAATCCTCAGCCCCGCCAAGCAAGTGCTGTTACCGGATTTAAAGGCCGGTTGTTCGCTTGAGGATTCCTGCCCGCCCGCGCAGTTCAAGGCCTTCCGCGCCGCGCATCCCGATCATCTGGCGCTGACCTATATTAATTGCTCCGCCGAGGTGAAGGCGTTGTCTGACATCATCGTCACCTCCACCAATGCCAAAGCCATCGTTGAGCAACTCCCGCGCGAGCAAAAAATTATTTTTGCGCCCGATCGTTTTTTGGGCGGCTATATCGCCAAGCAAACAGGCCGCGATATGCTGTTATGGCAAGGTAGCTGCATGGTGCATGAGCGTTTTTCGGAGAAGGAATTGGTGAAGCTCAAAGTGCGCCACCCGAACGCCAAAGTCATTGCGCATCCCGAATGTCCTGAAGCGTTGCTCAATCACGCGCATCACATCGGCTCCACCAGCTCATTGTTGCAATACACCGCCGATAATGCGGGCATGGAATTTATCGTGATGACCGAGCCGGGCATTATCCATCAGATGGAAAAACGCTCAGCGGGCAGCCGTTTTATTCCCGTGCCGGGCATGGAAGCGAATGGCGCCTGCATGTCGTGCAATAACTGCCCCTATATGAAGCTCAACACCATGGAAAAACTCCATGCCTGCATGCGCAACCGCACGCCGGAAATTCTGCTCGATGACGAGCTGATCGAGCGCGCCAAGCAACCCTTGCTGCGCATGCTTGAGATGTCGCAAGGCATCAGCGGCAGCAAGCCGTAATTTTCTGCGCCTTTGCCGTATTATATGCTATAAACTTATATGGATAAATTTCTGACTGCCATCTTTGGTTTTTGCGTTATCACCGGCCTGGTTTTTCTGGGGTTATATTTGCGCTGGTCGGGTGGCGCGGATGAGCAAAAAGCATGGGTTCTGGCCAATATCAGTCATTTCGAGCAGCAATTCACTTCGAATACCGCCAAAGCGCAGTTTCAGTATGATTCGATCGAAGTGCTGGGCTTTCCCTTTTCGCATTATGTGCGCTTTTACCAGCCCGCGCTCAATCTGCGCGTGGGGGCGGAGCATTTCTACATTGCGCTCAATCGCATGGATATGGTGCCCGATGGCGACGAGCAGCGTTATCAGCTCGATATCAGCAATGTCATGACCGTCGGCTATAAATCCACCGGCAATGTGCAGGAATCCTACCGGCTGCATGTCAGCGGATTGCCCAAATTGTGGTTGCAGGCCGCCGCAGGGCGTAACCCCACCCCCGCCCATTGGAACGAATATGGCGTTGCCTTCACCGGCCCGCTAACCCTTGATGTCACCAATGATCACAAATCCGAGAAAATTGGCTTTAATCCCATGGCCACGCCAGTACCGATCTGGCGTAAAATTCCGGCGCATATTCATTATCCGGCGCAGCTTTTCGTCGGCATGCTGCGCGAGGCGATGGTGTATCGGTAGCCATTAGCAAATCTTCATCAATCTTTCACACAATGACGCCGCCTATCCGCTATTATTTCGGGCAAAATAGATAAGGAACAGTATGAACGCGCCCTTTGATGATCACAAGCATGCTATAAGTAAAGAAGCAGGCACACTGCAAGGTCAGACCGACGAGGCTAGAGCAGGCGAAAGGCTGGCTGATTTAATCAGATATTACCAATCGCATAATAGCACCGATTGGCCGGATAAAAATGAGGTGCTGGTTGAGATTGCAGACTTAGCAAAGCAAGGTATCTACCGCGACGATATCAGCGCACCGCTTGAAATCCGCAGATTGCAATCCGCCATTGTCGAAGGCACATGGGCTACCTTAGCATTACAAATGATCGGCGAGATAGAGGCGGGCGATCTGTATGATAAAATTCACACCCGCCATAGCATGCGCCCCTCACCGGTTGTAATTCCTGGCAACTGCGAGCGTTTAGTGACAGCTGAAACCCAGGAGCCACTGCGTTAATAAGCCCGCGCCTCGGGTAGTACCGAATCCAGCTCCGCCATGCCGCTTTGCATGCGCACGGCGCGTTTATCGAGCGTTACGGTGCCCTTATCATTAAGCTGGCTCAGCGTGTGGTGCAGCCAGTGCACATCGTCGCGCTCGGGGAAATCTTCGCGGCTATGCGCGCCACGGCTCTCGGTACGGTTGGCGGCGCTATGCATGGTCACCATGGCTTGGCGCAATAAATTATCGGTTTCAATCGCCTGCACCAAATCATTATTCCAGATGAGGCTGTTATCCTCCATGCGCAAATCCCCGCGCAATTGCTGCCAGATGGTTGCCAGTTTGGCCTTGCCCTGCTCCAGCTTCGCGCCTGTGCGATAAATCGGTGCGTAACGCGTCATACAATGCTGCACCTCGTGGCGCAATGCATGGGGCGTGGCACTGCCTGTGCCATAGCGCAAGCTATCCAAATGTGTCAGCGCCCGCTCCAGCGATGCTTTCGGAGCCAAGGCCAGCGGCGCGTTGGGTTGTAAGGATGCGCGCGCCTGCTCGCCTGCATCTTTGCCAAACACAATCAAATCCAGCAGCGAATTGCAGCCCAACCGGTTCGCGCCATGGGTCGAATTGCATGCCGCCTCGCCAATCGCACTTAAGCCTTGCACCACATCGCCTTGCGCATTGGCCACCACCTGCGAATTGGCGGTCGCAGGAATGCCGCCCATCGTATAATGCACACTCGGCACCACCGGCACCGGATCGCGCTTGGGGTCAATGCCTGCAAAGGTTTCAATAATGCTGGCGATATAAGGCAGCTTGCTATCGATCACTTGCGGGTCAATATGGCTCATGATCAGCTGCACATGGTCTTTGTTGGGGCCGCAGCCGCGCCCTGCCGCCAACTCCTGCACAATCGCGCGGCTGATCACATCGCGCGAGGCCAGCTCCATCGATTGCGGGGCATAGTTTTGCATAAAGCGTTCGCCTTCGCCATTGACCAGCGTGCCGCCTTCACCCCGCGCGCCTTCGGTAATCAACACCCCCGCCCCATACAAACCAGTGGGATGAAACTGAATAAATTCCATATCCTGCAGCGGCAGTCCGGCCCGCAATGTCATAGCATTACCATCACCGGTGCAGACCGACGACGCGGTGGTCGCCGCATAGACTTGCCCATAACCGCCGGTTGCCAAAATCGTATGCTGGGCGTTAAACACATGAATCTGGCCGGTCGCCAGCTCCCACGCTACGGCACCGTGGCATGCGCCCTGCCCGTCCATCAGCAAATCCAATGCGATATATTCGACAAAAAAATCAATCGGCTGTTTCAGCGCCTGCTGATACATGGTGGTCATAATCGCCAGTCCGGTGCGGTCTTCCGCCGCACAGGCTCGCAAGGCCGCGCCGCCTTTGCCAAATTCTTTGGTTTGGCCGCCATAAGCGCGCTGATAAATTTTATTCTGATCATCACGCGTAAAGGGCACGCCCCACTCGGCCAGCTCATTAATGGCATCGGGCGCGGCCTTGCACATTTTGGCAATCGCATCCTGATCGCCCAGCCAGTCCGACCCGCGAATCGTATCATACATGTGCCAGCGCCAGTCATCGGCGTCGCGGTTGCCCAGCGCGGCATTGATTCCACCTTGCGCGGCGACTGTATGGCTGCGGGTAGGTGGCACCTTCGATAATACCGCAATGCGCAGGCCGCTACCGGCGGCGGCAATCGCCGCGCGCAAGCCCGCACCGCCTGCGCCAATCACCAGCACGTCATAAGCATGGTCGTTCACGTCATAAGCTTTGACAGGCATGCGGGTTATCCGTTACTCATTCACTCCATGACACATACGGATAAGCGCAGCGTGATGCAACCGAATCTCGAGGACGTCCAGCGGATTATACTCACCGCACTGGGCGAGGATATCGGGCATGGCGATATCACCACCGCCGCGATTATCCCGCCTGAGGCCGAGGGCCGCTTTCAACTCACCGCGCGCGAGCCGATGGTTGTGTGTGGCTTACCATTGATTATGCATGTGTTTTATGCGGTTGACCCCTCGATTGATTTCAATCAGCGGCTTGATGATGGTGCGCAGGCGCAGGCGGGTGACGAGCTGGCTTCCGTGCTTGGGCCCGCTGGCAGCATTCTCACCGCCGAGCGTGTGGCCCTTAATTTATTACAGCGCATGTGCGGCGTGGCCACTGAGACCGCGCATTATGTGCAGGCGGTGGCGGGCACTGGTGCGATCATTCTCGATACGCGCAAGACCATGCCCGGCTTGCGTGCGCTCGATAAATACGCGGTGCGGGTCGGTGGTGGCCATAACCACCGTATGCGGCTCGATGATGCGATTCTGATTAAAGATAATCATATCGCCATTGCGGGCAGTGTCAGCGAAGCGCTCGCGCGAGCCAAAGCGCAGGCCCCCGCGACGCTTACCATTGAAGTGGAATGCGACACGCTCGATCAGGTGCGCGAGGCGCTGAGCGCGGGTGCCCAGCGTCTGCTGCTCGATAATATGGATAATAGCACCCTTCGCGAAGCGGTGGCCCTTGCCAAAGGCAAAAACGCCACCTGCGAGGCATCGGGCAATGTGTCACTGCAAAGCGTGCGTGCCATTGCTGAAACCGGCGTCGATTATATCTCCGTTGGTCGTCTCACCCATTCGGTGCGTAATATGGATATCGGGCTGGATAGCATGTGACGCTGCTTGTCTTAGGCAGTCATGCTGCGGGACGCGGAGCGTCAGCGCAGTATCTCACGCCACCTGATGGAGATCCTGCGTTCTTGCTGCGCAAGCCGGATGATGACGGAATGGTGATTAAGGAGATCCCCGGGCTCGGCTCCGCCGCCCCGAGGATGACGATAATTGAGAATCTGTCACCCCGTCGCACGTGCGGGGTCCGATTATCCTGCCCCCTCTCCCTTGGGAGAGGGTCGGGGTGAGGGCTCTTCCTTACTTTTTCCGTCGCGCAGCATCTCGCTCCACCTCACGAGATCCTGCGCTATGGCTTCGCCATCCGCAGGATGACGGGTGTGTGGGTATTCGCAGGTTAACAGAGCTTACCTACACCGCGCTGCGGCGTTGCCCGGCGGCGGCATTCATGCGTTGCACGCGTGCGGGCATTTTGCCGAGGCCGATGTCTTTGGCCAGCGCGCTGCGGCGCTTAGCATATTCTGGCGCCACCATCGGGTAGGATGCAGGCAGGTTCCAGCGTGCGCGGTATTCTTCAGGCGTCAGATTATAATTGGTTTTCAAATAGCGCTTCAGCATTTTGAGCTTTTTGCCATCTTCAAGGCAGACCAGATAATCAGGCTGTACCGTATCTTCGATCGATAAGCTCATTTGTTGCCCATCCGGTCGCATCACCGACACCATATTCTGGCTTTGCGGCGCGAGATTACTCAGCTGCGCATACACACCGTTAAACAAAGGTTCAATTTCACTTTGAGCAATTTTATGGGCCTGAATATAGGCGCTCACAATAGTCGCTGTTGCCTGTAAAACCGCGTCTTGGCTGGGGGAATGTGCTTGCGTCATAAATGCTCCTCTGATGGGGATTTTGTTAATCTGTTGCCGAATTCTATTAATTTAATATTAATGTTTATTACTGTTATGAATTTACACGCCCGCTGTCAATAGACTTTAACGATTATTTTAGAATTCGCCAATAGCACTTTGTTAATTAATGATTATTTTTTTCTGTTGCGCCGTAATTTCGCTGAATATTCATTCAATTCCCGTGCGCATCTTTACGCTCCGCCTTGCATACTGCCTTTCTCAACCGGCAGCATGCAATGATGGTTTCGCATTTTAATCATGGATGCTGTTTGCATTTCCTGACACTTTCGTTAGAGTATTGGCGGAAAATAAGAGGTGCTATCATGTCATTAGAACTAAAATGCGTTGAAAGAGGCCTGAAAATGACCGAGCAGCGCCGTGTGATTGCACGGGTGTTGTCGCAATCGGACGATCATCCCGATGTGGAGTTGCTCTATCAGCGCGCCTCAGCAATTGACCCTAAGGTCAGCATTGCCACCGTCTATCGCACCGTGCGCCTGTTTGAAGAGGCCGGCATCATCGAAAAGCATGATTTTGGCGATGGCCGTGCGCGCTACGAAGAAGCGGGCGAAGATCACCATGATCATCTGATCGATTTGCGCAGCGGTACGGTGATCGAATTTACCAATGAAGCGATCGAAAAATTACAGGAAGACATTGCGAACAAGTTGGGCTATAAACTAGTCGATCATCGGCTGGAGTTGTATTGCGTGCCGCTGGATTCGGCGAAAAAATAGCGATACAGCATTGTTAAATAGAGATTCTTTTGTACTCACTCTCGGACATGAATAGTTTTGATCCACTGCATGCGGGTAATCTGTCTGTGCGTCTCGCGCGGGATGAATCCGAAATCACCGCTTCTCAAAAGCTGCGCTTTCGCATTTTCTGTGGGGAAATGGGCGGGAAAGCGTCGCCTGAAATTCAGGCCCAGCGCCGCGATTTCGATGAATTCGATGATTATTGTGACCATCTGCTGGTGATCGACAATGAAAAAACCGGCGAAGAAGCTGTTGTGGGCACTTACCGGTTGCTGCGCCGCTCGGTGATGAAAAAACTGGGTCGTTTTTATACTGAGAGCGAATTTGATGTGTCCGCCGTTAAAAATCTTGAAGGCGAAATCCTCGAATTGGGCCGTTCCTGCGTCGACGCCGCTTATCGCAACCGCGCGGTGATGACGCTGCTTTGGCGCGGTATCGGCGCCTATATTACCTTGCATGATATCAAGCTGATGTTTGGCTGCGCGAGTTTCACCGGTGCTGATCCCGATCAGCATGCGCTGGCCTTGTCGTATCTCTATTACAATCACCTCGCGCCCGAGGCGGTGCGGCTGACCGCCCTGCCCGATCTCTATGTCAAAATGGACCGGTTGCCCCCCGAAGAAGTGAATATGAAAGCTGCGCTCAACGCAATGCCCGCGCTGATCAAAGGTTATCTACGCCTCGGCGGCTATATTGGTGACGGCGCGGTGCTCGACCCCGCTTATAACACCACCGATGTGGGTATTATCGTGATGACCGAATCCGTCACTGGCAAATATGCCGAGCGTTATACGCCTGAATAATCTAATCGCCGATGGCGCAACCCTTGGGTTTATTGCTCATTAATTGATTGCGGAGCGCTTGAACATTGCCGGCACTGCCCGCCTCCGCTACACATCCACCGGTGCCCTGCACCGCTTTGGCTGCCTGCTCGCGTGCTGCATCGCCTCTCACACCAAAGCTGGCTTCCAGCCCTTTATGAGCCTCGACAGACGTAACGGCACCGCTGTGCAAGCCCGTAAGTTGCCCATTTTCAAAGCGCAGAAAAATCGGATAGGATGAAATTGGCTGCCATTGCCCGTTCACATTAGCGCGCCACCCGTCCTTATTATTATAGGCAAGTAGCGGGTTTGGGTTTTCATACAGCCCTTCAATCGACGGGTTTTTATCCCCGAAATTATGAATCTCCATCGTGGCTGCCGCTTTCGCCTTATCGGTATTAAAATAGGCTTTGGTCGCTTCACAATGGCCGCATCCGGGCTTAAAAATACCCACGGTGATACTTCCCGTCTGTGCTACCAGTCTGCGTATATCCACATTATCCGCCTGCGGCTTTACAAAATCCTGTGCCATAGATCCTCCTGATTTAATCAGTCATTCTAGCGCAAAATCCTTACTAATCCCTTAAGCTGCCACATTCTTTTTCGATGATTGCATTTCCGGTTGATCTGCCTAGATTAGCGGCTATGCGTGCTGCTTTAAAATTTACCGTGTTCAGCTTGTGGCTTTTGTTGATGGTGCTGGTGTGTCTGCTGCCATGGGCCCTGCATCTGGAGGCGTTGCGCCGTAGGCTGGTGTCTTTCACCTTCCGTGTCGCGGTGCGCCTATTGGGCCTGCGTGTTATCGTGCATGGCCCCCCCGCCACCCAGCGCCCGCTGCTGGTGGTGAGCAATCACAGCTCCTACGCCGATATTTATGCGCTTGGCGCTGTCATGCCCGTGTCCTTCACGCCCAAAAGCGATATCAAAAGCTGGCCCTTTATCAATCTGTGTTGCTATGTGTCCGGCTGCGTGTTTATCGAGCGTAAAGCCAGTAAAATGCAGCAGGTGCGACAGGAAATCGCCTCGCGTTTGCGCATGGGTCGCCCCATCTGCCTGTTTGCCGAGGGCACCACCAGCAATGGCACGCAGCTCAAACCTTTCAAGAGCGGCTTTTTCAGTCTGGCCGAAGGCATCGAAGACCTGTTTGTGCAGCCTGTTACCATTGCCTATACCCATATCAATGGGCAAGCTATTAATGCGCAGGAGCGGCTACAAATCGCATGGATTGACGATACCGCACTTTTACCCCATTTCTGGCATTTTTTATCATTTCGTAGTGTCACGGTGCAGGTGGTATGCCACGCGCCAGTGCGTGCCGCCGCATTTGACTCGCGCAAGGCCTTGTGCCTTAGTTGCGAAACGGAAATCGCTCATAGCCTACAACAACAACTAGCCGAATAAAGGAAGCTTATGCCCTTAGTGCCCATCAGCCCGCCCGATTATGATGTATTGATTGATATTCGTTACGCCACCGCCGATAATTTCACGGGCGAGCCAGTCTATGCTGCTCCTCAATGCCTGCTGCATCCCGAAGCTGCAGATAAGCTAAAAACCGCCATCCGTTTGGCCGAAGCCATTGGCTATAAGCTCAAAATATTCGATGCCTACCGCCCCACCGAAGCGCAATGGAAATTATGGAATCACACCCCCGATCCCGATTTTCTGGCTGATCCCAACCGTGGCTCGCCGCATTCGCGCGGGGTGGCGGTTGATCTCACCTTATGCACCATGGATGGCGCTGAGCTTGATATGGGCACGGCGTTTGATGCCTTCACGCCACTATCCCATCATGGCAATATGGAAGTCAGCCACGAAGCGCAAAAAAACCGCCATTTACTGATGGGCATCATGACCACCGCCGGATGGGATTTTTATCGCAATGAATGGTGGCATTATCAGCTGTTCAACAGCCGCAACTACGACCTGCTAAGCGACGCCGACGCCGGCACGCAGATGATGTGAAACAACCTATCGTCATTCCCCCGAAAGCGGGAATCCAGCGCTGCGTTTAAATCTGGATTCCCGCTTTCGCGGGAATGACACTTGTTTTTACTATACCCTAGCCCCTAGCCCCTCACCTCTAGCCTCTCTCTTCACTAGCATTTTAGCAAAAATCATGGTGTAATTAGGTCAAATCTTAGCAAAGGTTAACGATAGGTTAACGTTTCTATGGTAGGGTTAACACAGAAAGATAAAAGCGAGACGACATGATTACTTCGATTATTAATACCGCCGTCAGCGGGTTGCAGGCTGCCGAGAAGCGCTTAGCCAACAGCGCCAACAATGTGGCCAATGTGCAAAGCGAAAATTTTACGCCTCAGCGCATTACGCAAACCAGTACCAATCCGGGCGTGCGCAGCGATGTGATCGATGTCGATCCCGCGCGCATTCCCACCCCTGAGGGCGATGCGCCGAATGTCGATTTAGCATCAGAGGTGATAGAGCAGCAGCTTTCCACCTATGATTTCAAGGCCAATTTAAAGGTGTTGGAAACCGCCGATGAAATGGCAGAGGATATATTAGATATGATGGCGTAATGCCAGCTATAGGATATGTGGCATAAAGCCACAGGCGCTTGCGCCGAAACCAGTTACCGCTTTCTCTTTCTGATGTATGGCTCGGTAAGCTTGCTTACCGGGCCGCTTTTTTAGTGGTCAGAGTTCAGTCAAATTGAGTATTGGTCCTGAACTCTGAACTCTGAACTCTTAATTGCTAAACCGGCTCGACGGCGATCACTTCGGGGATGTAATGTTTCAACATATTCTCGATGCCCGATTTCAGCGTCACGGCCGATGAGGGGCAGCCCGAGCAGGCACCATGCATTTCCAGATGCACCACACCGTCTTTAAAGCTATGGAAAATAATATCGCCGCCATCCTGTGCCACAGCGGGGCGCACGCGGCTTTCAATCAGCTCTTTGATCTGATCGACAATCTGCTGCTCTTCGTCGCTGTAGCTGATGGCTTCAGCGCTTTTTACATTCGCCGATTCCATCACCGGCGCGCCGGTCACATAATGCTCCATAATGGTGGTCAGCAACGCCGGTTTCAGCAGCGCCCAATCCGCATCTTCCGATTTGGTAATGGTGATAAAATCCGAGCCGAAAAATACCGCGCGCACATGCGGCGTGGTAAATATCGCACTCGCCAGTGGCGAGGCCTCGGCTTCATTCGCATTGGTAAAAAACGCCGTATCATCACTTAGCACCGGTTTACCGGGCAGGAATTTTAGCGTATTCGGATTGGGTGTCGATTCGGTCTGGATAAACATACTGGCTATATAATCCCGCTACGCAAAAATGCAAGGAGTCGTTGCAGAGGCTGGTTTTTACTACATCCAATATTTATCGCTAATACTGCACGAAATTTGTAGCCACTACCCCAAATAAATCCCCAGAAACGTCTGCATTTCGGAGCGTGAGAGCGGGTAATCGGTGCCGCCACGGGCGTGCAGCAGCTTGGTGTGTGGCACACGGCCTATTTTTATCTGCAAGGCAGTCGCGGTGCGCATGGCCAAATGCGCCTCCCATGCCAGCGCGGTGATCACTTTAGCGTTTTGCGATTTTAAAATACGCTTCACCGTAGCAAGCGGAATCTGCGCGCGCATGGCAAGGCTTGCCACCACAAACGGCTCATCCACCTCATGAATGGCGTTGCTGATCATTTCTTCATCGAGTTTGCCAAGCTCATATAACTGGCGCACGCGTAGCTCGGCAGCGCGGTATTGCTCGGCGGTCCAGCTATTGAGCCGTTTATTCACCTGCTTTGCCGCTTGCTTTTTAGTCTGGTCGTCGAGCCTACCTTCATCTTGCAGTTGCATCATCAGCGATTGCGAGACAAAGCCCGCAATCCGGTTGATGGTTTTTTGCGTTAATTCGGGCCGCGTCACTAATGATTCATGCCAGATTTCGTGATTGGGCGCGTCGCGGATGATCAAATCCATCGATTGGGTGCTGATTTGCGCGCTGTCATTGGACAGCAATGCGCGAATGGCCAGTGGTTGCCTGCCTTTGACAATCGCATCCCCCACCGCCTGCGATACATGACTACGACGTGCAATCGCCTCGGACACGCCGGGCACGCTGCTGGTGGCGATAATTTCAATTAAGTCAGCATCGCGCAGTAAGGGTGAGAATTCCAGTATCGGCGCGGCCACGCTGTAGCTGGGGTCCCATGCCAGATCACGCACCACATCATAAGGCGCATAGGGCAGCTCGCATAATTCCTCGGCGATCATCCGGCGTACGCGGTCGGTCTGGTCCTGTGCAATCATTTTCAGCACTTTCACCGTATGATCGAGCACCATTTTCTTTTTCGACGTTGCTAAATCAGGAATCAGGCGTGCGATTTTACGCGCCAGCTGATAACGCAGCTCTTCATCCATCTGCTGATAGGCTTCGAGTGTTTCATCCAGCTTCACCAACCGTTTATCGGCGCTGCCAGTGTCTTGTAGGTGAATCCGGTCGGTACGAATTTCTACTGCGGTCACTACGCCGCCGACATCGACCGTATCCGATAACACAATCATATCCGATTCCGCATCGAGAATCGAGGTCAGGGCGCGGATATTCTGTTCGATATTACGCAAATGGTCGTTGCTGGTCGGTGGTTTTGCGGCTGCCGCCTGATAGGCACCTACCGGCATCGGCTCCGGCTTACCCAACAGGCTACGAATCGTTGATACTATGCTCATGAGCCTCTCCCGCTTCCCTTGGAGTCTAGCGAATAATGGTTAAGGAATGGTTAGTTGCGTGCCTCTGTTACACAAGCTCCCTAAAAGCGAATAAAAAGCCGTAAATTATCCCCATACGCCAATACTGTAAAGAAACTGCAATAATTGTATGGTAGAGTGGCTGAGTGTCGGGAGTCTTTTGTTCCGGCCAATGAAAAATAATCGGCAAAAAACAACCGATATTAGGGAGAATAACATGGCCGAAGGTCGCTTAAAGGCGGACCCGCTCTATCAGGGTCTCGCACGTCCGCCCATGCTGATGGGCGTTAGCTACATGTATTTTACGGTAAACGGGCTGGTTACCCTGCTTCTTTTTATCCATGCGCAAAGCTTTCTGGCGTATGTGATGGGCGCATTCATCCATCTATTCGGCTATCTGCTGTGCATGAAAGAGCCACGCGCGATTGAGCT
This sequence comes from Alphaproteobacteria bacterium UBA6178, assembly GCA_002422205.1. Classification (GTDB taxonomy): domain Bacteria; phylum Pseudomonadota; class Alphaproteobacteria; order Rickettsiales; family UBA3002; genus UBA6178. The sequence continues at coordinate 20,993 of DITS01000021.1, forward strand.
ATGGGCGCTGCGCATGTCCAAAGGCTATCTCAGCTGGAACCGCCGTTTCCACAGCCATACCAACTCCTATGATGTATTTTAGGAGGATGCATGATTCAGCTTAAACGTCGCCAGACCTCCAAAGGCAAATACGCCCAGCGCGAAGTGTCGGCTGCGTCCTTTATTCCGTATAAATGCCACTGGGACAATGAAACCATCGTCACCAAAAATGATGAGCTGATGCAGATCGTCAAGCTCGAAGGCTTCTCATTCGAGACCGCCGACGATATCGATGTCGATATGAAAAAAATGGTGCGCAACTCCTTTTTCAAATCGCTGGCCGATGGCACCTTTGCAATGTATTTTCATACTATTCGCCGCCGTCAGGGCGCCTATCCGGGAGGCACACAGCCCGACGGGTTTGCTTCCTATGTCGATAGTTTGTGGCGCAATCGTCACAGCACCAAAGACGCCTATGTGAACGAGCTGTATATCACCATCGTGCGCAAGATTGATAATCGCGGCGTGGCTAAAGTTGAAAATTTCTTCCGTAAATTAGAGCGCACCGCCGACAAAACATCCCGCGATGAACAAATGCGCGAAATGCACAAAGAGTTGGTCGAGGCCACCTTCCGCCTGCTGGCCACTTTCCGTGATTATGGTGCGCGTACATTGAGCACGCGTGAAACCCCACATGGGCTACATTCAGAACCACTCGAATTTTTAGGCCGTCTTGTTAATTGCTGCGACTATCAGCCGATGCTGGTGCCAACTATGGAGATTGCCAAATATCTGCCGGTCAACCGCCTCTATTTCGGTGCGCGGGCGATGGAGGTGCGTGCGCCAAGCCACCGCAAATTCGGCGCGATTGTCAGTATTAAAGAATATGCCCCGCACACGGCGGCAGGTATTCTCGATTCATTCCTGCAGTTGCCGTTCGAATTTATTATCACCCAAAGCTTCCAGTTCATCAATCGCCAGACCAATCTGGGCTCGATGCAGCGTCAGCAACGCAAAATGCTGCAATCCGAAGATGTGGCGATCAGTCAGGTGGCCGAAATTTCCGATGCGCTCGATATGCAGATGTCGGGCCATGTGTCCTTCGGCATGCATCACATGACGGTGCTGTGCCTCGATGATAATCTGGCCGCGATTGAAAATAATGTGTCGATGGCGATTGCCGAGCTGGTCAATATCGGCGTCAATCCGGTACGCGAAAAGCTGATTATGGAGCAGTGTTTCTGGGCGCAGCTTCCCGGCAATGTCGATTTTATCGGGCGGCCATCCAAAATCAATACGCTTAATCTGTCCGGCTTCGCTTCAATGCATAATTACCCCATGGGCAAAATCGCAGGCAATCATTGGGGCGACGCGGTGAGTGTATTCGACACCACCTCGGGCACGCCCTATTATTTCAATTTCCACTTGCGCGATGTGGGCCATACCACTGTGATCGGTCCCACGGGCGCGGGTAAAACCGTGCTGATGAATTTTCTCGCCTGCCAAAGCCAAAAATTCAACAGCCGCATGTTTATGTTTGATAAAGACCGTGGTGCCGAAATTTTTGTGCGCGCCATGGGCGGTAAATATACCGTCATTCAGCCCGGCGAACGCTGTCATTTCAACCCGCTGCAATTACCCGATACGATGGAAAACCGTAATTTCCTCGTGGAGTGGATGAAGGTGATGGTGACCATCAATGACGAGCCCTTCACTGCCGACGATCTGGATAAGCTGCAAGAAGCCATCGCGGTGAATTACAAGCTCGATCCCAAAGACCGCCGCTTGCGCAATATCGCGCCAGTGCTGGGGCTTGAAGGCCCGGGCACATTGGCGGGGCGTTTACGCATCTGGCATTCTGACGGCCAATATGCGGGCCTGTTCGATAATGATCATGATGCGATCGATTTTTTCAATGATACGATTTTCGGCTTTGAGATGGGCGAAGTGCTGGCCGACCGCATCAGCCTGATGCCCACCCTGCTTTATATTTTCCACCGCATCCATTTGTCGCTCGATGGCACGCCTACCATGATTATTCTCGATGAGGCATGGGCGCTGATCGACAATAAAGTCTTCGTTGCCAAAATCAAAGACTGGCTGAAAACACTGCGTAAGTTGAACGGCATGGTGGTGTTTGCCACCCAGTCGGTGGAAGATGCCACCCAATCCGATATTTCGGCCACGCTAATTCAGCAAACTGCCACGCATATTTTCCTGCCTAATCCAAAGGCAACAGAAGATTACAAACGCTCCTTCATGATCAGCGACCGCGAATTTAATCTGATCAAAAATACCGATATGGGCTCGCGTTATTTCCTGTGCAAACATGGCAAAGATGTGGTCGTCGCACGCATCGACCTGAGCGGCATGGAAGAAGTGGTGCATGTGCTCTCAGGCCGCGCTGAAACAGTGGCGATATTGGATGAAATCCGTGCCCGTGTCGGGGATGACCCCGATGATTGGCTACCTTTATTTTACGAGCGCGTCGGCAGCGGTAATGTGAGTGCTGGCAGAAAGGATCTGGCGCGTGCGGGTGGTCATTAAACATCCCTTTTCAGCCTGTTTGCTATTGCTGATTGCGGCGTGCATCCTGTTTGGCACACTGGCCACCGCCTATGCGCAAACCGGCGCGCTGGAGGCGGAGCGCGTCTCCAATCAATGCCGTGCCATTAAAGCCGATATCATCAGCGAAGATCTTGATAATGCTTATCTCGCCGAGTATCTGGTCACCTGTGTTCGCACCACCATCCAAAGTGTATTTGTCGAATTTATTAATGGCTTTTACCCACTCGTTGCCGCTGCCGGTCAGGCTGCAATGGTGCTCTCGGTTACTATCTTCGGGGTGCTGCTGGTTTCCGGCGCAATTGAAAAATCCAGCCGTGACTCCTTTGTATTGTTATTCAAATTAGGTTGCGTGCTGTTTTTTATACAGCCGGAACGGGTAGAAGAAATCTATGGTATGGGCATCGATTCGATGGATAGCCTCACCAACATTGTCTACACATTCGGCAAAGACCAGCACAGCCTGCGCTGTTACGACAATGTCACCCTGTGGGATCGGGTGGATTGTATGCTCGATGTTATCATCGGCATCGTCAAAGAAGACGAGCTGGAGGCCGCAGGTAAAAGCCTCAATAGCGGTGGCGGCAGCGTCAAGGTGGAAGGTGTTTCACGCGGGCTGATGTATTTCTTCTTTACCAATATGACCGCTGGATCGATGGGTTTTATCATCGGCGTGCTAGGCTTTTATGTGATGTATACCTTCCTGTTTGCGCTCGTTAAAAGTATCCATACGTTTCTTGCGGCGATCATTGGGCTATCTTTCCTTTTGGTTTTCGCCCCCATGTTTGTGCCGATGATCATGTTCCGTGTTACCCGTAGCTATTTCGATAAATGGATGCGGATTTGTATTTCCTTTGTATTGCAGCCCGTCATTTTATTCGCCTTTCTCAGTCTGATGATGATTGCTCTGGATACGATGCTGATATCGGGCGAAAACTCCTTCATGAAAACGGTGATGGGCCCCACCGCCGATTCGCGCAATGCCAGCCCCAATGAAGCGTTGGATAAGCAGGGTGCGTTTGATGGTAAACGTCGCGTAGGTCCTTATGTGCAGCTAAGCAACTCAGCCTATATCAAAGACCCGCGCGTCGTCGATACGGGCACGCTTGGCAAGCGCGTAGAATCCGCTTCGGCGGAAGGTCTGCCCAATCAGCTCAAAAATGACGGGAACTTTACGGGCGCACAATTGCCCCTCGATACCGTCGATTATAATAAAATGGTGCAATGTGGGTCAGCCGAGAACTGTATGCAAAAGCTGGGTTTAAGTGTGCTTACGATTGCGCTCACCTGCTTTGTCTTTGTCAGTATGCTTAATTATATCCCCACCATGGCGGCGGATCTGTCGGGTGGTGTGTATGAGGTGCCCAACCTGTTTGGTGAGGTGGGCTCAAAACTACCCTTTATGGATCAGGCACAAGGCATGCTGAAAAAATCCACTGCTGAGATGACAGAGAAAATCAGGCCCCAGGTCCGACAATTTAGCGATGAAGTCGGCAAATTGATCGGAGCACGACGGTAATGATGAAACGCTTATGCATCATGGGAATTTGGTTATGCCTTGCCAGCATGGTAGGTGGCTTGGCCATTAGTCCGGCCTATGCGGATGAGCGCGCAGGCAAGCTGGAAATGGGTAAACCCGAAGGCGGAACCGATAATTGCCGTGACCGCCATGAGGGCAAATTGCTCGCCGTCATCATCCCCTGCATCGAAGATGTGCTGATCGAGAATACCGACTATATGGTGGATCAGTTTGACGAGTTGGTCAGACCCGCCACCTACGCCTTTCTTACTTTGGTACTGGTTATCTTTGGCGTCAAAATGCTCAGCAGCGAAGGCGACCCTAAAAAAGACGGTATCACTTTATTGTTCAAAATAGCAGGCGTCCTGTTCTTTATCGAAGCCTTCGGCGGCTTCACCCCCGCCGCCTTCGGTATGGTACGCAACGGCATCGAGATCAGCAGCAACTCACTCACCACCGCGCTGGGAGGCACCGAGTGTAATGCTGAGGATTATGGCGGCGTTGCACCATGGAGTACCCTTGATTGTATATTGGGCGAGCTGTTTGGCTTCGGCGTCAATGTGGTGGTGGGCAGCAGCCTGTTTGGCCTGATGGGCTCTGCACTGTTTTCCGGCAGTATGGGGGTTACGCTTTTCATGGCGGGCATCTTGGCCTTGGTGTTTATTGTCAAATTGGTGTTACGTGCCGCCTATACGTATCTTATGGCCATGGTGGTGCTGGCTTTCCTGATTATTATTTCGCCCCTTTTCATCCCGCTCATTTTCATGAGCGCCACTTTCCAGTATTTTGAAAACTGGCTGAAATCATTTATCGCCACACTGGTACAGCCCATGCTGTTGATGGGTTATGTGACGCTATCATTCCTGATTCTCGATAAAATGATGTATGACCCCGAATTCGGGCTGGCCAGCCAGCTGCCAAAAGAAGAAATCGAGCGGTTATGGAAGGGCAAGGATACGCCAGGCAAAATGAGTATTATGAACAATCCCGGCGCGTTTTATAAAAAGCTCCTTAGTACCGACCCCTCATGGCTAAAAAAGGCCTATGCCGATAATCCCGTCAATCCTGCGTTCACCGGCACCGCTGCCGTGGATTGGTGGAGCGATATGTATTCGTTTGACTTCAGAGACGAGGGCATTAGCAAAACCAAAAAAGTATTTTTTGCCATGGCGGCGTTGGCGCTGATGGCTTATTTGCTCGATGCAATGCTGCAAAGTATTGCCTCCGTGGCGCAGCAGATGCTGCAAAGCGGTATGGCATTGACGCGTGCCGTTGAAAAGGGCTCCAAGCTTGAGGAGAAAATAGACAGCGCAGTTAGTGCAACGAGTCAAAACTGGAGCGCAGCAGCCGGAAATTCCGGCGGGGCCGCCGGAGTGGGAGGCTTCTTTTCCGGCTCGGTTCAAGGATTTAAAGCAGGTGCAGAAGCATTAGTGTGGAGAGACAGATGATGAAAACAGGCAAATTTTATTCTCACATGGCAGGGGCGGTTTGCTCTGTTGTGACCTGCATTATGCTGCTCACCGCGCTGGCCGCGCCCGCCCAGGCGACGCCTGCTTTCAGCGGCACCGCTCTTGCCCCCGTCTTGCAGGCACCGGCTACGCCAACAGCCCCTGCGCCTGTTCCTGCACCCTCATCCACAACGACGGGAGGCAAGCCCGCACTGGATACCTGTACACATGATTTTCCCAAAGATGAGAAAGACAAGGAAGGTATCATCACTCAAATCATTGATTATATCAAAGATGTGATCGATGAATCCACCGAAGAGCTGTATAACGGCATCATTCACAATGATAAATTTGTCACCATCATCAATGCCGCTTTTGTCCTGTTCGTCACGCTTTTTGGTGTTATGTTTATGTTTGGTATTGTCCCGCTCACATTGGGTCAGGGCCTCACCCGTATGTTTAAAATGGGCATCATTCTAGCGCTGATCAATGCAGGATTTCCCTTCTTTAATGAATATGCAATTACCTTTTTCAATGACGGTACCGACGAGCTGATCGATGGGGTTATCGGCATTGCAACCGGGGATAGCGGCGGTGTGTCCGTAGACGAAGATGGCAACCCCCAACCTTTCCGCAAACTCGAGAGTCTGGTGATGAGCGTGCTTTCACCCGAAATGATGGTGGCTGTCGTCACCTCCGTCACCACGGGTCCCACCGGTCCGGCCATGGGCGGTTTGCTCGGGCTGGCAGTGATTGCCTTTATCAGAACCATTATTGAAGCACTGAAGATTTATTGTTTTTCGCTTATAATAAAGGCATTGCTGTTTGGCATGGCGCCTATTTTTATCAGCTTCTTGTTGTTCGAGCGCACCAAGCATATTTTCACCGGCTGGTTAAACCAACTGGTCAATTTCAGTTTGCAGCCCCTGCTGATGTTTACCTTCCTCTCCTTCTATATCGTGCTATTGCAAACCTCGGCGGAGAATATACTCAATGTCAATATTTGCTGGACCGATACGCGACATATGGAAGGCACGCCCAATGTTAGCATGATGTGGCGATTTGTGAATGAAGACGGCTCGCTGTCAAAATCCGATCATGGTTGGGAGGGCCTCATTTCGTGTTTGCAAGGCGGTAAAAAATGTCCCGACTTCCCGATTAGTATTATCGATGTGCTAACCTTTTTTATTATCGCACATTTGGCATCCCAATTCTCTAAGGTCGTCGTTATGATCGCAACTGAGATATCCAGCTCCACCTTGTTCCTCGACAGGTTACGAGGCGGGCTCGATAACTATCTCACCAAGTCGGCAGGTAAATCAGGCAATAGAACTTAGCGCTTGATGCAGGTGTGCTTATGCGCTAAAAAATAAGAATGCGTATTGTTATTTACACCTGTGTCTTGCTCATGCTTGCTTCCTGCGGCGGGCGTAAGCTTGAAGTGATGAAAAGCCCCTGTGCCGGTGCCGAAGATAGCCCTTGCGGGCCCAAGCGCCCCGCGAATGAATGGATGCATCAACAATCCGGTGGCTCCAGCGAGACGGTCTAATTTGTGGTGTTTACTCCCGCTACGTGCACCTGCCCTCCGCAATGAACCTAATGCTGCGCGACTAAAGGCTCGGACTCTTGACCAAGTTGTCCACTCCCTGTCATTCCCCTCTCCGTTATTCCCGCGAAAGTGGAAATCTTATCTACAGCCTATACAATGGCTGTAACTCGCATAAATACTTGCCTGAACCCATTCTTTACCCTATGGCTTAAACGAGCGTATGGCAGCAGATGAGGTTTTTTCATGGCATGGGAATTTGCAGGTACTAAAGTTTCCACAGCTGAAATAGCTGAACATAAAGCGCAGGAAGCGCAATTGCTGAGCACTGGCGGCACATCCCCCTCCCCCCCTTGGATTATCACGCGTGGCAACGAGCAATACCGCGTAGAGCTTGGCTATTGCATCCCCTATTTTCCGGTGATGAAAGCAGGCGAAGAAGAAAGTGTGGTGCGTGAAAAACTGGCGATTGATTTAACCAAGCGCTTTTTCCGCAATGCGGAGCTGGGCATCAATGTGCGTTTTAGCAAACAAGATATCGCCGATTTATACGAGCACTATAAGGCCTTGCCCGCCGATGATATTAAACGCGCTACCGGCGCGCTGCTGGTTGGCGCGGTCATGAACCGCATCGAGCGGCTCTCCCATGCGGTGCTACAAAATAAGGCGCTGCTAAATCACAAAGTGTCAAACAAGCAAATCACCTTAGCCATCAGTGAAGCGCTGGATAAGCAGGGTAAACCGTCCGACGATTCCATTCACGATGTGGTGGATATCACCGTCGATTATTGCCGCGCGCTATTTACCGCCTTCACCATCGATCAAACGCTTGAACATGATAAAAAAAGCTCCACTGATGACCGTTTTGCAGAGTATGCCAAAGAGATTTCGAGCTATTATACCATGCTCATCAGCGATCAGGATATGGTACGTTGTGTGAGGCGGCGCAACCGCGCCACCGACCGCGAAGGCGTGCTCTACGACATGATTCGCGATGCAGGCAAACCGTGGAAAATTCCACTTGAATCGATTCATACCAACCGCGTACAAAAAATCGCCACAGCGATGCGTGATATCGACAAAGTCGCCGATTTACTAATCCCTTTCGTGCAGCAACCACCTTTTGATCATTGCGAAAGTCTGGCCGAGGATATCCGCCATTATGCCGATCTGGCGAAACGGCGCGCGGGCATCAAAACCGATGATGCCGCATCCTATGTGCCGGTTGAGGTGGATTTTAAAGTGTGTGAATCGCGCCTCCACAGCTTAATCGGGCATGAAATCAAACTGGCGCTTGATAGCACCTCTCAATTTGCCGAAGGGTTCGAGCTGATCCGGCGCGGTATCCGCCTGATCGATGATATGGCCGAAATTCGCCAATCGCGTAATGAATGGCAAATTGATAAGCCCGCCATTCAATCCCCTGATATGAGCGAAGAAGATGAGAAAGACGTGCATGCAAAGATGAAACCTGCCGTTGACCGGCTAGAAGATGATCTGCATGCCTATAGCGGACGGCGTATCATTCGCACAAGCAGTGTAGCTAGCCGCTAAATAGTGGCACTATAGTTAGCCTCTTGTCTTTCTGTAGTTCAGTTCTTGGTTTTTCACAAATTCGCATTGTGCGAAGCGGCATTTATCGCTAATCATAAGCACCCGATAACCACCACTGAATGAGATAACTATGTCCCTACGCACCCTCTGCCTGAATGGCACCGCCCTGTTTTCTGTTACCATGCTCACTGCATGCGCAACCATTGTGGCAGGCACCAATCAAACCGTAGGGGTGCGTACGGTTCCCTCACAAGCCGCCAGCTGCGCACTGCGTAACGACATTGGCGAATGGCGTACCGGCCCTGCCCCCACCTCGGTGGTGGTCAAGCGCTCCAGCAGCCGTTTGCATGTCACCTGCGGGGGGCCGGAAGGCAGCTCCACCACCGTGGCACGCGCTGGCGCCGAGCCGTGGACTCTTGCCAATATCGTGATTGGCGGCATCATCGGCTGGGGTGTCGATGGTTTCTCGGGCGCTATGTTTAAGTATGATGACGAAATTATTGTCGCGATGGATCAATCTATGGGCGGCGGCGCTCCCGCTGGCTATGCACCCGCGCCTGCCGCTGGCGCTGCGGGCCAAACCTCTTTCGAGCCGAATGTGATGCCGCAAACGCACCCATCCTATTATAACGCGCCCACCACATGGAACAGCGCGCCTTCGCATTCCGCCATGTCAAATCAGGCCGAGCCAACACCGCATACGCCTGCGCAGATAACACCCAGAGCGCCCGCGCAGCAGCCTGCTCAATCCTATACTTCACAGCCCGGCTTGTTGCCCCTGCCACCTGCTTATCCACCCTCTTCTCAACCCGTGCCAGCTGCACCTGCAACTGAGTATGCACCGGCCCCTATCATGGCTCCGGCACCCGCTCCCGCTCCGTTAGCAGCCCCTGCATTTGATATGGCACCGGCTCCCGCTGTGGCTCCTTCATTGACCCCCACGCCGCTAGCCAATCCAGCGCTGATACAACAACAGCCCACGCAATCCGCCCCCACGCTGGTTGCACCTAAACCAGCTGGCACGCCTTTCCATTCGCAGCAAAGCCCCTATCTGAAACCATCGCGTTATTAGGCACATCAAACCGTGCACTACCCGCAAGGGTACTGACGATGTGGATCTTTTAGAAAAGCCTGGTAAATCTATGTCCGATGCAAGGCTTTGCAAATCGCTGCAGAGTTCAGACCGGCATTAAGATTATTGTTGAATTCAGTTAACAGTGAAAAATTGACATCAGCAATCGCGCCATTACTGAGTTGTTGGTAGTTCCCTGGTGGGAGCATTTGCTGAAACACATCTATTGCCATTTTAGCAACATCCGCATTTGGCCCCGCCGCATTCACTTCTGCCGTCAAGCGGTTAGTATAATCGGTCATTAGCGAAAAAGTGTTATCCCGCACCGCACCGGTCGATGTTTTGGTGTAATCCTCACCGCCCATCGCTTTGTAAAATGCATCGGCAGCTACTTGTATCGCATCGGGGCATTCTTTCTCAGTCATGATCAATCCCATATTTTATCATCAATATGAGCAGTATAACATCATTTGTATGAATAAAATATGAAGATGATATGAAGTTCAGAGGCATTTTTTGGAATTTATACGACTACCAGAAACACTGTCTTCAGCATATTCATACAGTTGAGTGGCAATTCCACGAGCGGGTGATGGGAATCGAACCCACGTCTAAAGCTTGGGAAGCTTTCATTCTACCATTGAACTACACCCGCATAAGAGGGGAGATACACCGCCTGCGCATCGAAACGCAAGTAGTTTTACATGCGGTTGAATCGCTTGTAAGCATCCGCATCATTGCGCTTTCCAATAACAATGATACGCACTTCTAGTGGATCGTAATCATAAATAATCCGGTACTCCCCGACATCTTTGCGACGATAGGGGTAGTTATTTTTCATTTCGACAGAATCATGCGGTTCGGGTATGGTTCTTAACGAATCCATCGCCATAGCCAGTTGCATTTGATGCTTGGGCGGTCGCTTTTTAAAAAAATTTTCCGCCGTCTTATCAATTTTGATTCTTCGCATTCAGCGCATCTTTCAATAATGCTTCACTCGCTTCATGCCCCAGAAAATCATTTCGCTTCACTGCCGCATTCGCCAACTCGCCCCAGTAGAAATCCTCCATCGCCTGAAGGCGGTCATATTCCTGCTGCGACAAAAGCACCGCAACGGGGCGCTTGTTTTTGGTTATCTGCACCGGCTCACGTTGTGCCGTATCAAGCAAATGTGCAAAATTATTCTTGGCATCACTAGCAGTAAATTCGCACATACAGACCCTTTAGTCAATTTAGTTATTTTATATAAAGTAGCTTTTTTATGCGTCAGGGTCAAGACCTAATGAGACCTATTGGGACTTCTTGGGACTTCTTGAGAGCTATAGGGACTTATTGAAACTTAGCCCACCACCAGCTTGGCTTGGGTATAATCATGCATGGTATAGGGTATGCCGCCTACCCCCAGCCCGCTGGCTTTGCGGCCACCAAAAGGCATCCAGTCGACGCGGAATGCAGTATGGTCATTGACCATCACCGTAGCGGCGTCCAGCCCGTCCACCGCATGCTGAATCGCATCATATTCGCGGCCCCATACCGCCGCCTGAAAGGCGTATTGTGATGCGTTGGCGCGGCGGATGGCATCATCTATATCATCATAGCCATACACACAAATCACCGGCCCGAAGATTTCTTCGGTGGTCACGGTGGCGTCATCGGGTGCATCAAGCAGTATGGTCGGCTGGTACTGGGTTTCAGACAAAGGCTGGCCGCCACACATCAGCTTGGCACCACGCCCCAGCGCGTCTTGTACCCAATTATGCACGCGCAACACCTGTTCGGGGTGAATCAGCGGCCCCACCTGCGTAGCGTCATGCACGGGATTGCCCACTTCCAGCTGTTCGGCGGCTTCGCTGAGCTTGCGTGCAAACGGCCCCACCTCCGCCCAGGGCGCATAGACGCGCTGCACCGATACACAGACTTGCCCCGCATGTGTCATGCCGCCTTTGACAATGGCGGGAATGGCCGCATCATGATTGGCATAGGTCAGCAGCAACACCGGTGCATTGCCACCATGCTCCAGCGCGCAGCGCGTACCAGCGGCCAATTGGCTGCGCAAATGCCAGCCCACTTTAGCCGAGCCAATAAAGCTCATAAAGGCCACACGAGGGTCGGTCGCCAGCTTCTCAGCCAGCTCGTTGCTGCATAGCACCAACTGGCACCAGCCCTCGGGCATGCCTGCCTCATCAATCAGGCGAATCAGCTTTTGGCATGTCAGCGGCGTGGTCAGCGCTGGCTTGACAATCACTGGCGCCCCCACCGCAATCGCGGGGATGACCTGATGCACAATCAGATTGAGCGGGTGATTAAAAGCGCTTATGGCCACCACAATACCAATCGGTGAACGGCTGGTCACCATCCGGCGGCCATTGGACATGGTATTTTGCCAGTTTTCCACTACTTCACCGCGCAATCCTTCGCCGATATGGCCCGCCGCATAGCGAATCCCCTGAACGGCACGTGCCACCTCGATACGGGCATCCGTGATGGGTTTTCCCCCCTCAAGGGCAATCAGATAGGCAAAATCCTCGGCCTCGTCTTCTATGTTTTTTGCCAGTTTTTGCAGCAGCTCGGCCCGCCGGTGGTTGGGTAGCCATGCGGTTTTATCCGCGAATACCGCTTTGGCGCGCTCCAGGGTTGCATCCAGCTCATTCCAGCCCATTAATGGCACCTCGCCGATGCGCGAGCGATCATAGGGCGAGACGACCTCCAAAGTGGAGGGGGACGACTCGTAAAGGCCAGTGTTGGCTGTCTGGGGGCTGGACATCCTGAAACTCGGGTTATGATTTGGAAGGCCGAATCCTAGCCCGATTGCGCGAGTGGCGCAAGTGATTCGGGCTATCGTAATGGAATTGTCACAAATTTTACATTTACAGCATAGATAAAATTGTAGTATTAACTATTTATTAACCACCGCATGTGGTTTCAGATAAAACGAAAAACGCACAAGGAAAACATACCATGGCAACCATCATTGGCACCAATAATACAGACGTTATCTACGCCCCCGCAACGAATGATTCGATTGAAGGACGTGGCGGTGACGATACGATTCTGGGTAACGAAGGCAATGATACCATTAAGGGTGGCCTGGGCAATGACTGGTTGTGGGGCTGGACGGGCGCCGATGTCATATATGGCGATGATGGTGACGATATTATCGGTGGCGATACCGGCAATGACAAACTCTATGGCGGCATTGGCCACGATACGCTGTATGGCGCCGAAGGCAATGACACCATCTATGGTGAAGCCGGCAATGACCGCATTGAAGCTGCAGATGGCAATGACGTAGCCTATGGTGGCGATGGCAATGATTTTATTCACACCTGGACCGGTGACGACAAAGTCTGGGGCGGTGAAGGTAATGATTATATTTATGGTGGCGCTGGCAATGACACGCTGTATGGCGAAAATGGCAATGACCGTATTTTCTCCGAAATTGGCAACGACATTGTCTATGCAGGTGCAGGCCATGATATCGTATTCGCCGATGAAGGCGATGATTTCGTGGATGGCGGCTCCGGAAACGATGTGATTTGGTTGTGGGACGGTAATGATACGGCTTATGGCGGCAGCGGCAATGATACGATCGGCGGCGATGCAGGTAACGATATTCTCTATGGTCAGGATGGCGATGATACGCTGTATGGCTGGACCGGCCACGACACCATCTGGGGTGGCGAAGGCAATGATCTGGTCAAAGGTGAGCGTGACAACGACACGATTTACGGTGAAAACGGCAATGACACGCTGCATGGCAATGGTGGCAACGACACCATCTATGGCGGTGGCGACAATGACACCATCTATGGCGGTGCCAATACCGATTCCGCCTGTGGTGGCGATGGCAACGACCTGATCTATGGTGGCGTAGCCCGCCTGCCGATCCATTTGCCCGAAGGTGCGGATGCAGCTGATAAATTATTCGGCGGCGCAGGCAGCGACACCATTTTTGGTGAAGAAGGTAATGACACGATTTACGGCGACCGCTGTATCGATGGGAATTACACCAATCCGCAAGGCGCGGATACGCTTAGCGGTGGGGCGGGTAATGACCTGATTTACGGCGATGGTAACAACGACACCTTGTTTGGCGATGCCGGTAACGACACGCTCTATGGCGGTGATGGCAATGACTGTATTTTTGGCCGTACCGGTAATGATATCCTTTATGGTGGCGCGGGCCGCGATTCATTCATTTTTGATAATTTCATCAATAAGCCTCTCGACGTTAAAAATGTCAGTGAGATCAATCTGGGCCATAACATCGTCAAAGATTTTAATCCCAATGAGGATTTTATCGCTTTCCATAATTTCTATTGGGGCTCCAATAGCTATTTCGATCTTCAAGCGCATTTCCTCAATAAGGCCGTCAATCAAAATGGCGGAGTCTATGTCTCGATCAATGATAAAAGTTCTATCTTTATCGAAGGCATAACAAAAAATGAGCTCGTTTATTCCAAAAATCTTACCAACACCTATGATTTCAATCTGGTGTTTGATAATGAAAAAGGGTTTTTCGCCGACACCTAAACCCAGCACCGATTTCATTGTGCATGAAAAAGAGCTCCGGATTGATTCCGGAGTTTTTTTCGTACCTAGCCCCCAGACGCACCCTTAGGTGCCACATCATATTTGCTCCTTTAGCAGATGATATCGCACTATAATATTCAACAAAAGTCTGTGCCTGTGGCTGTTTTTGGCTTCCATCATTAGCAAACATATTTTTTCAAATGAATATCAATTCCTTATAGCCAAAATTTCTTGTGTTAACTAAAAACTGCTTGCGCGAGGGTTCGGATTGGATATGGTGATGGAAATAATAACAAACAATACAAGGCAAGTTATGCAACGCTCCCCAATCATTACTACATTATCACTTGGTGTTATTCTCTTTGCAGCCGTATGTGGCACTGCTTCCGCCCAAAGCAATCAGGATGCAGCCTTCGACCGAAATGAAAATTTCGTTATCGATAAGCACGGCAAATGCGTGCGCACCAAATGGATGGAAGGGGATGATCCGTGTAACCCTACCCCGCCGCCTCCGCCGGCTCCTGCAGCACCGCCTGCACCCCCGCCGCCACCCGCCCCCGTGGTTGAGCTTGAGCAGCGTACCATTTATTTCGAATTTGACAGCGCCGAGTTGGATAGCGAAGCGGTGTACAAACTCAACATGCTGGTTCAGCTGATTAATCAGTCGAAACAAATCGCCGATGCGACCATTCATGGCTTCACTGACCAGATTGGTGCCAGCGACTACAACCAAAAGCTCTCCGAGCGCCGCACCCAAGCTGTGAAGCGTTACCTTGACGAGCGTACCCGCCTCGATACCAAAACCGCTGATATCCGTGGTTTAGGCAAGTCTTCACCCGAAGCGGAATGCGAAGCGCTGACCAAGCGCAAAGAGAAAATTGACTGTATGCGTAAAGAACGCCGCGTCGAAATTGAGTTCAAATACATCCAGTAACGGATAGAGGCGCGCTGCAAGGCGCGCCTGTCGTTGCCGGATTCTAAGTTTTCATAGCGTAACCAACCTTAGGGGGCTTTTTGCCCCCTGTTTTTTTATGGGCTATGGTGATGGGATTAGTGTGCCACTTGCAAGGCCGTTGGCCCTTCCAGACGTTGCGCCTGAATCTGCTCCACCTGTTTGCCCGGCTGCGCCGTATCTGTCTCGGCTTTGCTGTTTTTATGCGCATGGAAATCTTTGAGACTGACGATGTTCCCCTCTTCATCCTTATGGATACCCCCATAAATGAAACCGAAGACGTTACAGGATTGATTCAGAATAAACTTTACCCATTGCAAACGGTCACCGGGCGGGGCTTTCCAATCTTCGGGATGCATATCAAAGGGACGCGGCGCGGTGACATGATCGGCTGGAAACCCTTGCTTGAGTGCGGTTTGCGCCTGAATTCCGGCGAAGGGCGCGCGCACGATAAATATGCCGGTTGCCACCTGCCATGCGCGTTCCTGATTGGGGATAAAGTTCAACGACAAGCCCGCCGCCACGGTCATCAACCCCTGATACATTTCCCATGCGACTTTACCGGGCACGCGTTGTTTATAGCCCGATAGCGCCATGAATATCCCGTTGGGAATTGTTGCCATACCCACCGTCGCGATAATATGATTTTTGGGGTCAAACGCGTCTTTAATCCGCATCGTAATATATTCACCCACCGGCATATTCTCGAGGCGCTTTTGTCTTTCTTCTGTGTTGGGCTTTTCCTTATAAACTAATCCCAGCCCCAAGCCAGTAAGGGATATGCCGGAAGCAATCAACCGATAGGGCGAATTATACAGCCCGCCTGAGAGCATCGAAGCCACATCAGCGGTGGCGCGCAGCAAAAAGTTTATCCGCGACCCGTTATTGATAATCGAAGCCGGTGTAGCCACGCGCAAGCTATGGATGCCCTCACGCCACATATCGCCAAGCCCACTCAGAAAGTCAGGATGCGGCTGCTTAGCAGGTCCAAGCTCCCAGCTGGCGGTCGTGCGGCCCGACACTTGCACGCCGAGAGGCCCTGTAACCGGCAGTGTTTGCGGGGCCATCGCACCCGTTGCCGATACGTCCGAGAAGCCGAACGAACCCTGCGGTTGCGATGCAACCGACTGATTCTCCCCCTCTTTATAGCCGTTATCGGGCGCCTTCATCTGCATATAGTCCGGCCTGCCTCCTCCGTCATATCTATGAGTAGCCTTTCTATTTATGACACAGCTATGTGACAAGCTGATGACAAAACAACAGATAAAAACAAATAATGCCCTGAATATTTAGGTCTTATTTCGCGTGCGTTTTCACGCGTATTTTCATTGAACGCCGGTAAAGCGTTGCCTGTCAGTATTCAGGGCTAATATATGAACTCTTGGGATAAAAGTGGAATAAAGGTTGTGTTTTTTTCATATCGGATTAGTTTAACAAAAAATTAACAAGGAATGCAGGAATGTCTGATCAACTCTTATTTTTCTATCAGCTCCAACATATCAATTACACCATCCTGCAAAGCCGTAACTTTAAGCTGGGCGTCATCGACGACACCGAAGCGGGGCTGAGCCGCGATCAGATCGCATCGCTCAATGCTGCAGGTAAATCCTTGTGGGTGTATGCAAGCGCGGGCGAAGCCGAAGTATTCCGCGATTACTGGATCGATGGTAACTGGGCAAAAAATCCCCCCGCTTTTTTGATTGAGCCGAATGAAAATTTCAGCTCCGGCTGGCGCGTGAAATTCTGGCATAAAGAGTGGCAGGATGTGGTGATCAACCGCATCGAAACCCTGATCCATAAGGGCTATAAAGGCGTGTATCTCGATGTGGTCGATGTGTTCAATATCCCCAACGTCCGCAGCGCCTATCTGGCTGAAAATCCGGGTGGTGACATCAAGCGCGCGATGGAAGATTTTATTATTAAAATTTCTGCCGAAGCCAAAGCGCTTAACCCCGAATTTAAAATCGTTGTTCAAAATGCGGTCAGCCTGCTCAGTAATACCGAAATCATTACGTGGGAAGATTTGTCCCTGCCGCTTGATCCCAATACGCGCTATCTGGATGCGATCGATGGGCTGGGCAAAGAAACCACTTTCTCGCTGGCCGATGTGTACCCGATCCCGTGGGGCCCATGGGATGCGCGCTATGTTGAAAACGCCGTCAATGCCGGTAAATTCGTCATCGGGCTGGAATTCCCAAGCACCGATGCGGCACGCACTTACTCACTCGATAACGCCCTAAAAGCGGGCTACATTCCCTATTTCGATGATCGGGTGCATAATGGTAATTTCCACCCCATCAATTACACCATCCTCGATAGGGTCACGCAGGCACAAATTGACAGCCTGCTAGGCACCGGTTCCAATGGCACGCCCATCATCGGCGATAATCAATCGAATGTGCTGATAGGCACCGACTCGAACGATATCGGCTATGGCAATGGCGGCAATGACGTGATTTACGGCCTCAACGGCAATGACACGCTTTACGGTCATGCAGGCGACGACAAGTTGCTCGGCTGGTATGGCGACGATGTGCTTTACGGTGATATCGGGCGCGACACGCTTTATGGCGATTTCGGCCATGACAAGCTCTATGGTGGTGCCGATAACGACTATCTGTTTGGCTGGACCGGCAATGATATTCTGTATGGCGATGGCGGCGACGATGTACTCTATGGCGACGCTGGTGCCGATCGTGTCTATGGCGGCGACGGCAATGACGTGGTTTTCGGTGGCACTGACAATGATACTATCGAAGGCGGCGCAGGCGATGATCAGCTCTATGCGGATGAAGGCGACGATGTGGTAACAGGTGGTGAAGGCAATGATCGCGTCTATGGCTGGACCGGCCATGACTCGCTCAGTGGCGGCAATGGCAATGACGTACTAAGCGGCGATGCGGGCAATGATACGCTCGATGGCGGCGCAGGTAACGATACCATCTATGCCGGCGCCGACAATGATCTGGTACGCGCCGGAGAAGGCAATGACTGGGTTTTTGCCGATGCAGGCAATGACACGGTCTATGCCGGTGGCGGCCATGATGTGATTTTCACATGGGAAGGCAATGATCTGATTTACGGTGAAGCGGGCAATGATCTGATTTCCGCCGAAGCAGGCAATGACACCCTCGTAGGTGGCAAAGGCAATGACGAGCTGTATGGAGGCACCGGTGCTGATCGTTTCGTGATCGCCAAATCCGATGGCATCGACACCATCCGCGATTTCACCATCGGGCAGGATAAAATCCAGCTCACCGGCTTTGGCTCCGGCGCCAGCTTTAAGAGCGTAGTGGAACCGAATCTGTTTTATAATGGTGGCCGTGTCTCGATCGTTTTTGATAGCGCTAATAGCCTGCATTTTGACAATATCGCCGCTGGCGGCTTAAGCGCCAGTGACTTTATTTTTAGCTAAGCTTCAGGCGCTTTAGGCAAAATCGAAATTATTGGCGGTGAGCTGCGCGCTCAGCACGCCGGTAAAGCGGATTTCATTGCCGCCGCCTAAATCCAGCACACAGTCGGCCCCATCATCGGTTAGCGCGGCCAGTGCCGTTGCGCCATCGGTAATGCCGCTGCCATTTACATCCGATGTTAATGAGATCACATCCACGGCCACATCAAAATCGGTGATGGTGTCTTCGCCGCTGTCATCATCGAAGACAAACACATCTGCGCCCGCGCCACCAGTGAGCTCGTCGTCGCCCTCTCCGCCGGTAATCTGGTCATCCCCGTCGCCGCCATCGATGGTATCTGCCCCATCGCCCGCGCTGATCGTATCATTTCCGGTTCCACCGATAATTTCATCATCGCCCTCGCCGGTGGTGATGCTGTCATCACCGCTACCGCCATCGATTTCATTATCACCATCACCACCATCAATGGTGTCATTGCCTTCACCGGCAGCTATCGTATCATTGCCTGCACCTGCGCTGATGGTATCCGCGCCCGCCCCTGCCGTAATGCTATCATTGCCTGCACCGCCCACAATGGTATCGGCTCCAGCGCCCGCAATAATCGTATCATTCCCGTCACCACCATTTATATTATTGGCCCCATCACCGGCATCGAGCGAGTCATCTCCGGCATCACCGATCAATGTGTCATCGCCGTCGCCACCGCTTAGCGTGTCATTACCGATACCACCATCGAGCGAATCATTGCCATCCCCTCCGACAAGGCTATCATTACCGTCTTGTCCGAATAGCTGATCATTACCGTCGCTACCATTCATGGTGTCATTACCCAGCCCGCCATACATGGTGTCGTTACCGGCTTCGCCATAAATCACATCGTCGCCGCCATTACCCAGAATCGAATCATTGCCCGCGCCGCCATAGATCGTGTCGGCCTCATCCGCAGGGTGCGCCACGCCGCCACCGCCTGCCAGATAATCATCACCGGGGCCGCCCTGAATCTGGTCATTACCGCGCCCGCCATAGACCGTATCATTGCCTTGGCCTGCCATCACCGTGTCATTGCCGCCATTGCCGAATATCAGATCATTGCCGCCTGCACCATACAGCGCATCATTGCCATCCAGCGTGTCGGCCTGTGCGCGGCCACCATAAATCGTATCATTGCCGTTGCCGCCATAAATCGTATCATTGCCCAACCCGCCATAGACCAGCTCAGCCCCACCGGTAATGGTGTAGGTTTCGTCGCCATTACCCAGCACCGGATCATCTTCGGGCTCTTGCGTATCCCCAATCCGGCCATACAAATATTGCAGCGCCTCAATGTCCAGCCATTGGTAAGTGGACGGATTACCCCCACCGCGTGGGTTCTTATAATAGGACATCACCGTATTGCCGCGATGGTCCATGCCGGCTTCCAAAAACGGCTCTTCATCGCCGCCGCCATAATTTCCGGGATGTTTCAGCCCTAGCGCGTGGCCCACCTCATGCAGCAAAGTCAGATACGAATAGCTGCCTTTATCGGTGCCGGTATAATCATTGCTCATGCCCACGGTGGTTTTGGTACGCAATCCATTGTCGCCCGTGACCCAGCCCGCCACACCCGCTGCGCCGGAAATAAGCAGTTTGCCATTATAAAAATTCAGCTGCGCATCAAACGGATTGACGGCTTTGACAAAGGTCACATTGGTGAAAGACGAAATCATATTGAAAATATCCAGCGTCGCCAGTTGTTGCGCGATGCTGAAATTGGTGGGGTTCAGCGAATACACCGTATCAGGACTGGCCGCCCATGCTGAAAAACTATAGCTGATCGTCAAAGGGCGCGACGGTGCACTATTCCATTGTGCTGAACTGATAAGCGCGGGCACATAAGCGGACAACGCCTCAACATTATATGACACTCCACCGCCTGAATAGCTTTCGCTGACGGCACCGTTGCCCTTATAGTCAATATGCTGGAAACCACTCACTTCGCTTCGATAAGCTGAAGACGCACAAACAAAACACATAGCGTACCCTTTTTCGTGGGTTAATTTGTGTCAGCTTAGCAAAAGTTAATGTCTATTACCAGCACTCCTCATCGGCATAACATAAATTATGTGACAGCACGCTGTTTGTGTTGCAACATTCCTACGAATCTAAATAATTTCAAAATCCGCAGCAGTGAATTGATTGCCCGCCACATCCTTAATCAGCAGGAAGTTGCCATCGCCTCCCAGATTAATCCACGAGCCCCAGCCGCCCTCATACGTATTGATGCGGCTTAAAATATCAGAGACGCTGTTAATCCCGCTGTTATTCAGGTTAGCGACAAGGCGGATTTTATCCACGCCCACCTCAAAGTCCATAATCTGATCCTGCGCATGGCCTGAATTGAAGGTGAACACATCGGCACCGGCTCCGCCATAGAACGAATCATAGCCATGCTGGCCAAAAATCCAGTCTGCACCGTCGCCGCCATAAATGGTGTCATCACCCAGCCCGCCATAGATGGTATCATTGCCGGTTTCACCATAGACCATATCATTACCGCCATTGGCGATGATGTAGTCATTGCCTGCGCCACCCCAAATCTGATCGGACTGATCCTGCGGATGCTCAATGCCGCCACCACCGGCAAGGTAATCGTCGCCATCACCACCGTAAATGCTATCATCACCTAAACCACCATAGATGGTATCATTGCCCGCATCACCATAGACGGTATCATTACCGCTATTGCTGAAAATCAAATCACTCCCGCCACCACCGGTAATGTAATCGGCGCTATCGAGCGTATCAGCCTGCGCGCGGCCACCATAAATGGTGTCATTGCCCGTGCCACCTTCCAGCGTGTCACGCCCCAGGCCACCATAGACCAATTCAGCGGAACCGCTGATAGTGTAATAATCATTACCATCGCCTGTGACGCCGCCTGCCGATTGCTTCACGCCATATAAATATTGCAGTGCTTCAATATCCAGCCAGCCATATTCGGTATTGTTGAACGTATTATTATACGTCATGACCGTCGTGCTGGAATTATCCAGATGGCCGGGCAATACCGGGCCGGTTTCATAATCATAATATTTACCGGAATGCTTCAGCCCCAGCGCGTGGCCGATTTCATGCAATAATGCGGTGTACGCATATTGACCCGGCGTAAAATTGCCATAGCTATCGCCCATGCCCACCGCCACAATGGTTCGAACGGTGTTGTGATCATATCGATAGCCTGCAAGGCCCGCCGCTTGCCCGTAAGAGCCGGTGTCATATTGCATGCCCATATAAAAATACAGCTGCGCACTGCCCGGATCACTCGCCTCCACAAACCGCACATTGGTAAAGTTCGAAATCATGTCGAAAACGCCCAAAGTTGCCTGTTGCTGCGTGGCGTTAAAATTTCTCGGATTGGCGCCATAGACCACCGAGTCTTCCCAAATCGCATTGATGTTGAAGCTATAGGTGATCGTCACCGGCGAGCCGGGTGATTTATGCCATGCGGCAACATCCAGAACGGTATCCGTATACTGGCCTTTTTGACCATTCAGCGCCGAATAATTGGCGGCGTATTGATTCGCATTACCTGCAGCCACCGAGTAGCTTTCCAGCTTCGCCGTGCCTTCTTTGCCGTAATATTCGATATGGCGATTAGCAGCGGCATTGCCGCTATTACCTAAACATACAAAACACATAATTACTCTCCCCTGATGCCTTATATTATTTGAAAATCATGAATGCTTAACTGGCTCGACATGACATTTTGCAAATCCAGATAATTGCCGCCGCCCAGATCGATACTGGAGCCCCAATTGCCTGAGAGATCCGATATACGGCTCATGATATCCTGCACCGTATTGATGCCGCTGTTATTGAGATTGCCAACCAGACGGATTTTATCGACCCCCACTTGGAAATCGGTAATCCAGTCTGCGCCATGGCCGCTGTTAAAGGTGAAGATGTCCGCGCCAGCCCCGCCACTCATCATATCATTGCCATGCTGGCCAAATATCCAGTCATTGCCGTCACCTCCATAAATGGCGTCGTTGCCTAAACCGCCATAAATGGTGTCGCTGCCCGCTTCGCCGTAAACGGTATCATCTCCGCCATTGGCGATGACATAGTCATTGCCATTCCCCGCCCAAATCTGGTCAGACTGGTCCTGCGGATGCTCAATGCCGCCGCCGCCTGCAAGGTAATCATCGCCGTCCCCACCATAAATACTGTCATCACCCAGACCGCCATAAATGGTGTCATTACCAGCTTCGCCATAGACCGTGTCATGACCGCTATTGCTGAAAATCAAATCATTGCCAGCGCCACCGGTGATATGATCGGCGCTATCGAGCGTGTCGGCCTGTGCACGGCCACCATAAATGGTGTCATTACCGGTGCCACCTACAATCGTATCGCTACCCAGCCCGCCATAGACCAGCTCGGCATTGCCGGTAATGGCGTAATAATCATTGCCCTCACCCAGACCGCTGTTGCTGTTGCCTTTCACACCATATAAATATTGCAATGCTTCAATATCCAGCCACGCATAGGTGGTGTTATTGAATGTATCGTTATACGTCATCACCGTGGTGCTGGAATTATCCAGATTTGTTGGCAAATAGGGGCCGTCCTCTTCGCCATCATAATAATCACCCGGATGCTTCAGTCCCAGCGCGTGGCCAATTTCATGCAGCAACGTGGTATATGCATAAGTGCCGGGAGTAAAATTGGCATAATCATTACTCATGCCCACCGCCGAAATGGTACGTACATTATTATGGTCATACATATAGGAATTAAGCCCTGCCGCCTGACCATGCGCACCCAGCCCATATTCCATGCCCATGTAAAAATAGAGCTGCGCGGCACTGGCATTGCTTGCCTGGACAAAGGTAATATTGGTGAAATCCGAAATCATGCTGAAAATGCCGAGCGTAGCTTGCTGCTGCGCGGCACTAAAATTATACGTGCTGCCGCCATACACAACGGAGGTATCCGAAATGGCATTGATGTTGAAGCTATAGCTAATGGTGACCGGTGTGCCGGGCGTCTTGTTCCATGCAGATGAATCCAGCAATGTATCGGTATACTGACCTTTTCCACCATTGGCGGCGGCATAATTAGCACTGCCCGCTGAAAGCGAAAAACTCTCCAGCTTTGCCGTTCCTTCTTTGCCATAATATTCAATATGGCGATTAACCGATGCATTCCCGTTATTTCCTAGACATACAAAGCACATGCCGCTACTCCCTTTTTAAGCTTTCTGCCCCTAATGTAGCGGAATATTTTTAAGCTTTAGTTAATTTATGGCGCAATTTTAGCGACTATTATTAACTTTATTTTGAGTGGCACTCAGCCTCTTTTGGCAACTATAGCGGGCCTTTATTTTTGAATAGTACAATTTTAACGTGTTGATTTGGCTTGCGGATACGATTAGCCAGCCATTTTCGGTTATATTGCCATTCTATTGACATTTATCTTAAATATGGCCTTTGATTAAATCATTTTTAACTTTATGCGTGTATACATATTCCATAACACAATCTATGGGAGCATGTTATGTCATATACAACATCAGGAAGTCTACAGGCCGATCGTCTTGCCCTTATGCAGGAATCGGTACGCAAAAAACTTGGCGCAGAAATGTTAACCTCTGACGAACAGGATATGCTGTCGCAAAGCATTACCGGCAGTGGCAATCTGAATATGGGGCTGGTGCCGGATACCTCACGCGAGTTCGGGGCTGAGGATGAATCGCTCGAGCTGGTCGATCAAACCGCCGCACGCTACAGCGATATAGCCGAAGCGCCTGTGCGCTTTGGTGACGATCACTCGCAAAGCCGCAGCGCGCCCACCACCGATATCGGGCTGTCCAGTTCCACACTGGTGGATACTCACGCATTAAGTGATCTCAGCCCAAGCGTTATAGCCGCGCAATCCAGCAACGCTGCCGAGCAAAGCGGTGATGCGGCAGCGCTGGCGAGCTTCACGCCCGCCCCTATCGAAGCACGCAGTGGCAGCGTTAATCAGGATAATGGCGACAGCATCACCACGATCGACAATAGCACCGACACCGGCGATACCATTGTGATCAATAATGATAATACGGATGATGTGATTACCACCGATGATAATAGCGGCGATGATATCACCATCGTCAATGAAGGCGACACCATTACCATTATCCATGAGGGCGACACCATCATTCATGAAGGGGATATTATTCATGAAGGTGACACGCTGCTCGACGCAGGTGATATTATCGATATTGATATCGACAATGGCGTTAACATCACAATCGGCGATACGTTGGTCGATGTAGATATCAATCTGTTTAACAATGAAGACCGTATTATTGATGGCGATGATAATCAGATTATTGATATCGATCTTAATATTTTCAATGGTGGTAATGTCACGATAACAGGCGATGATAATGACATAGTCGATCTCGATATCAATCTTTTCAACTCCGGCGATACGCTCATTGAGGGCGATGACAACGACATTGTTGATCTGGATATCAATATCTTTAGCTCCGGTGATGTGACGATTCAGGGTGACGACAATGACATCGTCGATCTCGGGCTTAACCTGCTATCCGATGGCAACCGTATCGTTGAGGGCAATGATAACGACATTGTCGATCTGGGGCTGAGTTTGTTCAGCGATGCCAATGAAACCATTGCCGGTAATGACAATGACGTGCTGGATCTCAATCTGCTGGGTGGTGGCGATAGTGTGATTGGCGGCGATGATAATGATATTCTCGATCTGAATCTGCTCGGTGGTGGCAATAAGAATATCGCAGGGGATGACAATGACCTGATCGATCTGGATTTGCTGCTGGGACGAGGCGATGGTACCAGCGTCGGCGGCAGCGATAATGATTTCATTGATGCCGATATTGCCTTGCTCGATCCCAACGCCGATGGCGAGCTGGGCCTCGACGTCGATGTGAATCTGCAGCATGGTTTTGACAATGCACAAGAGCAACTCGAAGGGCTAGGAGCACTCACCGACCCGCTGGATGCTGTCGGGCTGGGCGTTGTCGATGAGGTAGTCGATCACGCGCTTGGTGGCACAAGCAATGTGGTGGAGCTGATTGACGATGCAACCGATCAGCTACTCGCAGCAGGCGATGCGCTCGATGTGCCGGATATCGCTCTGCCGATCGATCTCGGCCTTATCACGCTCGATGTCACTGTCGGCGGCGATGCAGGGCTGCTTGGCGTCGATCTGGGTGTGCTGGGCGACGCGCTGCATCTGGGCGCAGGGCTCGACCCGTTCAATGACGAAGGCAATATTGCCGATCTGGGCGGCGGTCTGTCGCTTGACGACGCGCTCAGTAATTTGGGCCTTGATGATGGTGTTGCCACTGACATTGTCGGTGGCGTGGGCGAGGTGCTCGAGGGTGTCGCGGGCGGTTTGATCTCGGGCTTATCCTCGCCACCGAATCTGTTTGGTGGCTTCGGCAACGGATAAACTGTCTTGTTTTAAGACGAAAAGCAAAAAAGAATGCGTCGGGATTCAACAGTTTTTGTGAAGCGCGGTGTGCAGGCATAGAATAATCCTAACCAATGATAGGATGCTATGACAACACACCGCGCTTTTACTTTCCCCATCCGCCTGCTGCCTAATAGCGCAGGCGATATGAGCGATCAGATTTTATCGGCGCTGGCGATTAATGTTCTGTCGCTGGCATTGCCGGTGATGACGTTGCAAATCTATGACCGCATTCTCACCAGCCCGCATACCGGCACCCTCACCTTACTAATTATAGGAGTAAGCGTGATGATTCTTATCGAAATGCTGCTACGCATTGCACGCGCCTATTTAAACGGCTGCGCGGGCGCAGCGTATGAGCATCGCCTCTCCTGTCAGGCCATTACCCGCATTCTGCATAGCGACCCGCTTAAGCGCACGCATAAACATACGGGTGATTATTTAAGCGATATGAACGCCATCAGCCATTTGCGCGACTATTATGGCGGGCAGGCTTGGGCGACGCTGATTGATATTCCCTTTCTGCTTATTTTCATTGGCATGATTGCCTATCTGGCGGGCTGGCTGGTGGTGGTACCGGTGGCATTGCTGGCGGTGTTTGCGGTGCTGGCATGGGCAATCGGCGTGTCGCTTAAAGACAGCCTCGACCGCCGCAACCGCAGCGACGAAGCCCGTTACAATTTATTGATCGAGGCGCTCGAAGGTATCCACACCATCAAAACCCAGGGCTGGGAAAACCGCATACTGCGCCGTTACGAGTCGCTGCAATCCTATGCCAACCCGATCAATTATCAGGTAGGCCAATCCAGCAGCATCGCCAATAATGTCAGCCTATTATTCGGACAGGTGATGGTGATTGCGGTGGTGGCCGCGGGTGCGCCCGCCGTCATCAATGGCATGATGACCACCGGCACGTTGATTGCCTGCGTGTTGCTTTCAGGGCGCATCATGCAGCCGGTGCATAGCGCACTGTCCCTGTGGACGCGCTATCAGGATGTCGAGCTGGCGCGCACACGTGTGCAGGCGCTGATGAGTCTGCCACAAATTGCAATCGACCCCGCCGCTAAACGCGCCGCACGAGATGGCGTGTTACGTTGTGAACAGGTCAGCCTGCGCCATGATAACAGCTCACCGCCGCTATTGGATGCGATTAGTTTTACGCTCACACGCGGCGAATCGATTGCCCTTCATAGCGATGACGGGCGAAGCACCAGCGCATTGATGCAACTTATCGCAGGGTTGTATCCGCCAAGCGCTGGCGAGGTGCATGTGGATGGCCACGCCGTCAGCCGCTACGCGCCCCGCGATTTATTGCAGCATGTCGGCTATCTGCAGGCCGACGCCGCCATATACCGTGGCACTATCATCGAAAATATCACCGGCTTCCGTGATGATATGCGCGTCGCGGCGTATGATATCGCCGCGCTGTTGGGTATCGACCATGCGGTTGCCAAATTGCCGCTGGGGTATGACACACCACTCGAAGGCGCCAGCGCCGATGCGATTCCCCCCGGCCTCAAACAACGCATCGCCATTGCGCGCGTGCTGATGGATAAGCCCCGCATTGTGTTGTTCGACCATGCCGACCGCGCCCTTGACAAGGAAGGCTATAATTATGTTTACCGCTTGCTGGGCCGCCTGCGCGAGCGCGTCGCACTCATCATAGCATCCGAAGATAACAATCTGCTGTCACTCGCTACACACCGCGCCACCCTTTATCAAGGCAGGCTGATGAATGCCGATGCGCCGCTTGCGTCAGCTGCGCGCGAGGAGGTGGCA
This sequence comes from Alphaproteobacteria bacterium UBA6178, assembly GCA_002422205.1. Classification (GTDB taxonomy): domain Bacteria; phylum Pseudomonadota; class Alphaproteobacteria; order Rickettsiales; family UBA3002; genus UBA6178. Next base: position 48,838 of record DITS01000021.1, read on the forward strand.
TGAGCACGACCACTTTCGCTGCCCCGTTCAATGCCGAAGCAATGGTCACGCAGCTGGCCCAACCGCCTTTGCAACTGATAGCGGCGCTACGTACACGCGGCTGGCTGGGTGCGCCCCCCATCGGCCATCCCGACTACACCATTGCTATGGCGTTGTTGCTGGAGCATTTCGGCTGGCAGGGCGACGCACGCCATTTATGTGATGCATTGCCACGTGCCGTAGACGGGCTGGATTTTGCCGCCAGCGCCGATCAGGCGCGGCCATTTGGTTTGTTCGACATGCTCAATGCTATGGCCTATCTGGGTTATGATCACAAGCGCAAGCCGCTACGTTTGGACCAAGTAACCGCCAACATGCTGCCTTGCCTTTTCCATAGCAAATCAAAGCGTACGCGCAGCATTCATTTATTACTGTCGCATTCGGATCGTGGCTGGCTCGCCTATGATCTGCTCACCGGCAAGCAAGCCCTGCTCACCGATCGTGACTTGTACGGCACGGCGATGCAGTTTTTCCCGCGCGAGAGCAACACGCAAAGTGCGGAGCATTATGCGCGTAGCAAAACCGGTTTCACCTGGTTTCGCGAAGTGGGTTCACGTTTCAGAGGCCTGTTGTGGCAGGTGATCGGGCTGGGGTTTCTGATCAATCTTCTGGGGTTGTTGGTACCCTTATTCGTAATGATTATTTATGACCGTGTGATCGGAGCGCGCTCGCTCGAGACACTGCCTTATTTGACGGCAGGGGTGCTGATAGCGCTCACGCTCGAAGGCGTTTTGCGGTTTGTTCGATTACACGCCCTTTCTTGGCTTGGGGCGCGCATTAGTGCCATTGTCAGCGTTGGTATTTTTGAGCGCCTCATTTTTCTGCCGCCCGCTTATACCGAGCGGGCATCCGTACCGGCGCAGCTGGCACGTATGCGGGCGTTCGAAATGCTGCGCGATTTTTTCAGCGGTTCTATTTTTCTTTCCCTGCTCGAGCTGCCTTTTGTGATGGTGTTGCTGATTGCCATCGCGTTAATCGGCGGGCCGCTGGTGTGGATTGCGGTCACCGTTAGCGTCATCTATCTATTAATGCTGCTATTCTTGCGCCGCCATATTGTGTTTCACATGCACCGTTCCTCGCGCTGCCTGTCCGAGCGTCAGCAAGCCGCGGTGGAAACCTTCACGCGGCTCGATTCGCTAAAACTCTCCGGCATGAGTGACCGCATGGCCGAGCGTTTTGCCACCGCCTCAAAGCGTGCGTCGCTAGCGCAATTCCAATCGCAGTTTTTAGCGCAAATTCTTGAGCATGTCGCCAATGCACTGTCGATGCTGACGGGTGTTGCCACGCTGGCTTTCGGCGTCGGGCTCATCTGGCAGGGCGAGTTGAGCGTCGGCGCGCTGGTGGCGACCATGATATTGACATGGCGCACCCTCAACCCGTTGCAAACCGCCTGCGCCATGTTGCCGCGGCTCGAGCATATCCGCAACAGCATTGAGCAGGTCAACCGGCTGATGTCGCTGGGCACCGAGCGCGAGGCGCATAAGCCCGCGCAGTCCTTCGCACCCCTCAAAGGCCATATCCGGCTGCAATCGGTTGGCTTGCGCTATTCGCGGCAGGCCGATCCGGTCTTTGGTGCGCTCACGCTTGATATTCCCGCCGGTCAGCTATTCGCCATTACCGGCGGCAATGGCGCGGGCAAAACCAGCCTGCTCAAGCTGATATCCGGTTTGTATGTACCCCAATCCGGCACTATCCGCATAGACGGCACCGATACGCGCCAATTCGATCCGCTGTTGCTGCGGCGTAATATCACCTATATTTCGCAAAGCGCGCATGTGTTCAGCGGCAGTGTGTTTGCCTATTTTTCGCTCAGTCAGCCCACCGTCACCGATGATGAAATCGCCGACGCCCTCACACAAGCCGGTTGCTGGGACGCCATCAGCACCCTGCCCGCCGGATTGCATACACCGCTCGAAGATGCGGTGCAGCTTTTGTCGCCTTCCCTGCTCGCGTCACTTAATCTGGCGCGGCTTTATCTGCGACCGCAATCCATTATTTTATGCGATGAGTTGCCCAACAGCCTGCTATCGGGGGCAGCGGGCGAACATTTGCTTCAATGGATGCGAGCTGCGCGTGGCAAGCGCACGATTTTATATGTCAGCCACCACCGCGATTTTGTCGCGCTTGCCGATCAGGTGCTGTATCTGCAGCGCGAGCGTACACCACGGCTTGGCACCCCCATGCAGGCCTTGCAATGGATGAATGAGGAACGCCTATGAACCGCAAAAAACCCAAACCCCATTTAAGCGAGGCCGATGATGGTTTGCAGCATCTGTCGCAAAGCGTGTTGCTGGACGAGCGTTACGCACCGCGTTTAGTGCGCATCACCATGATCGCGCTGAGTAGTGCCATTATCGGATTTATCGGCTGGGCCTCGTTCACCCAGGTGAATGAAATGGCCCGCGCCAAAGGCGATGTGGTGCCCGATGGTTATGTGCAGACCGTGCAGCATCTTGAAGGCGGGATCATCTCACATATTCTGGTCGAAGAAGGCCAGCTGGTGAAAACGGGGCAGGTATTATTGCGCCTCAATGGCGAGGATTCGGCGCGCGATTTACAGGAAATGCAAGCCAAAGAGCGCACCCTGCGTTTGCAATCCGAACGGCTGCGTGCCTTTGTCGAAGGGCGCGAGCCGGATTTTTCGGCCATGCAGGACGTGCCACACAATATGATCCATGATCAGCGCCGCATGTTTGCCGAAATGATTAGCGCCCGCGAGCAAGAAGCCGCCGTGATCGCCGCGCAGATCGAGCAAAAAGAGCAAGCCTTGGCAGCCCTGCAAAATCGCAGCGCCACCTTATCGCGCACCATGGCGCTGGTGCGCGAAGAGCTGGCGATGCAGGAGGATTTGCTCGCCAAAGGCCTTACCAGCCGCCTGCGCACGCTCGACAAACGCAAAGAGCTTGAGCGCGTGCGTGGCGAATATGCCTCGGTGCAAAATAACATCAACGAGGCGCGGCAATCGATGAGTGAATACGCTACGCGCCTCAAATCGCTGAATGCCCGTCATCAGGACGAGGCCTATCGTCAGATGGAATCGGTCGAAAGTGCATTGGCGCAAGAAAATCAAGGCGTCGCCAAGCAACAAAACCGCGTGCGTCGGCTCGAAGTGTCAGCTCCGGTGGATGGGCTGGTGAAGGGGCTTGAGGTTAATACTGTCGGCGCAGTCATCGCCCCCGGTCAGGCGCTGATGCAGATTGTACCGCTGAATGCCTCGCTGGTGGTGGAGGCCAAAATATCGCCCAAAGACATCGGCCATGTGCATACCGGCAAGCCGGTGCAGGTCAAAGTCCATGCCTATGACTACACCCGCTATGGCGCCGTTGATGGGGTGTTGTCGTTTATCTCCGCTACTACTTTTGTTGATAATCAGCAAAACAGCTATTATCGCGGGCGCATTACTTTGCACAAAAACTATATCGGCCACAACCCGAACCAGAATATTTTAGTGCCCGGCATGACGGTCGATGCGGATATCGTCACGGGGCGAAAATCGGTGCTGGATTATTTACTCAAACCCATACAAACGGCGGCCTACACCGCTTTTACCGAACGCTAATTTTACGAGAGGATGGCTATGCAACTGGCCCGACCATTACCCTATGCCCCATTCATGCATGACTCTGCCGCCCCGCGCATTCTCGTGGTGGATGATGACCGTTCGCTGCTATTAATGCTCGAAGAACGGCTGAAAGCCCAAGGTTATGAGGTGCTCAGCGCGCATAATGGCGATCAGGCGTTTCATCTGATCGAGCGCGAAGGCGCCCAGCTTGATGCGGTGATGCTCGATCGGGAAATGCCCGGCCTCAAAGGGCTGGAAGTAGTGCGGATGATGAAATCGGTGAAGGCGTTATCACGCATTCCGGTGATTATGCAAACCGCCGCCGACCGGCCCGAGCAAATCCGCGAAGGCATCGAAGCGGACGTGTTTTATTATCTCACCAAGCCGCTGCAACCTGCGGTGATGCATTCGGTATTAAGCGCCGCAATCACCGAATCGCAGCGCCAGCGCGCGCTATTGCGTGATATGCAGCATTATAATAAAAGCTTTGAGCTGTCACAAACGATGCAGTTTTCGCTACGCACGCTCGATGATGCGTATCATTTGGCCCCCTTCATCTCTCAATGTTTTCCCGAGCCGGACCGTGTGCTGGTCGGTATCAGCGAGTTGCTGGTGAATGCTATCGAGCATGGCAATCTGGAAATCAGCTATGACGAGAAAACCGTGTTGGTTGATAAAAACAGCTGGCAACAGGAAATTGAATTCCGCCTGATGAGTCCTGCATTTCAGGCACGGCGCGTCGATGTCGTGTTCAAGCGCAAAGAACAGGCGCACATGATTCAGATTACCGATGAAGGCGACGGGTTTAACTGGCGCTCCTATCTGGAAATTGACCCCTCGCGTGCAACCGATAATCACGGGCGGGGCATTGCGCAGGCGAATCACCTCGCCTTCGATCTGCTCAAATTTAACGATAAGGGGAATCAGGTGGTGGGCATTATTCTTAACCATCCCGTCGCCAATACCTCGCTTGAATGGTAGTGAAAGGAGCGGCTATGTCACCGACGATTGATGATGCAATGCTGCATGAAGCACGCGATATACTGGGTGAAAAATTTTCGCTGGTTCTGGGCTATTATCTGGAAGATTCTCCACAATATATTCAAGGCATCGAACAAGGCATCGAGCAAGGTGATGCGGCGATGGTGATTAGTAATGCGCACACGCTCAAATCCTCCAGCCAGCAATATGGGGTGATGCAGGTCTATGAATTAGCGCGCATGATCGAGCAGCGGGCGCGCGAAGATCAGATGATCGCGCTTGATGCGCTCTATCTGCAACTCCATGAAGCCTATGCCCGCGCCGTGCCTGAATTGCAGGCGCTGATGCATAAAGCAGCTTAGAGGCAACCGATGAACAGCCCCAGCCCGCAAACCATTCTGATTATCGAAGATGAGAAGCTTTATTGTAAGCTTGCCGTCAATATTTTGCAAGGCAACAGCCGCCATGTTGCCATGAGTGCGCGCGAGGGGCTGGCACTGTTTGAGCGGCTGAAGCCCGATATCACCTTCCTCGATATCGGCTTGCCCGATGCGAATGGCATTGAGGTGCTGGGGGTGATGAAGCGGCTATACCCCGAAGCTTTCATTGTCATTCTCACCGCCAGCCGTTTGGCTGATGATGTCCAGCGCGCCAAGCATTTTGGCGCGGCGGGCTATATCGTCAAGCCTTTTACCTCCGGCAAGGTGCGCGCCTATCTCGATTTGCACCATGATTATATGCGGCAGTTGCAGCAGCTCGATGTGCAGGCGCTGGAAGCCATGTATCGCGAATGTTTTGACAAAGCCGATTCGATTCAACTGGCCTTTGACGCGAAGGAACCACTGGGCGAAGCGGAACAGCACAACATCCAAAAGCACGCGCTGTTAAAGCAATGGGCACTATTGTATATTGATGAAGATGTCGATCAGGCCACGCGTATTCAGCACCGCATTGCGCAGGCGGGCTGCAATATCCAGATTGCCACCTCGCCTGCCGATGCCTTGCGCGCGGTAGCGCTGAGTGACTATCAGATGCTGTTTATTCGTCAGGAAATGAAGGCAATGCGCGGTATCGCGCTGGCGCATGAGCTGCGCCGCTGCGATTACAACATGCCGATTGTGATGGTCAGCGATGACCCGTCGCTTGCAGGTGATCCGGCACATCGCATTTTGCAGCTCTCCGGCTTTTTATTGCAGCCGTTAAAATACAACACCATCCTCCATTGCATCAGCGATGTGATCGCCGCACATATTCAGGCCGAAAGCGAGCGGTATATTTCATGAGCGAATCCTTGCTGTCTTTGTTGCGTGATGATTTGGCGCAAATATCCGCCGCCGCCTCGCATGATCTGGCCGATCCGTTGCGCGAAGCGTTGCTGCTGCTGCGGCAATCGAATGATCCGGCTTTACAAAATGCACAGCATAGAATTCAAACCAGCCTCGCGCGCATTCAGCTGTTGCGCGATTACAGCTATCTGAGTGTCAGCAATGAAAAGCCTGAGCCGCTTGATCTGCACGCCGTGCTTGAGAGTATCCGTCAAAGCTATGCGACGCAAATCAAGCAAAGCGGTGCGCAGATTATTGCCGGTGGCTTGCCGGTAATTCCTGCGCGACGTGACCAGCTAGAGCATTTGCTGCTGCAACTGATTAAAAATGCGATTCAGTTTAATGATTCCGCCACTCCGTTGCTTACCCTCAGCAGCGAAGAGCATGCTAGTTACTGGCTGATTAGCCTGCGTGATAATGGCGAGGGTATCGAGCCGGAATTTCATACGATAGTGTTCGGCCTGTTCCGCCGCATCCGCGATGATCGCCCCGGCCATGGGGCGGGGTTGGCATTTTGCAAGCGCATTGTGCAGTTGCATGGCGGCAGCATCGGCATCGAATCTGAAAAGGGCGCTTTCACCCGCATCGTCATTCACTGGCCCAAGCAGCTTCCCCTTTAGTTTTGCAACAGGGGATCACCCACCGCCATCACGCGCTGCTCCTTGGGTGGAAGCCATTCGATCAGTGCGGCTTTCAGCTCTTTGCGCCGCATCGGTTTGCTGATATAATCATTCATGCCCGATGCAAGGCAGCGCTCGCGGTCGCCTTTCATGGCATTGGCGGTAAGCGCAATCACCGGTGTATCTGCCATCACTCCTTGCCGTTTGAGTGCGCTGATTTTCTGGCTGGCTTCGAAGCCGTCCATTTGCGGCATCTGACAATCCATCAAAATCAAATCAAAGCTTTTGCGCTTCACCCATGCCAGCGCCTCAATCCCGTGATTAGCCACGCTCACCTTGCATTGCAATTTTCCCAGCACCTCGCACGCATAATGCTGATTGACGCGGTTATCTTCCACCAGCAAAATTTCTGCCCCTGCAAAAAACCCTTCTTCCTCCACGCTGACGCGCGTTGCTTTAGGGTATATATTATAGGGGGTGAACATGGCATGGGCTTTGCCCTCTTGCGCGTGCAACCACATTAACGCCAAAATATCCAGCAAACTACTCTGACGAATCGGCTTGGTCAGGAACGCCGCACAGCCAAGGCTTGCAAAGCGCTGCGTGTACCCTTTCTCGCCCAATGCCGATATCATCATCCAGGGCAGATGCCGCCATGCGCTATGCTGGCGCAGGCGTTTGATGAGCGATTCGCCGGAGAGCTGTGGCAAATGATAATCGATAATGGCCATGTCAATCGCAGGCATGGTGCCGTCCTGCAGCTGTTGCAGCACCTGCTCGGCGCTTGATGCGGCGGTGACGCGCATCCCCGCTTGGCTTAGCTGGCGCTGCATGATGGCGGCATGCGGCGGCACATCTTCTACCAATAATATTTGCAAACCCTGCAGCATGTCATGGCTAATGAATGGCTGCTCTTCCTGCGGGTTATGGTTGAGTGCCAGCTTCATGGTAAACCAAAATTCCGAGCCCTTACCCAATTCGCTATTCACCCCAATTTCGCCCCCCATCATCTGTACCAGCTGTTGCGAAATCGCAAGCCCCAGCCCGGTGCCACCATACTGCCTTGTTGTCGAGGCATCGGCTTGCGAAAATTTATCGAAGATCAGTGATAGTTTTCGTGCGTCGATACCAATGCCTGTGTCACGAACCGACAGGCGAAACCGCATCTCCTGTGTGTGCAGCCGGTGTGCCGCATCGCATTCCACGCACACACTCACATAGCCCGCTTTGGTAAATTTGATGGCGTTGCTAAGCAGGTTGCAGACTATTTGTTTGATGCGCACCGGATCAGCGATTACCTGCTTTGGCACCTCGGCCTGATAATCGAGCAGCAATTCCAGCTGCCCTTCTTTTTCCTGCGCTTTGGGCCTAAACAGCTCCATAATATCCTCGAGCGCGTGCTGCAGATTAAACGCCACCGGCTCCAGCGATAATTTGCCCGATTCGATTTTGGAGAAATCTAAAATATCATTGATGATCTCCAGCAGTGTCTCCGCCGAATTTAGTACCACGCGGATATGCGCTTGCTGCTGCGTGCTCAGCTCCGTATCCATTAGCAATTCCGTCATGCCTATCATGCTGTTCAGGGGGGTGCGAATTTCATGGCTCATATTCGCTAAAAATTCGCCCTTGGCGCTACTGGCGGCTTCGGCCAATGCTTTGGATTTAGCTAAGTCCTCACCGCGTTTTCGTAGCTCGATGGTGGCTTTTTTCCAGTCCAGCGTGCGCTGACGCACCTCGCGTTCTATCTGCACATTGCGATTGATCAGGGTGAATAAAAACAACCCCACAATCGCCGTAATAATCATACCGGCACCCAGCACCAGCCATGGGACGGCTACATTCAGGGCCTCAAGCACAAATAGCCCAGTGGGCGTAAACACCATTTTCCATTGTTGTGATAGCCAATCAATTGTGCTGACATGGCTGAAACCCAAGGCGCCGGTTGCGGCATTGTGATCGGTGCGGAACCATCCGCCATGGGCACTGATGCGGCTTCCCCTGTCTTCTTGTGCAAAAACCTGCAAATAAAATTCCGGCGTGCGATTGACCCGCGCGTCCCATGCAAATGTTTGCTCCAGATACTGCACCATATCCAGCACACCGATGATCATGCCTTGCGTATCGTCTTTGTTGCCTGCCGGATAGATCAGTGCCACCTCGCGCTCGGTCTTATCGCGGCTTAATGTCAATCGCGGGGTAATGCGTGGCTGATGCCATTGCCTTGCAGCTGCCAGCACCGCATGTAGTTTTTCATGTTGCAGCATTTGTGGCACGGGCATCAGCGACGTAGGGCTATAATCTTGCGTATACACGGTTTGCCAACCCGTTTTGCTGTGCGGATCGGGCTTAATATAAAGCACCCGCATAAAGCCTTCGCTGGCGATCAGATGCTCAGCGGCAATTGCAAATTCGGATGCATCAACAAAGTCCGAGGCATCAAACAGCATTTGCAATGCCCGCATATCACGCATGTGCCCATCGACCCAATATTTAAAGACATGAGTCTGATGTGTGGCCTTGCTGATAAAATTTTCCTGCAGACGATGAATTTCGATTTGCACTGTCAATAAAAATGCCATCAGCGTGAGGGCGGTGCCAATACAAATCGTCAGAGTGGGTAACAAATAACGATTAAGCAAATGGCTGGATTCGCTGCGCTTATACCGCATTTGCGTTCCCGCTGCTGCATCCTCAATCAGGGTCATAGGCTGCCTTTACTGCACTGCTTTCTTCATGGATAAGCTGGCGAAAGAAATCAGCTGTCACCTCAAATGCATGGCGCAGCTGATCGATACGATAGGACGGAATATAGATTGACAATGCACCGCTGCTGAGGCGTTCGCGGCCTTCCTGTTCAATCAAAAAAGCAAGCTCCCCTACCTCGGTTGCACCCACCGTATAGCTTGCCGATTTGAGTGTATGTGCCAGCGCAACCCTATCCTGCAACGCAGGCGGCGCCGCTTTATTTTGCAACAAGCTGATAATTCGCGCACCGTCATCCAAATAATATTGCAGCCCTTCGGTAAAATGCTGTTTGCTCACCTCCTGATAGGTGGCCAGTAATTGATGATCAATCGCATCAGCTGCTTTATCGGCCCCCACCGCACCGATGCGGCTGGGCGTCAGCCAGCACGCCAGCACATCGCCTAGCATCTGTTTGCGCGCAGGCTTACTGATATAGTCATTCATGCCTGCAGCCATACAGCGCTCACGGTCCCCTTGCATCGCATTCGCCGTCAGTGCAATGATAATAGACGCCGCTTTCTGTTGCTCCGCTTCGTGCTGCCTGATGGCTCGGGTTGCATCAAACCCGTCCATCTGTGGCATCTGGCAATCCATCAATATCGCATCGTAACTGCTGAGCTTGGCATGCGCTACGGCCTGGACCCCGTCGCTCACATGCGTTACTGCAAATCCCATATCCTGTAAAATTTCGGTCGCCATGATGGCGTTGATACGGTTATCTTCGGCGAGCAATATGGTTTGATTGTGATAATGCGGCCTGTGTTCGTCTTGCGTTGTTTCCACCGCATGCGGCAGCCATTTGGCAATCATCTGTAGCATCTCATGTTTGCGCATGGGTTTGGCAAGATAGTCACTCATTCCCACATCCATACAGCGTGTGCGTTCCTCTTTATGGGTATTAGCTGTCAGCGCTATTATGGGTATCGCATCAATGCGTCGCTGTTTCTTCCATTGTGCTAATATTTCGCTGGCTTCAAACCCATTCATCTCCGGCATTTCACAATCCATCAGAATCAGATCGAATGGGTTTTCTTCTACCCGTTTTAACACCTGCCTGCCATTGGTGACAGTTTCGACGCAGCAACCGGCAGAGAGTAAAATCTCCTCAGCGATGCTCTGATTGATACGGTTATCCTCGGCTAGCAAAATGGATGGCGCGCGAAAACTCACATCACGATGCGTCATCTGCTGGCTGCGCAAATTGATTAAATGCTCAACCGACAGAAGACTGCCTCGGTTGCCATTGACAAATTCCTGCCACACCAACTCCAGCAGTGCAAACATCTCGCCAATGCGCAGCGGTTTGGTGATAAAGCCGTTAAACCCCGCCTGTTTGAAATGGCGCGTATAGCCGGATACGCCCGCCGCCGTCATCATCACCAGTGCGCAGTCGGGTGTGGACGTTTCGCGGCGGATACGAATCGCCAGTTGCTCCCCGTTCATATCGGCAAGCAGATAGTCGATAATCACCAGCTGATACGGGTCTTGCATTTGCACTGCCTGCTGCAAGGCAGCCAGCGCCGCTTCGGCACAGCTCACCCCACTCCAGCGAATCCCCATCCGGTCGCAATGCTCACCAATCAATGTATGATTGATCGCCACATCATCCACAATCAGCAGCCGCTGCCCTGCCAGCGCCGTTGGCGTTTGCGGTTGTGGCAATGCGCTGTCGTGCTCCAGCGGTAGTGACACCCAAAAGCAGGAGCCCTGATTGGGCACACTGTCCAGCTGAATGCTGCCGCCCATCACCTGCACCAGTTCGCGGCATATCGCCAGCCCCAATCCGGTGCCGCCATATTGCCGGCTCATCGACGCGTCGGCCTGCGCAAATTTATCAAAGATGCGCGTCTGCACATCTGGCGCAATCCCAATACCCGTATCTTCTACCTGCAAGCGAAACCATAGCCTGTCGTCGGATACCGGCATGTCCGGCTCCATTGTCACACTCACCAACACATAGCCTTTATCCGTAAATTTAAGCGCATTGGATATCAGATTCGCTAGTATCTGGCGGATGCGTCCGGCATCGCCGATTACCTGCCTCGGCACATCGGGGCGAAAGCGTACAATCAACTCGACGGCTTTTTCGCGCGCGCGGATGGCCAACAACTCCGCCAAATCCTCCACCAAGGTCATCAGGTCAAATGCCACGGGGTCAATCTCCATCTTGCCCGCCTCGATTTTAGAAAAATCCAGAATATCATTGATGATATGCAGCAGGGACTCCGCCGAATGCAGCGCCGCTTTGGCCTGTGCGCGCTGTTTATGGTTCAGCGCGCTTTCGAGCAATAATTCGGTCATGCCAATAATGCCGTTCAGCGGTGTGCGGATTTCATGGCTCATCGTCGCCAGAAATTCCGATTTGAGCTGCACCGAGTCTTCCGCCTGCTGGCGTGCCTGTGTCAGCTCATCCACCATCCGGCGCAAGGTTTGGGTGCGCTCATCCACCATCTCCTGTAAATGTTCGCGGTGCTGTTGTAGCTCGCGCTCCTGCAGCACCCGTTCGGTGATATCGGTATACACACCCAATATACCCACAATTTCACCGTCATTATTAGCGAGCGGGACTTTGCTGGTTTCCAGATAATGCAAGCTGCCGTCGGCCAGAGTCTGGGTTTCAATTATTTTAAGCCGCGCCTGCCCGCTTTGCATCACCGCCGCATCATCGGCGCGGTATTGCTCAGACTCCTCATGCGTCCAAGGCAAATCAAAATCCGTACAGCCTATAATTTCATCGGGGCTGTTGCGTCCGGCCAATTGTGCCAGAGCTGCGTTGCATCCTAAAAAGCGCGAATCGCGGTCTTTCCAGAACACCACCCCGGGAAATTGCTCAACCACGCGGGTCACCAACTGGGTTTGCAGATTTTTATCCTGCGCTACTTGCTGCTGCAAGTCGTTGAGCGCCTGTTCGCGCCGTGCAAGTGCACACATTAGCATTTCAACCAGCATGGCGGCGATAATCACCACGCCCAACACCAGCTCGATAGTCAGCAATCTTTCGCTGTTTTGCTGCGTTAGCTCCATCACAATCAACAGCATTATAGCTAAAATGGCTACGGGACATAGGCGCATTACGCGTTTGCGCTGCTTCCACGCCGCTATCCATTTTTCGCCCATTGCCTTCATACCCACTCCCGCTGGCTAAACGCTCGCATGCAGGCAGTGAGATAGCAATTTTTAGCGTATTTCGGTGGGTTGTCCTGTTTCAGTTGGAGACAAACGCACTGTCATGAAAATGTAATTAAGAATGACTTGCATCTTGTCGCGCCCCATCATATAAGAGTGAGAATGAATCGCAATGGATGCCCTGATGTATATTTGTTTATGTAATGCTCTGAAAGAAAAAGAAATGGCCGGTGCCGTCGCGCGCGGTGCCAATTGCGTTAGCCAGCTATATCAATCCCTTGGCTGCAAGCCGGTGTGCGGCAAATGCGTGCCCTATGTACGCGAAAACCTATTGCAAACCGCGATCACCGATAGCGGCGTCAGCTAAAATCTCATTATTTAGCTATGTTTAACGGGCTGTGCGTGCGTGCTGTGCGCCCAGCTTGCCATATTGGCGGGCATAGCTTCTTCCCATGATTCGCTTTGATGACTGCTTGGGGCTTGCGTGCTGATCATCGCCAGCTGTTGCGCCAGCGCCGCATCCATGGCTTTGGCCAGCAAGGCAAAACCTTCACGGCCCTGAGCCTCATTGATATAGCCCGCCATCATCAGTTTTTTAATTACCGCGCTTGGCTCCAGCGTCATTTCCAGCGCCGTCACTTGCAGGGTGTTTTTGGCATCAAAATGCCCCGAAGCGTTGGAAAGCGAAATTTTGGTTGCATGGGCAAATGCCATTTTGGCATTTACATAATGGCCGATATTTTCATCGCTATTAACCCCGTCACCCACCATCGGGATCATCAGTTTAATGCGCGTATGCGGGGTCTCCGCCGCAAAAATATGGCTAAAATCCAGCCCTACCTTACCGTGTAGCTTGGCCGAATCCCAGATAATCTGAAAAGAAGTATGTGTCATAACCGCCTCCTATTAGCGGTCATTCTAGCGGTCAAAGGTTACTATTTTGTAAAGATGAGCAAAAAATGCGCAACTCATTCTCAGCCGCACGTTTTTGGGTTGAAGCCGCCGGTAAAAAGCGACAGGTTAAGGGCTAACAGCCTATCATACATTCAGGAGACTCTCGCATGGCGACGAATAAAGACGTGATCAAACATCTCAATGTCATCATCAAAAACGAGCTGACGGCGATTAATCAGTATTTCCTGCATTCGCGCATGCTCAAACATATGGGCATCCACAAGCTGGCGCAGAAGGAATATGAAGAATCCATCGACGAGATGAAACATGCGGATGCGTTGATTCACCGCGTGCTATTCCTCGAAGGGCTGCCCAACCTGCAGGATTTGGGTAAATTGCATATTGGCGAAACGCCCGAGGAAATGCTGCGCTCCGATTTAAAAATGGAACATACCAACCATAAAGACCTGCTCGCCGCCCATAAAGTCATGCAGGATGCAGGCGATGTGGTGTCGGAAATGCTGGTGGAAGACATCCTTAAATCTGAAGAAGACCATATCGACTGGCTCAATCAACAGATCAAGCTGATCGAGAGGTTAGGGGTTGAATTATACCTGCAATCGCAGATCGGCAACTAAACGACTCACATGGAATCTGCTTGTGAGCAACGCTGAGTGATGCTAACAGTAGTGCCATTCATTTTTGTGGAGTCTATATGAAGTTTCTCCTGCCGTTATTCACTTTCTTAATTGGAGCCTGCCTGATGTCAGACGCGAAAGCACGCGATCTCGAAAACACCCTCTATCTTGAACTGAAAGATGGCCGCGTGGTCATAGAGCTATTTCCCGCCAAAGCCCCCAACCATGTCGCCCGCATCAAAGAGCTGGCTCGGGAAGGGTTTTATGACGGTATTATTTTTCACCGTGTGATCGAAGGTTTTATGGCGCAAACCGGTGACCCAACCGGTAGCGGCACCGGCGGCTCTGGCAAACGTATCAAGGCGGAATTCAACGATGTACGCCATGTACGCGGCACCGCCTCGATGGCGCGCGCCGCCAACCCCGATTCGGCGGACAGCCAGTTTTTCATCTGCTTTGAATCGGCACCCTTCCTCAACCGCGAATACACCGCATGGGGTCAGGTGGTTGAAGGCATGGAATTTGTCGATAATATTGCCAAGGGCGAGCCACCGGCTAATCCCGATAAAATCATCAGCCTCAAAGTGGCTGCGGATGTGAAGGAATAAATATTCCTTACCTCTCAATATTAAAGGGCGGTCATTGACCGCCCTTTTTGTATGTGGATAATAGCCACATGAAAGTCTCTGATTTCGATTTTGCTTTACCCGAATCGGCAATAGCATTACACCCCGTCTCACCACGTGACAGCGCCCGTTTGCTCGCCGTGTCCAAATTCTTCTTTGATTTCACTTTTCGTGATTTAGTGGGCTTGCTGAATAAAGGTGATGTGCTGGTCTTCAACGACAGCCGCGTCATCCCCGCCCGCCTGTTTGGCAAAAAGGGCGATGCGGAGATTGAAATCTTATTACACAAGCCCTGCCCTCACCCCGCCCCTCTCCCACAGGGAGAGGGAGAAGAAAAAATGAACCCCCTCCTTAGGGAGATGGTGGCACAAGCCGGAGAGGCCTCCCTCTGGCGCGCCTTCATTCGCCCGGGCAAAAAAATCAAACCCGGCGACGTCATCACCATCACCGATGGCTTCACCGCCATCGCACATGAAAAATACGACACCGGCGAAGTCCTGCTCTCCTTCATCGTCATTCCCGCGAAGGCGGGAATCCAGCCTGCCTTAAACCCGCAAGATGCCTTCCGCGCCATGCTGCAAAAAGTCGGCCACATGCCACTGCCGCCCTATATCAAACGCGCCGATGACGCATCGGATGCTGCCGAATACCAAACCATCTACGCCAGGCATGACGGCTCCGTCGCCGCACCCACCGCCGGATTGCATTTCACCGAACCTATGATGGACGCACTCAAAGCCAAAGGCATCTCGCTCGAATATGTCACGCTGCATGTCGGCGCGGGCACATTCCAGCCCGTGAAGGTTGAAGACACCGCCGATCACATCATGCACAGCGAATGGGCCAGCATCGACGATGCCACCGCGCAGCGCATCAACGCCGCACGCGCAGCAGGCGGCAAAATCGTCGCCGTTGGTACCACGGCACTACGCATTTTAGAAACCGTCGCCGCCAATGATGGCACGCTATCGGCTTTTGCGGGGGACACCGATATTTTTATCACCCCCGGCTATCAATTCAAAATTGTTGACCGCCTCGTCACCAATTTCCATTTACCTAAATCCACGCTATTCATGCTGGTTTGCGCCTTCGCGGGCACGCATCGCATGAAAGCCGCCTACGAACACGCCAAAACATCGGGCTACCGCTTTTACAGCTACGGCGACGCGTGCTTGCTGGATCGGCAGGGCTAACGCCTGTCATGCTGCGGGCGGCAAAGCCGCAGCGCAGCATCTCCAAATGCACCAGATCCTGCGCTGACACTGCGTGTCCCGCAGGATGACGGCTTATGAGACTTCCCGCCTTGCCAAGCCCCGCATTTCTTCTATAACACCCCCATGGCACTCACCTTCACACCCCACAGCACCGATGGCGCGGCACGGCGTGGCACCTTATCCACCGCGCATGGCGATATCCGCACGCCCGCTTTCATGCCGGTCGGCACCGCTGCCACCGTCAAGGGCATGACGCCCGAAGCCGTGCGCTCCCTCGGTGCCGACATTATTCTGGGCAATACCTATCACCTGATGCTGCGCCCGGGCGCTGAGCGCGTGGCGTCGTTGGGCGGCCTGCACAAAATGATGAACTGGCCGCACCCCATTCTCACCGATTCGGGTGGGTTTCAGGTCATGTCGCTCTCAGCCTTATGCAAACTCACCGAAGAAGGCGCCAGCTTCCAGTCGCATGTCGATGGCTCGAAACACTCGCTCACCCCCGAGCGCGCCATGGAAATTCAATTTTTGCTCGATAGCAATATCAGCATGGTGCTCGATGAATGCACCCCCTTCCCCGCCACGCACGCCGTCGCTAAAGCCTCGATGGAACGCTCCATGCGCTGGGCAGCCCGCTGCCGCGAAGCATTCGATGCGTTGCATCAGGAGCGTTCAGAGTCCAGAGTTCAGAGTCCAGCTCTTCTCCCTCTCCCTGCGGGAGAGGGTCGGGGTGAGGGAAACCCTCCTGAACTTCCGAATCACGAATCACGAACTCCGAACTCCGGCTACGGCGTCTTCGGCATTGTCCAAGGCAGCATCTACGAAGATTTGCGCCTGCAATCGGTGGAAGCCCTCACCGCCATCGGCTTCGACGGTTATGCCATCGGCGGCCTCGCCGTGGGCGAAGGCCAAGACATGATGTTTGCCGTGCTCGATGTTACCATGCCCGCCATGCCCGCTGATAAGCCGCGCTATATGATGGGGGTGGGCAAGCCCGACGACATTCTCGGCGCGGTCGAGCGCGGCGTCGATATGTTCGATTGCGTCATCCCCACCCGCTCAGGCCGTTTGGCGCGCGCATACACCAGCGGCGGCGAGGTCAACCTCAAAAACGCCCGCCATAAGGATGACCCCCGCCCGATCGACCCCAATTGCAGCTGCTATACCTGCACCCATTACAGCCGCGCCTATCTCAACCATCTGTTTAAGGCCGATGAAATGCTCGGCCCCATCCTCACCAGCTGGCATAATCTGGCCTATTATCAGTCGCTCATGCAGGGAATCCGTGACGCCATTGAGGCCAAAGACCTCGGCAAGCACGCCGCTAACCTGCGCGCAGGCTGGAAAGCTGGGGATATTGCGCCGCTTTAAGGGATTTGCGGGTTGACAAAGCGCCCGTAAACCGTAAATTGCCCCTTCGCTTCCGTGTGATCTGGTAGCTCAGTCGGTAGAGCACCTGACTTTTAATCAGGTTGTCGTGGGTTCGATTCCCACCCAGATCACCATTTAGTTTTTATGTTTGCTCCTGCTCCGGCCTACTGGCCTCGTTTATACCTCTTTGTCATGCTGAACTTGTTTCAGCATCCAGCTTGTCATCGCCTTTCGCGAAAGATCTCCATTGTCATTACCGCGAAAACGGGAACTATTGACCGAAATCAATCACAACGGTGGCATAAGGTGCATAATGCTGCTATACAACACACACCTCACACAGGAAGGATGCACCATGCCACTCGAGAAGCACAGCCTAGCTCAGGAGTTTCCGGAGTATCGCGATCAGATTCACACCCTCAAAACCGACGACAATCATTTTGCCCGCTTGTTTGATGATTATGATGCTACAGAGCAGGAAGTGCACCGTATCGAATCCGGTGCCGAAGCGACATCCGACGAG
This sequence comes from Alphaproteobacteria bacterium UBA6178, assembly GCA_002422205.1. Lineage (GTDB taxonomy): Bacteria > Pseudomonadota > Alphaproteobacteria > Rickettsiales > UBA3002 > UBA6178. Next base: position 66,502 of record DITS01000021.1, read on the forward strand.
TATCTGGAGGAATTAAAGAAAAAACGCCTGCATTTGAAAGATCAGCTGTTTGAAATATTGAGCAAGGCCGCCTGAGTACGCACAATTGCTGGCTTTGCTGGCTGAGTATCACCCCGTAAACGCCGTCACCCCATCACCCACTATCTGCACTGCCAGTGCGGCCAGCAATAGCCCCAGCAGGCGTGAGAGCACAATGCGGCCCGTCATGCCGAGCAGGCGGTCAATGCGGTTGGCGATCAGGAATACTGCCAGACAGCTACCCATCACCAGCAACAGCACGCCGAACAGCGCCAGCATGTTCAGCGTATTGCCCTGCGTGTTGCTGGCCTGAATGATGGTGGCCGTAATCGCCCCCGGCCCTGCCATCAGCGGGATGGCGAGCGGAAAAGTAGCAATGGTTTTGAAGTGATCATGCGCAATGGTTTGCTCGGCGGTTTCGTTTTTGCGTTGCTCGCGTTTTTCGAACACCATTTCGGCGGCGATGTAGAATAGCAGCAAGCCACCGGCTATGCGGAAAGCAGGCATCGAAATGCCCAGCGCTTCCAGCACCGGCTGCCCCACTAGCGCCATCGCGCATAATACGGCGGTGGCAACAAAAACCGAGTGAAAAGCCGTGCTGCGACGATCCGCAGCAGTCATATGGCCGGTCAGTGCCAGAAAAATCGCGGCAAGGCCGGGTGGATCGACTGCCACAAATAGCGTGACCAGCGTGGTTTTGAGAAATTCGGCATCCATAACGCCTACTGCTCCGCCTGCGCTTCATAATAGGCGGTTAAATGGCGGGCAACATTCAGCGACACCATCGACGATACATCGCCGCCAAGGCGCGCAATCTGTTTTACAAAGCGCGACGAAATAAAATGCGTGTTCTCCGATGCGGTCAGAAACACCGTTTCGATATTGGGATCAAGCTTGTTGTTCATGCAGGCCATTTGAAATTCATACTCATAATCGGATACGGCGCGTAAACCGCGTATCAGCAGCGTAGCGCCATTGTCCGATGCGAAATTCACCAGCAACCCAGAGAAAGGCTTGACGATGACGCGGCTCGCATCAGGGCCCAGATTATCCAAATCGTCTTCTACCAGCTCACTGCGCACATCCAGATCAAAAATGGGCTGCTTACCCGAATCCAGCGCCACGCCGATAATCAGCTTATCGACCACGCGCAAGGCGCGGCGGATAATATCCATGTGGCCGATGGTAATCGGGTCAAAGGTGCCGGGGTAAATGCCGATGCGTTCTGTCATACTAAATCCGCCATACTTCTAAACTTTAGCTTCGTGTTATATTGTTGTCATTCCCCGAATTTTGCGCGGCAAATTATAGGGGAATCTACTCCCATCAGCCAGTGGATCGCCCTATAATTGCTACGCAATTCGGGCGATGACAACGCCATTATTCTTCGACTTTTGTTTCCACCGCTTCGTCTGTCAGGTCCTCTTCATCCTCGTCCACTTCATTGCCGATCATGCTCTCATTCAGGCGCACCGCAGACATGACTTTTTCGCCCTTGTCGATTTTGAAAATCGTCACGCCCTGCGTCGAGCGACCCGCAATGCGCACATCATGCACAGGGCAGCGAATCAGCTTGCCGGCGTTGGTCATCAGCATGATCTGATCACCGCCTTCAATCGGGAAGCTGGCCACCACCGCACCATTGCGCGCCGATGTCGCAATGTTGGTGATGCCGGAGCCGCCACGGTTTGTGGTGCGGTATTCATAGGCGGATGTGCGCTTGCCATAGCCATTCTCGGTCATGGTCAGGATGAACTGCTCATGCGCTTCCATCTCGGCGATGCGCTCAGGCGACAGGGTAATCCCCTCGCCATCCGTGCTTTCGGTTTCTGGCGGGGTTGCATCTTCCTGCCCCTCGGCGCGGCGTTTGGCAGCGGCGAGTTTCAGATAGGCATCGCGTTCTTCGATGCTGACCTTAATGCCATCAAGCACCGACATAAACACCACCTCATCGCCCTTGCCCAGCTTCATGCCGCGCACACCATTACTGGTGCGGCTTTTGATAATGCGCAGGCCCTCAACGGGGAAGCGCACGCATTTGCCGGATTTGGCGGCAAGCATAATATGATCGGCATCCGAGCACACACGCACGCCCACCAGCTTGTCGCCCTCATCAAGGCGAATGGCGATTTTGCCGTTGCGCATGACATTGTGGAAATCGCTCAAATCAGAGCGGCGCACATTGCCTTGGCTGGTGGCAAACATCAGCGACATGGTTTTCCATTGCGCCTCATCTTCGGGCAATGGCATGAAGGTGGTAATCGTTTCGCCAGGCTCCAGCGGGAAAATATTCACCAGCGCTTTGCCGCGTGCCTGCGGCTCGCCCTGCGGCAGGCGATAGATTTTCATTTTATACACTTTACCCGTGGATGAGAAAAACAGCACCGGCGTGTGGGTGTTGACCACAAACACTTCCGTGGTCACATCTTCGTCGCGCGTGGTCATGCCTTTGCGGCCTTTGCCGCCACGGCGTTGCGCACGATAGGCGTCAAGCGGCACGCGCTTGATATAGCCGCCTTGCGTTACCGTCACCACCATGTCTTCACGCTGGATGAGGTCTTCCATATCGACTTCGAATTCGGAATCTTCGATTTGGGTGCGGCGCGGCACGGCAAACTCGGCTTGCACCCGCACCAGCTCGTCACGCATGATGCCATACAGGCGCACACGGTCACTCAGAATATCCAGATAGTCTTTAATTTCGGCCGCAAGCACATTCAGCTCACCATCAATTTTTTCGCGCTCCAGGCCCGTCAGGCGTTGCAGGCGCAGTTCCAGAATCGCTTTCGCTTGCGCTTCGGTGAATTTAATCCGTCCGCCTTCAACTTTATTGCCCTTGTCATCGACCAATTCCAAAAGCGGAATCACATCCTCAGCTTTCCAGTCGCGGCTCATCAGCTCGGCTTTTGCCTCAACGGGGTCTTTCGAGGCGCGGATCACCTTGATCACCTCGTCGATATTGGCCACTGCAATCGCAAGGCCAATCAGCAGATGCGCACGGTCACGCGCTTTGTTGAGCAAAAACGCGGTGCGGCGGGTGATTACTTCCTCGCGGAATTTGATAAACGCCACCAGCACGTCACGCACATTCATTTGCTGCGGGCGGCCACCATTGAGCGCCAGCATGTTCACGCCAAAGCTGGTTTGCAGCGGCGTATACATAAACAGCTGGCTCAGCACCACATCGGCCACTGCGTCCTTTTTCACTTCGACCACCACGCGCACACCGGACTTGTCCGACTCGTCGCGCAAATCGGCGATGCCTTCAATTTTCTTTTCGCGCACCAGCTCGGCCATGCGCTCGACCATGCGCGCCTTGTTCACCTGATACGGCACTTCGGTGATGATGATCGCGTCGCGGCCATTGCTCATCGTTTCGATTTCGGTGCGGCCACGCATCACCACGCTGCCACGCCCTGTATGCAGCGCGTTATATGATCCGGTGCGCCCCAGAATAATCCCGCCGGTGGGGAAATCCGGCGCGGGGATGACCGTCATCAGCTCATCAATGCTGGCGTCGGGATTGTCAATCAGCATGCAGGCCGCGTCGCACACTTCGCCCAGATTATGCGGCGGAATGTTGGTTGCCATACCGACCGCAATACCACCTGCACCATTGACGAGCAGGTTCGGGTAGGTCGCAGGCAGCACCACCGGCTCGCGTTCGGAGCCGTCATAATTTTCCTGCCAGCCGACCGTGTCTTTATCAATGTCACTCAGCAGCTCATGCGCGGGCTTGGCAAGGCGTGCTTCGGTGTAACGCATCGCGGCGGCGTTATCGCCATCCATCGAGCCGAAGTTCCCCTGACCGTCAACCAGTGGCAGGCTCATCGAGAAAGGCTGCGCCATACGCACCAACGAATCATAAATCGCGCTGTCGCCATGCGGGTGATATTTACCCATCACGTCACCGACGATACGCGCCGATTTTTTGTAAGGCTTGTTATATTCAACGCCCAGCTCCAACATGCCAAACAGAATGCGGCGATGCACCGGCTTCAACCCGTCGCGCACATCGGGGATGGCGCGGGACACGATCACGCTCATCGCGTAATCGAG
>DITS01000048.1:0-128983 GCA_002422205.1 Alphaproteobacteria bacterium UBA6178
CGAGTTCGTAATAGGCCCAGTACGAACCCATCGCGATGCCAAGGGTTAGAAACAACCAGGTGGTCAGCGTCCAGGGACGCACCCAGCGAGCCCAGGCGGCGTCGATGCGGCCTTCCAGCAAAGCCGCAACTGCGAAGGAAAACGCAACGGAACAGCCGACGTACCCCAGATAAAGCAGCGGCGGATGCAACGCGAGGCCGATATCCTGCAAGAGCGGGTTGAGGCCCTGCCCATCAGCTGGGGCGGGGTCGATGACCACGAAGGGGTTGGAGCTGATGAGAATAAATAATAGTAAGCCTGCTGCAAGCAAGCCTTGCGCACACAGCATGCCATCGCGTAATGCACGCGACGTGTTGCCGCGCCCCGCCAGCCAGCCAAAGCCCGACAACACCAGCATCCAAAGCAGCATCGAGCCTTCATGATTGCCCCATGTGGCGGAGAGTTTATAGATAAAGGGTTTGGCGCTATGCGAGTTCAGCACAACATTCAGCAATGAAAAATCGGAAACGGCATACCCCGCCATTAGCAGGAAAAAAGCAGCGAGAATAAACAGGCACTGCGCCAGACTTGCAGGCTGCACCAAACGGAGTGAGCGCGGCGTGCGGCGCGAGAGGCCGACGGACAGGGTTTGCACCAGCGCCATGCTCAAAGCCAGCATCAGGCAGACATCGCCCATAATGCCGATCATGGTGCGGCGCCTTCATGCTGCCAGCGACCGGAGGCACGCAAGGCGTCCACCACTTCGGGCGGCATATAATTTTCATCATGCTTGGCGAGGATGCTATGGGCGACGAATGTACCGTCGGGCTGCATGATCCCTTGTGCCACCACGCCTTGCCCTTCGCGGAATAAATTGGGCAAGGTGCCGGTGTAATCGACCGATAGCGTGGCGCTCAGATCGGTAACGATGAAGCGGATGGATTGTGCGCCGGTGGGTTGAATGCTGCCCGATTCCACCAGCCCGCCGATGCGCAGCATACTGCCCGCTATCGGCGGCTTATCGGCCAGCTGGCTGGGGGTATAAAAATAAATCAGATGATCGCTGAAATTAGTAAGAATAAGCGCCACCCCGCCCGATACCAGCACCGCGCAACAGACAAACAGCAACAGGCGCTGACGCTTAGGGCTCATGCGGGCCCGCCTTTGCCTTATCCAGCCGCTGTTTATGGCTACGCAATTTGTACAGGCTAACCGCGAGCATCAGGGCCAACAAAATGGCGGCGATGGCATAAGAGCCATAAATATAAGTCGCGAAATTCGTTTCCATTTCCATGATGCGCGTTGTAGCGCGAAGCGGGATGGGGTTCAATGATAATGATGAAGTGGGAAGGGAGATTTGTGGAGAGAGGGGTGAGGGAAGGTTACTCCCACACATCGTCATCCTGCGGCTTGCGCAGCAAGAGCGCAGGATCTCGTGAGGTGGAGTGAGATGCTGCGCTGACGCTTTCGCGTCCCGCAGCATGACGGCTAAGAAAGCAACAGCCCTCACCCCGACCTTCTCCCTGAGGGAGAGGGGGAAGGAAGGTCAGGCCACGTCATGCTGCGGGGTGATAACGTCTCATTATACCGTCATCCTCGGGGCGGCGTAGCCGAGCCCGGGGATCTCCTTTATCACTGTCATACCCATCACGGTCATACCCGCGTCCTGTCATTGTCATACCCGCGAAAGCGGTTATCAAGAGAGAAAGCAAGGCTGGGTTCTCGCGTAGCATGACGAATAATAAAACCCTGTCACCCTGAGCTTGTTTCAGGGTCCCTATGGATGCTGAAACAAGTTCAGCATGACAAGATAATAAGTAAGATAAGATTCCCGCTTTCGCGGGAATGACAAGGTTAGAAGAGTCGAGGACAGGAGTCCGAGCCTTAAGTGCGCGAAGCGCTTAGGCTCATTGCGGAGGGCAGTAGCCCGTAGCAGGGGCAAACGTCAAAATATCTCCTAATTCGCGGCGCTCCACCAGGCGCGGTCTTTTTTGTCGAAACGTTTGGCGCGCATCATGCCTTGATAGAAAGGCGTGGGTTTTTTGCAATGGATGATGGTTTCCTCATCCACATCGGGCTTGCCGAATAAATAACCCTGACCAAATTTAACGCCTGCTTCCCACAATAATGCGGCGGCTTTTTCGTCTTCGACCATTTCGCCGATGGTGGTCACATTCAGATCGCGGCACAAACCAGCCATGGCTTTGAGCATGTGGCGGCCACGGGGCGTTTGCAGCGACTCTCGCACATAGGAGCCGTCGATTTTGATAAAATCAACCTGCAGGTTACGCAGATATTCGAACGAAGATTCGCCGGTACCAAAATCATCGAGGCAGCATAAATTGCCCTCTAAACGCAACTCTTGCAAAAAGGTGTTGGCAGCTTGCATATCGTCGATTTTAGCGGATTCGGTTACTTCGAAAATGACCTGCTTGCGGGTCTTTTTATTCATCGCCAGCAATTTGCGCAGCGCGTCTTTGAACAGCAATGAACCCAGTGATTTACCGGATATATTGACCGCGACCATCGGGCGGTTGCCCTGACGCGCGGTGCGGGCGAGCACTTCGAATACTTTCTGGCACATCAGCAAATCAAAATCACCGATGATACCGGCCTGCTCGCCGAAGGTGATGAAGTCGAAAGGATTGCTGAATTTTTCCGTGTTGTTGATGCGCACCAGCACTTCGTAATGATGGATCAGCCCACTTTTCAGATCAACGATCGGCTGGAATGCCAGCTTGAAATCGGAATCATTCACTGTTTCTTTGAAGGCGGTCATCTTCAGCATGGTTTCATCGAGCATTTTAGCATAGCCTGATGACAGGCTGTCGATCGAAAAACCAGCGCCTGCATTGGACGCAAACATATTGAGCGTGTAGAGCAGCGCATTGGCGGAATCCTGTTTGGTAAGCACCCCCGGATCGGCCTTGATCGTTTTCGAGCGCACCTCAATGCCTTTGCCTTTCGGGTCGGCTTTTTGTGTGATCACGATAATATCTTTGATCATTTGCGCTGGCTCGACCGAGCCATCATGCACAAAGCTATAGGCCTCAGGATTAATCATGCCTGCGGTATCGCCATCGAGCGATTTGCCACGAATATAATCGCTGATCTCGCGCAACAGGAGATTGGCTGCGTCTTCGGGCAGGCCGTCGATAAATTCTTTCAACTCGGGAAAATCGAGCAAGGTGATATTGAGCTTTTTGCCCTGCGCCTGCGCTTCCAGTATTTTTTCGTTGGCGCTTTCTACATAGCCTTGGGTGCGCAGCAAGCCGGTGTCAAAATCACGGCGGAACAGCTGATCGGTGCTGACATCGCCTTTTAAAATGCTAAGCGATAAATAGGTGTGGTTGCGCAAAGAGGAGAGGCGAAAGCCCGACACGCCAAACGGCATTTTATCATTATGCTTGGAAAACAGTGTAATTTCGATGTCTTCCATACGGTATTTATTATCGAGTGATGCGATCACATCGCGCATCTGCGTTTCATCTTCGGTGGTGAGCAATTGATAAAAATTCTGCCCCTGCATCTCTTCGGCGTTACGGCCCAGCAGCCCGCGCGTGGCGCCATCTGCGAATAGAATATTCCCTTCTTCATCCAGCTCCAATAAAATATCGGCGGAAGCAAAGGCAAAGGCGACAAAGCGGTCGCGCTCATGGCGCAGCTGGTCAACCATCCCGTGATGCATATCTGACTCGTCCTTCTGCAATTACCTATTGCATGGTTTTATTGTGATGCGCCATGCCCTAGCAAAAAGCGCACCTCCCGATTTGCTAGTGTAGCAAAGACAGATTACCAAAAGGTTAATAATGGCTCAATTTTTAGCAAATTTGGCTAAACTACATTGCGCTTTTGAATTAAATACTTAGAGTAGCGAGCATCAATCATTTTAGTATTAAAAATCAGGAGGAGACGGCATGAGCGCCGCAATAGCGACCCAAATAGATCAAAATCTGGAATCCATTATCAATGCCGCATGGGATGCCCGTGATGGCATTAACCTGCAAACCAAAGGCGAAATCCGCGATGCGGTGGATGCCACACTCCATGCGCTCGATAGCGGGAAACTACGCGTGGCCCAAAAGCAAGGCAGCACATGGGTGGTCAATGAATGGGCCAAAAAGGCGGTGCTATTGTCTTTCCGCCTGAATGATATGGCGGCGATTTCCGGCAATGCCGGTGGCACGAGCTGGTTTGATAAGGTGCCAAGCAAGTTTGATGGCTGGGATGAGGCGGATTTTCGCAAGGCAGGATTCCGCGCGGTGCCCAATTGCGTGGTGCGTCGTTCGGCCTATATCGCCAAAAATGTGGTGCTGATGCCGTCTTTTGTCAATCTGGGCGCGTATGTGGATGAAGGCACGATGATTGACACCTGGGCGACAGTAGGAAGCTGTGCACAAATTGGCAAAAACTGTCACATTTCCGGCGGTACCGGCATCGGCGGTGTGCTCGAGCCATTGCAGGCCAGCCCCGTGATTGTCGAGGATAACTGCTTTATCGGGGCACGCTCCGAAGTGGCCGAAGGTGTGATTGTGGAAGAGGGTAGCGTGATTTCGATGGGCGTATTTATCGGTGCATCGACCAAAATTATCGACCGCGAATCGGGCGAAGTATTCCGTGGCCGTGTGCCAGCTTATTCGGTGGTGGTGCCGGGCAGCATGCCGAATGCCGACCCGTCTAAACCGAGCTTGTATTGTGCGGTGATTGTGAAAAAGGTGGATGCGCAGACGCGGAGCAAAACCGGTGTGAATGAAATTTTACGAAACGCAGAATAATGCATATACAGTTTCATTGTCATTCCCGCGAAAGCGGGAATCCAGCCTTGCGGCTGCTCTGGATACCCGCTTTCGCGAGTATGACAAAAAAGACAGGGCCATGTCGGATGAGGGAAGTGTTAGATGACCATTGATCCCATACAGCTTGCCCAAGACCTTATCCGCTGCCCTAGCATTACGCCGCAGGATGCGGGGGTGATGGATGTGCTGCAAGGTGCGCTTGCGTCGTTGGGTTTTACCGTAACGCGCAAGATTTTCCATGAAGATGGGTTTGAAGATACCGAAAATTTATATGCGCGCTTGGGCACGCAAGCTCCGAATTTATGTTTTGCAGGCCATACCGATGTGGTGCCGGTGGGGGACGAGGCAGGGTGGCGCTTTCCGCCTTTTGAGCCGACTTTGCATGGCGGGCATTTATACGGGCGCGGCGCCGAGGATATGAAAGGCGCGGTGGCGTGTTTTGTGACAGCGGTGAGTCGGTTTTTACAAGAGTCCAGAGTTCAGACTTCAGAGTTCAGTGAGGGGGCCTTTGCGGGGTCGATCTCATTGTTGATTACCAATGACGAAGAGGGCATTGCCATCAACGGCACCAAAAAAATGCTGGAATGGCTGGCACAGCAGGGCGAAAAACTGGATGCGTGTGTGGTGGGCGAGCCGACCAATCCGGTGGTGCTGGGCGAAATGTTGAAGGTGGGGCGCCGTGGTAGCCTGACCTGCACATTGAGTGTGCGTGGCAAACAGGGGCATGTGGCCTATCCGGAGCTTGCGGATAATCCGGTGACGCATTTGGTGGCGATGTTGCACGCGCTGAAATCGCACACACTAGATGAAGGCACCGAATTTTTTCCGCCATCGAATTTAGAGGTGACGAGTATTGATGTCGGCAATCCCGCGGTGAATGTGATTCCGGCGGTGGCGACAGCGAAATTTAATATTCGCTTCAATAATCTGCATACCGGTGCGGCCATCGAGCAATGGATTCATGACACCTGCAAAGCGGTGAATACCCATTATGAATTGCATGCGCGCTTGAGTGGTGAGGCGTTTTTGACCGAGAATAAAGCCTTCACCGATGTAATGGTGGCGGCGGTGCAGCGGGCAACGGGGCGCACGCCGAAATTATCGACCACCGGCGGCACATCGGACGCGCGCTTTATCAAAGATTATTGCCCCGTAGTCGAATTTGGTACCACAGGCCGCACCCCGCACATGGTCGATGAGAATGTATCGCTTGATACGCTGATGCAACTGACCGATGTGTATGTGGAGATGCTGCGGGGGTATTTTTCGTCGTGAGTGTCACCCCGTCGGATGACGGGGTCTGGCCTTTAAGACAAGGACGGCAGACAATTAAGGATAAATCACGCCCGTTAAATACAGCCCATGCGCGGGAGCGGTAGCCGCGCCTGCGCGGCGGTCGCGGGCGGCAAGGGCGGCATCAATATCATCCGGTGTCCATTTGCCGCAGCCTACCTCCACCAATGCGCCGACCAGATTGCGCACCTGATGATGCAGGAATGAGCGTGCTTCGGCGATGATGATGATGTCTTCACCTTGCGCGGATACATCCAGCACATCGAGCGTTTTAACGGGGGATTTGGACTGGCAGGCAGAGGCACGAAAGCTGGTAAAATCATGCTCGCCGATGAAGCGCTGAGATGCGCGCTGCATGGCGGCAATATCCAGCGCATAAGGCACATGCCATGCGCGCAATGCGTCAAGCCGCAGAGGGGCTTTACGATTGACGATGCGGTAACGATAGCGGCGCTGCGTGGCCGAGAAACGGGCGTGGAAATCATCGCTGACTGCTTCAGCATCGACGATGACCACCGCTTCATTTTGCAAAAAGAAATTCAAGCCCTCACGTACCTGATAGACATCGCGCTCAGCTGCCAGATCAAAATGTGCGACTTGGGCCAGCGCGTGCACGCCCGCATCGGTACGACCGGCGACATGCAGCGTGACATTTTCCTGCGCAAACTGATAGACGGCCTGTTCAATCGCACCTTGCACGCTGGGCGCATCATCCTGCCGCTGCCAGCCATTATAAGGCGTGCCGTCATATTCGATCAGGAGTTTGAAGCGTTGGGTCATGGTTAGGTTTCAGGTTTCAGGTTTTAGCAGTGTGTCACCCCGTCGCATGACGGGGTCTGGACTTGAAGAAAGACCGGATGCCGTGACAAGCACGGCATGACAGAGCGAAAAATATTTAATCAAACTTTGTGCCTTTCTCTATCGCAAGGCCACGCAATAATTCATCAGCGCTCATGCGTTTTTTGCCAGCGCGCTGTAACTCAAGCAGCTGTATTGCACCGCTCCCACAAGCAATCAGCAACGCATTATCCAGCACCATACCGGCTGGTCCTGAGCCCGCTGCCAAACGGGCTTGGCTGATTTTGAGAAGCTCATCGCCCAGCATGGTGGTGGCGGCTGGATAGGGCGCTAGGCCGCGAATATGATTGAGCACATCCTGTGCGGGTAGGCTCCAGTCGATGCGTAATTGCTCTTTGGTAATTTTATGCGCATAGGTGACGCCGTCTGCGCTTTGCGGCTGCGGGGTGAGTGTGCCAATCTGTGCAAGGGTGTCCAAAATCATCTCAGCGCCCAGCTGTGCCATCTGATCATGCAGATCACCGGCATTCCATTCGGGCGGGATGGTAACACTGCGCTTGAGTAAAATATCGCCGGTATCAAGCCCCACATTCATTTGCATAATGCACATGGCGGTGGTGCGGTCGCCTGCCATGATGGTGCGCTGAATGGGTGCAGCACCGCGCCAGCGCGGCAAATCGGACGGGTGGACATTGATGCAGCCCAAGCGCGTGCCGGATAAAATCGGCGGCGGCAACAGCAGGCCATACGCTGCCACCACGGCGATATCCGCATTGAGCGACTGGAAGGCGTGCTGTTCTGCTTCGCCTTTAAGCGAAACGGGATGATAAACGGGAATGCCATGCGATTCGGCAAGCAGATGCACGGGCGATGGCTGTTGCTTATGACCGCGCCCTGCGGGGCGGGGCGGCTGCGAATATACCGCGATGATGTCATGCTCGCTCGCAATAAGCGCAGCCAGCGTAGGAACGGCAAAATCGGGTGTGCCCATGAAAATAATTTTCATGACAACCTACGGCGCGCGCGCATTGATACAGTAATTGGCAATCGTGGTAAAACGCTTGTCGGCTGTGGGCTCCGGCTGTTTGGCCAGCGCGGTAAAGTCCTCAAGCGATAGGCGCTGCTCGAATGCACTGATCATGCAGCGGCAGGGTTTGAGCATTTCTTTGTGATATCCTACACAGTTGCGCAAAAACGCATTTTTGACATTGTCAGGATAGGGTTTGAGCGCCGTGCTGCTTTGTGCAGCGGCGAGGCAGGGAAAAAGCATTAAAAGGACGAGTAGCGTTTTCATGCCAGTGTTGTAGCGGATGGAGGTAGATTTGCCAAGAGCCTCGTCATCCTGAGCGCTTCGCGAAGGATCTGGTGCCGCCGAGGAAGGTCCTTCAGTCGGCAGGCCTCCCTCAGGACGACGATTTTTATCGGTTCGCCGGAACCTCATCGGCAACATTCACATCGATCATGCCCAGCTTTTTGGCTTTGGTCAGTCGTTTGAGGATCATGTCGCGCTTGAGCTTGCTGATATGGTCAACGAATACCACGCCGTTGATATGGTCGATTTCGTGTTGAATGCAGGTGGCCAAGAGCCCCTTGGCCTCGATGGTGTGTTGCGTGCCGTGCTCATCAAGAAAGCGCACGGTGACTTGCGCGGGGCGCTCCACATCGGAATATTGATCGGGAAAAGACAGACAGCCTTCATTGTAGCGCGACAGATCGCCGGATTCAGCGATGATTTCGGGATTAATCAGCACCATCGGTTTGAAATTCGCATTGTCGCTATCGCCATAGCGCGTGGCGGCGTTGGACAAATCGATCACAATAATACGCTTATGCACGCCCACCTGTACGGCGGCGAGTCCGATGCCATGATTGGCATACATCGTCTCCAGCATATCCTTGCACAGCGTGCGGATGCTATCATCGACAGCTTCGACTTTCTTCGAAGCCTGATTGAGTCGTGGATCGGGAGCGATAACCAGTGGGTAAACAGCCATACGCCTAGTTTAACACGCTGCTTTAAGCCGCGCAAGTGTCTCGGTTTTACCCAAGATTGGCATGATCTCGAACAGGCTGGGCGCGCCGGTACTGCCGGTGAGCGCCACGCGGATGGGGGCCATTAATGCGCCGAGTTTCAGGCCATTCGCTTCGGCATGCGATTTGGCGACTGCCATCAGCGCGTCATGATCCCATGCGGGTGTGGCTTCGAGCACGGGGATGAAGGCGCTCAGTAGCGCTTTGCCGCCTTCAAGCTGTTGCTGGGCTTTGTCATCTTCGGGTGGAAGCGCTTGGGCATAAAAACGCGCCGATTCGGCCAGTGCCTTGAGCGTTTTAGCGCGGGGCTTTAAACCGGGCATGGCGGCGAGTAACAGGGCTTTATCGAGCTGAGGAATAAGCGGCGCCACATGCTTAACAAGGAGGGCGTTATCAGCTTCCCGAATATAATGGCCATTAAGATTATCGAGCTTATCAAAATCAAACCGTGCAGGGGCTTTATTGATGGCGGATAAATCGGAAAACCATTCGATGGCTTGTGCGGTAGAGATGATTTCATCATCGCCATGGCTCCAGCCGAGGCGCAGCAGGTAATTGCGCAAGGCTTCGGGCAGATAGCCCATGTCGCGGTAGGCATCGACACCCAGCGCGCCATGACGTTTCGATAATTTCGCGCCGTCTGCGCCATGAATAAGGGGGATATGCGCAAAGACCGGCACATCCCAGCCCATCGCTTCATAAATGATGCGCTGGCGGAAGGCATTGTTCAAATGATCGTCGCCGCGAATGATGTGGGTGATGCCCATATCATGATCATCGACCACGACGGCATGCATATAGGTGGGGGAGCCATCGGAGCGCAGGATAATGAAATCATCGAGCTGCGCGGCCTGCACTTCGACGCGGCCCTGCACCGCATCATCGATAACGAGGCTACCTTCGAGCGGGGCTTTGATGCGAATGGCGGGGGCAATACCATCAGGTGCGTCGCTGCGCTCGCGCCACGGGCTGCGGATGGGATGGCCGCTGGCACGGGCTTGTTCGCGCATTTGCTCCAGCTCGGCAGCGGAGCAATAACAATGATAGGCATGGCCCGACGCCACCAGCTGGTGCGCGACCTCGGCGTGGCGTGCTTCGGCTGCGGATTGGTAATAGGTTTCGCCGTTCCAGTTTAGTCCCAGCCATGTCATGCCATCGAGAATCGCTTGTGTGGCCTCGGTCGTGGAGCGGGCTTTGTCGGTATCTTCGACGCGTAATAAAAACTGACCATTATGATGCCGCGCAAACAACCAGTTGAACAACGCCGTGCGCGCCCCGCCAATATGCAGGTAACCGGTGGGGGATGGGGCGAAGCGGGTTTTGATCATAAGGGTTAGGTTTTGGGTTATAGGTTTTAGGTTTTAGCGGTTTGTCATTCCCGCGAAAGCGGGAATCTAGTCTTACTTGCGTACTGGATTCCCGCTTTCGCGGGAATGACGGTAGATAGGCGCCTGAGTAACGCTTTCGCTGGCACGCGTCAAGATTTTAGCCTAATGGATGGAAGATGGGGAGCAAATGGATGCAATGGTTGCAGCAGGAGCGCAGCCGCTGGATGGCGTGGATACCGGTGCTGCTGGGCACGGGTATAGGGCTTTATTTTGCACTGCCATTTGAGCCATCAGCATATAGCGTATTGCCTGTGATTGCGCTGATTGCACCCTGGCAGTATGCGCGAGCCAGAGGATGGCACAGCGCCCTGATTTTGGGGTGTTTGCTGCTAATGGGTTGCGGCCTGCTCTGGGCCAAGCTGATGAATGACTGGCGTGAAACAATCATGCTGGAAAAAGAGCTGCGCTTTGTGCCGATTCAGGGCCGTGTCATTGAGATCAGTGATGTGGAGGGCGGCTACCGCCTGACGATGGATCAGGTGCAGCTGGAAGGGGTGGAAGCTGGCATAACCCCGCAGCGTATCCGCTTGAAGCTACAAGGCAAGGCAGCGGGCGAAGGGTTGAAAACCGGCGACCAAATTGCGTTGCGTGGCGGGCTGTTGCCGCCCAGCGGGCCTGTGATGCCGGGCGCATTCGATTTTGCCCGCTTTTTTTATTATCGCGGCATTGGCGGGGTGGGCTATGGCATTCCGCCCATTACCAAACAGGCTGGGAACGAAACGGGCGGGTTGTTTTTGACGCGCTGGCGTTCGGAGATTACGCAGCGTATTCGTGCGCAAATGGCCCCAACCGAGGGCACGGTAGCAGCGGCTTTAATGACAGGGGAGCGCGCGGCAATTCCCGACGAGGTAACACAAGCCATGCGCATTACCAACCTGTCGCATTTGCTGGCCATATCGGGCATGCATATGGCGATTGTCACGGGCATGATTTTTGTGGTCGTGCGCTATAGCTTGCTATGGCTGCCCGTCACGCAGCATTGGCGTTATATTAAACAGGCGGCAGCATGGGTGGCGCTGGTGGCGGGGGCGGGGTATTTGCTGCTGTCGGGATTGCCGATTTCGGCGACGCGTGCCTATATTATGGTGGCGCTGATGTTATTTGCGATTGTGATTCACCGCGAGGTGATGCCGGTGCGCTCGATTGCATGGGCGGCGGTGGTGTTGCTGCTGGTTGATCCGTCTAATTTGCTTGAGCCTGGGTTTCAGCTATCATTCGGCGCAACGCTGGCGCTGATTTGCTGGTATGAATATCTGCGCAGCCGCGCGCAGGGCGATTGGTTTGAATCCTCACGCGTGCGGCGGGTGATATTGTATCTGTTTGGGATATGCATGACCACGCTGGTGGCAGAAATCGCGACATTTCCGCTGGTGCTGTATCATTTTAATAATTTTTCCTTTGTCGGTATGCTGGCCAATGCGTTGGTGATGCCGATTGTAAGTTTTTTGATTATGCCTGCGGTGGTGCTGGCATTTATTGTAATGCCGGTGGGGCTGGAATATTGGCCATTACAAGCGGCGCAGCTGGGCATTGGCTGGATGCTGGACGTAGCGCGCTGGACGGCGGCGCTGCCTTATGCGAATTTATATGCCGTTGCGCCACCAAGCTGGGGGGTGGTGCTGATTGTGCTGGGCGCGTTGTGGCTGATGCTGTGGCAACAACGCCCGCGCTTATGGGGGCTTGTGGCTATCGCTATCGGGTTTGTGAGCATGTGGAGCGTGCAATTGCCCGATATGGTGATTAGCAAAGACGCCAAGCAAATTGCATGGCGGATGGACGGGCAAATGCAATTGCTTAAAGGCAGACCGGCGAGCTTCGTGCCGCAGCAATGGGCCTATCGTAGTGGCGAGGCCAGCCTGCCGACGCTGAAAGCGGGTAGCGATGCATTACGATGTGACCGCGTGGGATGCATTGCGCAGCATCAAAATGTAAAGCTGGCCATGGTGCGCGAGCAGGCCGCATTGGTCAAAGATTGCGCGCAGGCCGATATTGTGATCGCCCCGTTTATTGTGTGGGAAAGCGAATGCAGCCATCCGCTGGTAATTGACCGCCGCATGTTGCAGCGTGAAGGTGGTATATGGTTATGGCAACGCAAGGATGGCTGGGAAATCGGTAGCACGCGCCAAGCGCAAGGACGCAGACCCTGGTCACATTAATCCTGTTTTTTAGGTTTGTTGATGACCGGATACACGGCGAAGCCTTCGGATTCGAACGCATGCAGTAAGCCGGTTTCGCCGGGCAGATGCAACGCACCTACTGCGATCAATGTGGGTTGGTCAAGATGTGTGAGTGCGCGCTTGAGCATTAGCTTGTTGCGGTTATCAATCAGCCCTGCTTTAAGTTTTTTGGTCAATGCGGGGTGTCGTACCGCCATCTCGTCAAACATACGGTCGCTCATGCGTTCAATCGCGGCTAAATCCTGCGCCAGATAATAGCTGTTCAGCTCTTTAAACATCGCATCCATGGTATTAATTTGTTGCAGCGTGGCTTCTAAAAAGCCTTGTTGCTCTAGCGGGCTGAGGGAAGTGAATAAGGTAAGCTGCTCCTCGATTGTCTCGACGGCGTAAACCCTTTTGCCTTTGGACTGGGCCGCTTCCTGCAGTTTTTGATCGAGCACAACACCGTCATCTTCGGGGGATGGGTATTGCACAATCAGCGCCAGCCCCCACGGGGTGTAGCGGTTGATCATGTCGGCATTCTGATTGAGAATCGGGCCAAGCTTGACCACGGCGGTATCGAATAACGGGCGAGGGATGAGCGTATGCAAGCCCGGATGACCATTTTGTAGCATCATCGTTTTCAGCGTTTTGATTTGGGATTTGGGTGTGACGATGATTTCCAGCACCAAGCGCGTGCTTTTATCGAGTGCCTTGAGGGCTTGGTCGAGGATGGGTTTCAGCGTTGGAGAATCGGAATGAAACGTGCCGAATACATAGCTTTCTGGATATTTGCAGCGCTCCAACCGATACAGCAGACTTTGCGATGTGCCAGCGGCTAGCCGCTCGAGAATGGGCTGGTAATTCTCAGGGAGTGTGTCGGTGCATTTATCCTTGGCCGCATAAGCGGGTGTAATAAAAAGCAACGTACAGACAATAAAAAAGAGTAAACGCATCGCGGCAGTTTAGTAGCCTTCGCCCAAACCTGCAATGCTATTAAGGGTTTGCGAGCGGAATTCGCGCCGATAAATCACGTAAACGACCCAACCGGTGACCGCGATGAAAATAAGCGGGTGTAAAAACCAGCTGATAGCGGCCAGCCCGAAATAATAGGCGCGCAGACCCATATTGAAATGCTGCGCGGCATTGCCTAACAGATTACCAGCTTTAATGGCGTAATCCTCGTGCATTTCGGTACCTTCATTAGGGAAGGGGGCAGCGCCCACCAGCACACAGCAATAATTATACTGCCGTAACGACCAGGTGAATTTAAAGAAGGCATAGGTAAAGATAATCGCCAGATTAAACAGCTTCACTTCCCACAAAAAGGCGGTGGATTGCATGGAAAATGGAATGGTATCAATAAATTCGATCGCCGAATCGCGGTAGCCCATCACCGTGATCAGACCGATGAGAATAAAGATACTGGTATTAGCAAAAAAGGAGATAGAGCGCAGCATATTGCCCATCAGCGTCGAATCGATCAGCCGGTTGTCGCGTTTGATCATTTGCCGCATCCAGCGCCAGCGCATGCGGTTCATCACCGGCATCAGATTGGTGGTGCGGTTGTATTGGCGGTCGGCATAGGCTGCGTAACCCCACCATGCGGTAATGAAAAACACTAATGCCACGACATCAAGCAGCAGAATATTTACACCGCCAGCAATGCTGATTCGCTCATATATATCAATTGGTAGGTCTGATGCGTCCATGTTGTTACCGCTACAGCGGCGCGCCGAGTAGCTGACGCGTCGCTTCTTCTATGTTGCGCTGCAACATTAGCGACTCTCCCACCAGAAAGCAATGCAAATTTGCAGCCTGCATGCTTTGGATATCGGCATGGCTGTGAATGCCGCTCTCACACACGACCACATAGTCTTGCGGCACCAATGCCCGCAAACGCGCGCTGGTTTCCAGATCAATTTCAAGCGTTTTAAGATTGCGGTTATTAATGCCGATCAGCGGTGAAGACAGGCTGACCAACGCCCGCTCCAGCTCGCGCGCATCATGCACTTCCACCAGCACATCCATACCCAAATCAAAGGCGGCGTCTTCGAGATCGGCGGCTTGCGCATCCGACAGGGCGGCCATAATCAGCAAAATGCAATCCGCCCCGATAGCGCGCGCTTCGGTAACCTGATAATCATCGAGCATGAAATCTTTACGCAAGACCGGCAGGTTGCAGGCAGTGCGTGCTTCGACCAAAAAATCATTATGGCCCTGAAAATAGGGGATATCCGTTAGCACCGACAAACAGGTGGCGCCGCCGCGTGCATAGCTTTGCGCGATCTGGCCGGGGTGAAAATCCTCCCGGATCAGGCCTTTGCTGGGCGATGCTTTTTTGATTTCGGCAATCAATGCAATGCCAGTGGCACTTTTTTTCTCCAATGCTTTGAAAAAACCACGCGCAGGCGGCGACACACATGCGCGATCCATTAAAGCGGAGGCGGGCAATGCAGCTTTGCAGCGGGCGATATGCTCGCGCTTTGTGTCGCAGATTTCTTTTAATATATCGCTCATGCATCGCTCTGGCTAAGGGTGGCCCATGCGTCTAATGTACGGCTTGCGCGGCCAGAGTCAATCGCCTCAGCGGCGAGCATCGCCCCGATGGAGAGGCTATCCGCGCGCTCCGCGACAATCAAAGCCGCAGCGGCATTGAGCAACACCGCGTCGCGATAAGCGCCTTCGTCGCCGCTGAGCACGGCACGCAGAGCAGCGGCATTCGCGATGGCATCACCACCATGCAGCGCTTCCGGCGGATAGCCGGATAATCCCGCATCGGCTGGGGTAACGCGCAAGGTGGAGATGGCACCATCGGCAAGCGCAGCCACCTGCGACGGGCCGCTGATGCTGAGCTCGTCCATCCCGTCCTCACCATGCACCACCCAGACAGCTTCACTGCCTAATGTATGCAGCACTTTAGCCAATGGTTCGACCAACGCGCCATCATACACGCCCATGACCTGACGGCTGACGCTGGCGGGGTTGCATAACGGGCCGAGCAAATTGAAAATAGTGCGTGTGGCAAGCTGCTTGCGTGCGGCGGCGACATGGCGCATCGCCGGATGAAACTGCGGTGCAGCGAGATAGCAGATACGTGCTTCTTCAAGGCAACGCTGCAACACGGCAATCGGTGCGTCGATACGGACGCCAAGCGCGGATAAAATATCGCTGGAGCCAGATTGCGACGAGACGGAACGGTTGCCATGCTTGGCCACCGGCACACCGCAAGCCGCAACCACAATAGCCACGGTGGTAGAAATATTGTAACTGCCGCTGTTATCGCCGCCGGTGCCGCAGACATCCATCGCATCAACGGGGGAGTCAAACGGCGTCATGGCCGAGCGCAGGGCTTGCGCGGCGGCAGTGATTTCGGTGAGGCTTTCGCCTTTTTGTTTGAGCGCCAGCAGGAAAGCTGCGATTTCATCATCCGACAATGTGCCCGAAATAATCTGCTCGAAGGTGACCATCGCCTGCTCTGGTGATAAATCGGCGCCCGATTGTAGCTGTGCAATCTGTGACTGCAACACCATCACAGACTATCCAGAAAATTCTTGAGCAGCGCATGGCCGGATTGCGAGGCGATGGATTCGGGGTGAAACTGCACGCCGTGGATTGGTAATGCGGTATGTTGCAGGCCCATGATGATACCGTCATCGGTCTCGGCGGTGATGGCTAAACAATCAGGCAATGTATCACGTTTCACAATCAGCGAATGGTAACGCGTGACGGTGAGCGGGTTGGGCAGGCCCTTAAATACGCCGCTGCCCCC
Organism: Alphaproteobacteria bacterium UBA6178; assembly: GCA_002422205.1. GTDB lineage: Bacteria > Pseudomonadota > Alphaproteobacteria > Rickettsiales > UBA3002 > UBA6178. The sequence continues at coordinate 16,214 of DITS01000048.1, forward strand.
ATGTTTAATGGCGCTGGTTTTGCCATGCATGGGCGCATCGGCGCGAATGACATCGCCCCCGAAAGCTTGGCCAATGGCCTGATGACCAAGGCAGACACCTAAGATAGGTTTTTTACCTTCGCTCATGCGGATGACATCGAGGCAGATGCCCGAATCATCCGGCGTGGCAGGGCCGGGGGAAATGATAATGCCGTCGCTAGGGCGTGCCAGTAACTCGGTGGCCGTGGTTGCGTCATTGCGCACCACATCGACGCTTGCGCCCAACTCGCCGAAATAATGCAGCAGATTGTAGGTGAAGCTATCGTAATTATCGATGAGGATGAGATGGGCCATGTTACCCTGCAAACTTTCCGGCTTCTTCTGCCGCGCGCATGACGGCTTTCGCCTTATTGATCGTTTCCTGATATTCGGCTGCCGGATCGGAATCGGCGACCACACCGCCGCCTGCCTGCACATGAATCATCCCGTCTTTGATTAAGCAGGTGCGCAGATTAATGCAAATATCCATCGAGCCATTCGAGGAAATATAGCCGGAGCCGCCCGCGTAAAAGCCGCGTCGCACCGGCTCTAATTCATCAATAATTTCCATCGCGCGGATTTTGGGCGCACCGCTGACCGTGCCCGCCGGAAAGCCCGCCACCAGCGCGTCGATTGCATCATATTTAGGGTCTAGATCGCCCTCCACATTCGAGACGATATGCATCACATGGCTGTAATATTCGACATTCATTTCTTCGGTGACACGCACGCTGCCGACTTTGGCAATGCGACCCACATCATTGCGCCCTAAATCGAGCAGCATCAGATGCTCGGCAAGCTCCTTTTGATCGGAGAGTAAATCGGCTTCGAGCGCGGCATCTTCGGCGGCGTCTTTGCCACGGCGACGGGTGCCGGCAATGGGGCGGATGGTGACTTTATCATCGCGCACACGCACTAAAATTTCGGGCGAAGAACCCACCAGTGTAAAACCGCTGAAATGCAGATAAAACAAAAAGGGCGAGGGGTTCATTTGCCGCAATGACCGGTACATGGAAAGGGGCGGCAGGGTGAAAGGCGCAGAGAAACGCTGCGAGGGTACGCATTGGAAAATATCGCCTGCGACAATATACTCCTTCGCCTTATTCACCATTGCATGATAGTCGGCCTCGGGCATGTTCGACTGAAAATCGAGCGGGGCGCTGTCGCTGTGATGATAATAATGACGCTGATCAATCGGCCCTTGCAGACGGCTGACGGTGTGCTCAATCTCGCGCACGGTATCGGCGTAGCTGGCCTTGCTATCAGGCCATACGGGGGCGATAATATAGACCACCCCATCGACCGAATCGAACACCAGCACAAGGGTGGGGCGCATGAAACACGCATCGGGTATGCCCAGCACATCGGGGTTGGCATCGGGCAAGCGCTCCATCAGCTTTACCATATCATAGGATAAATAACCGATAATACCGGCGGCCATCGGCGGCAGGGCTTCGGGAATCTCCATTTGAATATCACGCGCCAGTTTTTTCAGGCTGGAGAGGCTATCATCCCATGCGGGGGTGAAGGATTCTTCGCGAAAAGGCGGGGTGGTGCTGATTTCAGGCTTGTTGCCCATGCAGCGCCATAACAAGTCGGGCTTGAGGCCGATGATGGAATAGCGCCCGCGCACCTCGCCGCCTTCGACTGATTCGAGCAAAAAAGACGGCTCGCGCTCATCTTGCAATTTCAGCATGGCGGAAACGGGGGTTTCCAGATCGCTGACTAGTTTGGTCCATACCAGCTGCGGTTTGCCTTCAGCGCGCCGCCTGGCAAAATCATCCGCATTCGGGGTGATGGACAGCTCGATCATTATTCAGCGCTCTGACTTTCAAATAATAATTTATCATTGATACTGACATCATATTTGGTGCGTAAATAGGCCAGCATCAACTGCACAAATTCTTCCGGCAGCATGATCTCCAGCTCGGTTCGCAAAGAGGAAAGGTCTTTATCTGTTGCAGCTTGCGCCGGATGGATTGCATCGAGAATCCCGATCATATATTCGCCGCTCGGCAGCGGGTAAGCGCCGGTTACACGGCCTTTTTTGAGGCGGAATAATTCGGTGGTAAATCCACCGGTGAGGATTTTATTTTTAAGCGGGCCTTGATTGATTGTATCATCCATCCGCGTGAGTTTACCGGAGGAGACCGTGTTGATACCATCGGCTTTCAGCGCAGCATCGGGGCTTTCGGCTTCGCCCAGACGTTTGGCGACCGCCTCGGCTTTTTTCTTGAGCGCGCTGGCGCGTGCCGCTTCCATATAGCTTTGATAAATCTCTGAGCGCACCGATGCAAACGGCTTCAACTCAGCGGGCGTAATCGCGCTGACCTGCACCAGATAATAATCATTCTCCGATGTTAAGGCGAGGTTGGAGGTTTGCCCTTCATTTAAACCAAAGCCAAGCTGGAGCATTTCCTGCTGCGTTTTATCGAGCGTGCGCGTGCTGCCATCGGGTAAGGTATTGGTGGCCGAAATGGGGCCAAGCTGCTGTATGTCCAGCTCGCCCAGACCGACTTGCTGTAAGGCATCCTCAAGGGTTGTACCTGCGGCCAACGCATCTTCGAGCGCGTTACCCAACTCGTTAATTTTTTCCTCAGTATGCTCTGCACGGTAGGTTTCCTGTAGCTTGCCCTGCACTTCTTCATACGGTGGTGTGCGCGGCTCGATCACTTTGTTGACCGCGAAGATATGCCAGCCGAAGCTACTTTCCACCGGCGCGCTGATGCCTTTTTCCGGCAGGGAAAACACGGTGTCTACCACTTCATCGGGCAGGCTGACACGTGTGACTTCACCCACCGAAGTGGAGCCGCCATTGAGCACGCGTTTATCTTTGGCGGCATCGTGGAAGCTGGTGCCTTCGCTGATCAGCGCCGCAATTTCACGGGCTTTATCTTCGGATGAAAAGACCAGTTGCGAAATATCGCGTTTTTCTTCTTCGGCAAATTCCTCCTTGCGCTCTTCATACAGGCTGCGCAGGGCCTCTTCATCTGCTTTCAAATCAAGCAAATCCCAGATTTTGGCGGCATCAAACTGTACCGTGCGCAAGCTACGGCGCTCCGGCTCCATATATTGCTCGCCATTGCGCTCATACAGGGTTTTAAGGTCATCATCCGATGGCTGGGGAATGGCTCCTGCATCGGCTTGCTGCACCAGCACCAGCCGTGCCTCGCGGCGCTCATTGCGGATTTGATGATAGAGGGTAAGCATATCCTGCGGCGGGGCGATCGATAATTTCAGTGTGTCCTGAATCATCGAGGCGGCCAGCTCATTGCGCATACGCGCTAAATAGGATTGTTCGGTATGATTATTTTGTTGCAGGGTCAGCAAAAATAAATTGCGGTCAAAGCCGCCGCCTGCCTTTTGAAACATCGGATTACGCGCGGTGACTTTTGCCAGCGCATCCTGTGAGAATGAAAGCCCCAATGCTTCGCCCTCTAAGCGCAGCAACTCATCATTGATGAGGTTATTCAGCACTTCTGCGCGAAAAGCAGGGTCTGTGGCGACATCGGCAGTGATTTCGGGGTAATTTTGCTCGAGGCGACTGATGAGGGCGTTGAGCTCACTCACGGTGATTTTATTGCCTTCTACGGTTGCAACGGCGCTTTGTGAGCCGCCTTGGAAAATATCGCCAATCCCCCATACCGCAAAGCTGAGCATCAAAAAAACCAACAAAATTTTGGCAACAATGCCCTGTGACATGGAACGTAAGGATGAAAGCATGGCAGCCCCTTATTAAGAAAGAATGACGTTAAACCCTGCGACTGATACACCAGCGGGCTTAAATGTCAAAATCATTCAGGCTTGTTATTCGCATGCTGGATTCTGATACGAAGCTGTGCTAACCCTCATGCCATGACGCAAACGACGATTATCGCCAATTGGAAAATGCACGCACCTGCGCTGCCTGTGTGGACACAGGCGGTGACGGTCGCCTGCACCAACGACGCGGTGGAGGTAGTGCTATGCCCACCCTTTACCCAGCTTGCCGCCGCGCAAATGGTGCTGACCAACACCCCCATTCAACTCGGCGGGCAGGATTGCCACGGCGAAGATAAAGGGGCTTTTACGGGCGAGATATCAGCGGATATGCTGAAACGCTCGGGCTGTGGCTATGTGATTGTGGGCCATTCCGAGCGGCGGCTGTATCACGGCGAAACCAATGCGCAAATCAAAGCCAAGGCCAGCGCGGCGCTGCGCCACGGGCTGACGCCGATTATCTGCATCGGCGAAAGCGAGGCGGAATATAAGGATAAACGTACCCAAGCCGTTTTGGCGCGCCAGCTCGATGAATCGGTGCCAGAAGGTGATATCATCATCGCCTATGAGCCGGTTTGGGCTATCGGCTCGGGGCATACACCCTGCCCTGATGAGGTGGGCGCGATCCATGCGGGGATTAAAAAACGGCTTCACAAGCCTGCACCGGTGGTGTATGGAGGCTCGGTTAAACCGGATAATGCGCGCGATTTCCTGTCAGTAGACGGGGTTGACGGGTTGCTGGTGGGGGGCGCAAGCCTTGACGGAATAAGCTTCGCGCAGATTGTTGCGGCGGCTTCTTGAGCTGTCTACCCGTTTTTGCGGGAATGACAGCGCTAAAACGAAAGAAAGAATAAATGGAACAGGTATTTTTAATTATCCATGTGTTCATTGCCGTTGCATTGATCGGTATTGTGCTGATTCAGCGCAGCGATTCCGACGGGTTTGGCCTTGGCAGCGGTTCGGGCTCTAACTTTCTCTCTGGCCGCCAGACTGCCAACCTGATGACCCGGGCCACAGCCATTTTGGCCACGTTATTTATTCTTAATAGCTTGTTTTTATCGATCATGGCCGCAAACCGCGCCAATATATCGTTGGTCGATCAGATCGAAGCTGCAGGAGCGCTGAGCCCCGTGAAACAGGCGGTAGAAGAAAAAACCATTGAACCCGATGGCCCTGCCGTGGAACCTGCTGGCTCACCCGATGCTGCGCCCGCTGAAGGTGCTGCGACTGAGCCCGCGGCAGAAGTACCGGCAGAGGCAGAAGCACCAGCCGTACCGGTGGCCGAATAATAAAAACGATCAAAGCCAATTATGCGCTAGCCAAGCCAGAATAACTGTGGTTTAACGGCCTCCCATGACGCGATACATCTTTATTACAGGCGGCGTGGTTTCATCACTGGGCAAAGGCCTTTCTGCCGCATCCCTTGCAGCGCTGCTTCAGGCGCGCGGCTTCAAAACCCGACTTCGCAAACTTGACCCCTATCTGAATGTCGATCCGGGAACCATGAACCCCACGCAGCATGGCGAAGTATTTGTGACCGAAGACGGGGCCGAAACCGATCTGGATTTGGGCCATTATGAACGCTTCACCGATGTGGACGCCAAAAAAACCGATAATGTGACGACGGGACGGATTTACTCGCTCTTGCTAAGCAAAGAGCGCCGCGGGGATTATCTGGGCGGCACCGTGCAGGTGATTCCGCATGTGACCGATCTGATTAAAGATTTTATTTTAAAAGACACCACCGATGAAGATTTTGTACTGTGTGAAATTGGTGGCACCGTGGGCGATATTGAAGGGCTGCCCTTCTTTGAGGCGATTCGGCAATTGCGCAATGATTTAGGAGCTGACCGCGTGCTGTATTTGCATGTGACGCTGGTGCCCTATATCGCAGCGGCGAAAGAGCTGAAAACCAAACCGACGCAACATAGTGTCAAAGAACTACGCTCGATTGGTATTCAGCCTGATATATTGCTATGCCGTGCTGACCGTGAAATACCGCTGTCTGAGCGCCGCAAGATTGGCTTGTTCTGTAATTTGAAAGAAGAAAATGTGATTCAGGCGCTCGATGCGCGCTCCATTTACGTGGTGCCGCGCCTGTTGCATGAAGAGGGCCTCGACAAACAGGTCTTACGCCATTTTAATATGAAATCGAAACTGCCGATTGATCTGAGCAAATGGGATAAGATTGTTACTAACAGCGATAGCCCCAAAGGCGAAGTGACCATTGCGATGGTGGGCAAATATACCAGCATCGGCGATACCTATAAATCACTCACCGAAGCACTCGACCATGCGGGCATTCAGCACCAGTTGAAGGTGAAAGTGCGCTGGGTGAATGCACGCGATTTTGAGAAAAAGGATATCGATAAAAAACTCGCCGATGTGGATGCGATTTTGGTGCCCGGTGGGTTTGGTGAGCATGGGGTGGCGGGCAAAATCAAAGCCGTAACCTATGCGCGTACGCATAAAATTCCGTATCTGGGTATTTGTTTGGGCATGCAGATTGCGTGCATCGAAATGGCGCGTAATTTATTGGGATTGAAGGACGCCTACTCGACCGAATTCGGTCCCATTGAGCATGAAGATGAGCGCGGCCCGTTGGTGGGGCTGATGACCGAATGGATGCGTGGCAATGTGCTGGAAACACGCAATAAAGATACGGATTTGGGCGGCACCATGCGGCTGGGCTCTTATGATTGCGAGCTGAAAAGCGGCAGTCTGGCGCATAAAATTTATGGCAAAAAGAAAATCTCTGAACGCCACCGCCACCGCTATGAGGTGAACACCGCCTATATCCCCGATCTGGAAAAGACTGGCGCGCTGTTTTCCGGCCTGTCGCCAGGGGGGCATTTGCCCGAGATTATCGAAATTCCCGATCATCCGTTTTTTATCGGCGTGCAGTTTCATCCCGAATTTAAATCACGGCCCTATGCCGCGCATCCTTTATTCGCCGCTTTTGTGAAGGCGGCCAAGGATAGCAAACGCTAACCAATCAAAGGCAAGGCCTCATCCTCAGCTTCTGCTGGTTTATTCAGCATGCTGTAGGTTTCATTGATGATGGCGGCTATGCGCGCTTCGGCCTGCTCTTCAATGTCACCAGACGCCGACTCGGTCAGATAGTCTTTGATGCGCTGCGCGATTTCTTCTTCGAGTGCGGCGCGCTTTTCGGGCGGCAACGCTTCGACATCTTCCTCGGTGAGGCCTTTTTCGCCTAAAATCTGATCGCGCAAACGCTCGGCAGGGCTTTTGGCCATATAGTCTAAAAATTCCTGCACCACCGATGCTTTGGCGGGCTTGTTGGGGTCGCGCTTTTGCTCCAGCACTTCTTTGGTCGATTGCTCATCACCGACATTTGCCAGCATCTGGGCAAAATTAACCGATAATCCAGACGCTGGGGCATTTTCTGCCGAGCGGCGCAACAATGCCTGCTCGTCTTTTTGACCGGTTGAGGGGGCTAAAAGCCCTGAAATACTGGTCATGACATGGCCTCCTTATCAAGCGTGATGCTATGAATTAAGCAAAAATGATGCCAAAACTCAGCGTGACAAATCATCGGATTTCGCTTACATAATCGGCATGCAAAAACGCGTATCCATTCAAAATATTACTCTGGCCAATGACAAACCCTTTGTGCTGATTGCAGGCCCATGCCAGATGGAATCACGCGAGCATGCGTTTGATATGTGTGGCAAGCTGGTCGAAATCACGCAAAAACTGGGCATTCCTTTTATTTACAAATCGAGCTTTGATAAGGCCAACCGCACTAGCCTGAAGGGCAAGCGCGGCATGGGGCTGGAAAAATCGCTGGACGTGTTTGCCGATTTAAAAAAGGAATTCGGCGTGCCGATGCTGACCGACATTCATGAGCGCGAGCAATGTGCACAAGTCGCGAGCGTGGTGGATGTGCTGCAAATACCGGCATTTTTATGCCGCCAAACCGATTTGCTGATAGCCGCTGCCGAAACGGGCGCGGTGGTGAATATCAAAAAAGGGCAGTTTTTAGCGCCGTGGGACATGACTAATGTAGCCGCCAAAGTGGCTGAGTCGGGTAATGAGCGCATTGCACTGACCGAGCGTGGCGCCAGCTTTGGCTATAATACACTGGTGGTGGATATGCGCAGCCTCGTGATTATGAACCAGCAAACCGGTTATCCGGTGATTATGGACGCCACTCACGCCGTGCAACAGCCCGGCGGGCAGGGCACATCGAGCGGCGGCCAGCGCGAATTTGCGCCGGTCATAGCTCGCGCGGCGATTGCAGTAGGCGTGGCCGGATTATTCATGGAAACGCATCAAGACCCGGATAACGCGCCCTCCGACGGCCCAAATATGATTCCGCTGCATGAAATGGAAAGCCTGCTTGAGCGGCTGAAAGCGTTGGATGCGTTGATTAAAACACAGGCTTCATAAGCTTATAGCCTCTAGACGCAATCATGATGTTTGTTTTTCAATCCACATCATGCTTTCATGATCTGTCACATGTTAAGCCTTTAAACGCAATGGGCACAGTCTTCTTTATTTCGTCTCAGAAACGTCATCAGATTGTCATGGAAGAGCATTAAGACAGACTTTTCACAAAGTGAGGACAGTATGAGTCCGGCTCTTATAAGGTCATAGATTAAGATGGCAAAATATTTTGATCCTGCCAAAATTCGTAGCGATAATTGCAAGGGCTATATCCATTTTATCATATCCAAGCTGACTTACCGCTGACTCCGCCTAATGAAACGATTGCCAATGAGACCATTTACGCGTTGGAAGCGTTACGCAAGCAGCATGATGAGCTATATGAACAACAATTTAAGGTGCTGGATGATTTGGCCGAAAAGGGCTGGAAGGTAGCGCAAACCGCCGCTAAGGACGGTAAAGAGGGACAGATAGCGTTTAGTCATCCCAATGGCGGGGCTTTCACGCTACCACTTTTAGGCGATTTGCAAATGTTTGACATGGAAGCGGCGCTCGAGCAGGCGAAGCTGCAAGCTGCTCCTGAAATGCAAGTGCGGGCTGGTGGCGGAGCAACACCTGTTAAGCAACTGGCAAAGCAACGCCATAATTCCCATTGATTGCTGACGCATAATCTCCTAGGTTTCGCGCAAACAGGAGATAGCCATGACCGCCATTCTACATATTCACGGACGCGAAATTATTGATAGCCGGGGCAACCCCACGGTGGAAGTCGATGTGCATCTGGAAGATGGCACGGTGGGGCGTGCGGCAGTGCCCAGCGGCGCATCGACCGGCAAGCATGAAGCCCTTGAGCTACGGGATGGCGACAAAAAACGCTATAACGGCAAAGGCGTGCTAAAGGCTGTGGCCAATGTGAATGGCGAAATTGCCGACGCGCTGGCAGGCTTTGACGCCACCGATCAGCTGCATATCGATATGAGCCTGATTGAGCTGGATGGCACTGATAATAAGGGGCGTTTGGGTGCGAATGCGATGCTTGGTGTATCGCTGGCCACCGCGCGCGCCGCCGCGGCCAGCACCGGCTTACCGCTCTATCGCTATTTGGGTGGCGCCTATGCTCACCGCCTGCCGGTGCCGATGATGAATATCATCAATGGCGGCGCGCATGCCGACAACCCTATTGATATTCAGGAATTCATGATTATGCCGCTCTCAGCTGATAGCATGAGCGACGCAATCCGTATGGGTGCAGAAGTGTTCCATGCATTGAAGAAACAATTGCAGGATGCGGGGCTGAATACCAATGTGGGCGATGAAGGCGGCTTTGCGCCCAATATCGAATCCGCCGATGCGGCGCTGGGATTCATTATGAAAGCGATCAAAGCGGCGGGCTATCAGGCGGGCGAGGATATCGCGCTGGCACTGGATGCAGCCTCAAGCGAGTTTCATAAAGATGGTAAATATGTGCTATCCGGCGAGGGAAAAACGCTCGATGACGAAGGCATGGTGAAATACTATGAAGACTTGGTGGCGCGCTATCCGATTATTTCGATCGAAGACGCGATGGCCGAGGATGACCACGCCGGATGGAAAATCATCACCAATTTAATGGGCGATAAAATTCAGCTAGTGGGCGATGATTTATTTGTCACCAATCCGGCTATTCTGGCGCAAGGCATCAAAGACGGGCTGGCCAACTCAATTTTGGTGAAAGTAAACCAGATCGGCACGCTGAGCGAGACATTGCAAGCGGTGGAAATGGCGCAACGTGCGGGCTATAGTGCGGTATTGTCGCACCGCTCGGGCGAAACCGAGGATAGCACCATCGCGCATATTGCGGTGGCTACCAATTGCGGCCAGATCAAAACCGGCTCGCTCTCACGCTCTGACCGTTTGGCCAAATATAACGAGCTGCTGCGCATCGAAGAAGAGCTAGGCGATCTGGCGATTTACACCGGTGCGGCCATCCGTCGTTAAGCATCTCGGTGTTGTTGCAATAAAGCAATACCGATGAAATTTATAAGCATTTGCTGTCCTGCAGGGGACAAAAGGCGCGGCTTTTGCCCCTTAGCCGGTTGCGAATCCTCAAAAAATGCGTATAATATCACAAAACAATAATAAATTCAGGCGAGCGACATAACCTCTCATCATGAGTCGCCATGACCCGTCGCGTTACCGTTACTCCAAAAGCAGGACAGGCCGCTAAAGTCGCGCCGCGCCGGACGCCGCGTGTCTTTTTGCGCCCGCTTTTATTCATGCTGGGATTTTTGTATTTGGGTTTTCATGCCATGCATGGCGAGCGCGGGCTGTATGCGTGGCTGCGCGATACGCGCATGCTGGAGAATATCACCCAAGAGCTGGCAACCACCCGCACGCAGCGTGAATCGCTGGAGCTAAAAGTATCGCATTTGCGCGATGATTCACTGGACCTTGATTTGCTCGATGAACAGGTGCGCCGCATGCTCGGCGGGGTGAATGAAGGCGAAGTGGTGGTGCTGATAAAATAGCATGTTATGCGCAAGGCCCCGATTCCTTTTTGTGCGCTGCAACATAAGCGGGCTGCGGCTTTGCGCGATTTTTACTTGAGTTAAATCGTGAGTATTGTAGAACAGCGGCTTGTCATCCAAACAGCATTTATTGTGCGCCGCAACATAATCGGGAGATACTATGGCGAAAGCAGCGACGAAAAGTAAAGACACCGTGGTCAATATTAAAGACAAAAAAACGGCAACATTAGACAAGCCAAAGCTGTTAGCGATGTATGAGCGCATGCTTAAAATCCGCCGCTTCGAGGAAAAGGCCGGCCAGCTTTACGGCATGGGATTGATCGGTGGATTCTGCCATTTATATATCGGTCAGGAAGCGGTGGTAACGGGCCTGCAGGCTGCCAGCGAGGAAGGCGATAGCGTGATCACCACCTACCGCGACCATGGCCACATGATCGCCTGCGACATTGACCCCAAAATTATCATGGCCGAGCTGACGGGCCGCGCGACCGGCATTTCACAGGGCAAGGGCGGCTCGATGCACATGTTCTCCGTTGAGCGTCATTTTTATGGTGGCCATGGGATTGTGGGCGCCAGCGTGCCGTTGGGCGCAGGGCTCGCATTTGCCCATAAATATAACAAAGATGGCAAACTGAATTTCTGTTATTACGGCGACGGCGCAGCCAATCAGGGGCAAGTGTATGAGGCCTATAATATGGCGGCGCTGTGGAAACTGCCAATTATTTTTGTAATCGAAAATAACGAATATGCGATGGGCACGAGCGTCAAGCGCTCGCACTCCTCCAGCGAATTATACAAGCATGGCGAGCCTTTCGGCATTCGCGGTATGCAGGTTAATGGGATGGACGTGACCGAAGTATACAAAGCAGGTGTGGAGGCGTGTGACTATGTGCGCTCCGGTAAAGGCCCGATGTTGCTGGAAATTAAAACCTATCGCTATCGCGGCCACTCGATGTCTGACCCGGCCAAATACCGCACCAAGGAAGAGGTCGAGAGCTACAAAACCGGTAATGATTGCATCAATAATCTAAGCATGCTTTTGCAAAAAGAGCATAAGGTAACAGAAGATGAGTTGAAGGCGATCGACAAGAAAATCAAAGATATCGTCAACGCCGCCGCCGAATTCGCCAAGGATTCACCCGAGCCGGATGCAACGGAGCTGTGGACGGATATTACGGTTTAGCAGTTAGGTTTTAGCAGTTAGGTTTTAGCAAATGGTACAATCGTACAGAGATTTGAAGGTGTGGCAGAAGGCGATGGATCTAGCAGATCAATCCTTTGCGCTTACGGCACAATTTCCCGAAGCACAACGCTACGTGCTGGTATCACAGATTCAACGCTCGGCAATTTCGGTTTCCTCTAACATAGCAGAAGGTCGGTCGCGCCACTCTGAGAAGGATTTTGTCTACCACTTGAATATCGCCAGAGGCTCCATTGCTGAATTGGAAACACAAATGATGTTATCTGCCAAACCCGGATATATATCAGAAGCAGAGCTGCATACATTGCTTGAGTTGTCAGAAGAGATTACAAAAATGCTTCACGGACTAAAAGGAAGCCTTGCTCAAAATAATATAAAGTTGGCTAAAACCTAAAACCTAAAACCTAAAACCTAAGGACTAAAACCTATGACAGAAACAACAATCCGAGTAGCACTGCGTGATGCGATGGCGGAAGAAATGCGCCGCGATAAAGACGTGTTTGTGATGGGCGAAGAAGTCGCTGAATATCAGGGTGCGTATAAGGTGACCGAAGGGCTGCTGCAGGAGTTTGGTGCTGATCGCGTGATTGATACACCCATTACCGAGCATGGCTTTGCAGGGCTGGCCGTGGGCGCGGCGATGAAAGGCCTCAAGCCCGTGGTTGAATTTATGACATGGAATTTCGCCATGCAGGCCATTGACCAGATCATCAATTCCGCTGCCAAAACCAACTATATGTCGGGCGGACAAATCCGCTGCCCGATTGTGTTTCGTGGGCCCAATGGCGCGGCATCACGCGTGGGCGCGCAGCACAGCCAGTGCTATGCCAGCTGGTACGCGCATATTCCGGGCTTGAAAGTGATCGCGCCGTATGACGCGGCGGATGCGAAAGGCCTGCTCAAAGCGGCAATCCGCGATCCGAATCCGGTGGTGTTTTTGGAAAATGAAATCACCTATGGCTGGAGCTTTGATGTGCCTGACGGCGATGATCATATCGTGCCGATTGGCAAAGCCGCGATTAAACGCGCCGGTACCGATGTGACGATTGTGGCATTCTCTATTTGCGTGAAATATGCGCTCGATGCAGCGGAAGCACTGGCCAAAAAAGGCATTAGCGCCGAGGTGATTGATTTGCGCACGATTCGCCCGCTTGATAAACAGGCGATTATTGATTCGGTGCGTAAAACCCATCGCCTGATCTCCGTCGAAGAAGGCTGGCCGGTGGCGGGCATCGGGTCTGAAATCGCGGCGATAGCCATGGAAGATTGCTTCGATGATCTGGATGCGCCGATGGTGCGCGTGACCGGCAAAGACGTGCCGTTACCTTATGCTGCGAATCTGGAAAAGATGGCGCTGCCATCGGTGGATGATGTAGTCGCGGCTGCGATGGATGTGTGTTATCCCGCAGGTAAAGCAGCGTAAGGGGTGGCCATGCACTATGCAGGCTTTTGGTCTAGAACACTGGCAGCCATCATCGATGTGGTAATCCTCTCGTTGGTGACCGGTTTTATAGTGCAGGGAATGGCTATGGTGCTGATGCCAGGCACCGATCTGGAAGCGCTACTTACGCAAGCGCAAGGCGCTAAAGACCAGCAGGATATTTCGGGCCTGTTGAATGAGTATAACGCAACCGGCGGCGATACACAGGGGCAAGACCCCGGCTTTGCGGCACTGACCAAACTATCCGAGCAAATCAATACGCTGACCGCGCAAATGCAATCGCAGGAGCTAACACCCGAGCAAATGCAACAGCTGCTGAGCGATGGCACGCAGCAGCATCAAAGCGCGCAGGAACAATATGGGCAATTGCTTGAGATTTTTGCGATATTGGTGATGATGTTGATTGCAGTGCTGATATTTGTGGCGCTTTATGAAACACTCGCTACCGCCTCGCGCTTACGCGGCACGCCCGGCAAATGGGTGCTCGGTCTGGTGGTAATTGATGAGCAGGGGCGGCAGTTATCTTTCAGTCAGTCGCTGGCGCGCCACGGCGCGAAAGGCGTCTCGGCGGTGCTGTTGATGATAGGATTTATCATGGTCGCCTTTGACACACGCAAACAAGGGCTGCATGATAAAATGTGTAAAACGCTGGTGGTCACACGCCGCAGCATCGAAGGAGTGAGCGCATGAAACATATACTGATCGCAAGCCTGATTACCTTGCTGCCGATAACGGCACACGCCGATGACGTGGTGCGTATGATTACGGTGCAAGGACAAGCCCACCGTGATATGGTGCCGGATATGGCCAGCATTGATGTGACGGTGGAAAGCAAAAACCGCGAAGCAGCCACCGCCAAAAAGGAGATGGATGCCAAGCTGGAAAAACTCTATGCGCTAAGCGCTAAAATGGGCATCGACAAAAAATACCTCAAAACCAATTATGCGTTGCTGCAGCCCAGCTATATTTACAATGAAGGCAAACAAATTTTCGAGCATTACCACGCGTTAACAGCCGTCAAAATCACCATCAAGGATATGAGCAAAACCGGCGAGCTGATGCAAGCGCTGGTGGGTGCCGGATTTGATAATATGGGTGGCCTGCAATATAGTGTGGATGATGAGCAGTCGGCCACGCAGGAGGTGATGCTGGAGGCGCTGGACAATGCGCGCGCAAAGGCCGAAAAGATGGCGAGCCGTATGAATGAAAAACTGGGGCGCGTATTGCAGATTTCTGAAGGCAGCGCACAGCATGACCGCCCGCAGCCGATAATGATGCGTGCCGCAAAAGCCGAAGGCTTTGCCGCCGATGCCGCCATGGCCCCGCCTGCTGGCGAGCAGCGGATTAATGCCACTGCCACGGTGAGTTTTGAATTAAAAGATTAATGATGATTATTCGCACAAGAGGACACTATGCCAATTGAAATTACCATGCCCGCACTCTCCCCGACCATGACCGAGGGCAACCTCGCCAAATGGGTAAAAAAGGAGGGCGATAAAGTGTCAGCCGGTGATGTGATCGCCGAAATCGAAACCGACAAAGCAACGATGGAAGTCGAAGCCGTTGATGAAGGCGTGCTGGGTAAAATCGTCGTGGCCGCTGGCACTGAGGGCGTAAAGGTCAACGCGGTGATCGCGCTACTGCTGGCGGAGGGCGAGGACAAAAAAGCCATTGCGAATTGGAAACCCAAGGAAGAGCCGAAGGCGGCGAAGAGTTCAGAGTCCGGAGTTCAGAGTCCAGATAAGAAAAAAGATGCTGATGCACCTGCGACGGCAGCAGCGGCACCGGTGGCGCAGGCGACCAAAGCGCCGGACGTGCCGGTGAAAGCCGCAACGGGTGGACAGGTGCAAAGCGGCAGCCGCGCGAAGGCGTCGCCACTGGCGAAACGTCTGGCGGAGAAAAACAGCATTCATCTGGGACGTGTGCCCGGCACCGGCCCGCATGGGCGGATCGTGAAATCGGACATTGAAGAAGCGCTCCTGCGCGGTGGCGCAGGTGGTGGCGCGGTACGCCGTCATCCGGTGGAGATGGTCAAGGTGCCGAATTCGTCGATGCGTAAAACCGTGGCCAAACGTCTGACCGAATCCAAGCAACAGATTCCGCATTTTTACCTGACGGTGGAATGCGAGATCGATACACTGCTGAATGTACGCGCGCAGCTGAACGCACAAGCCGAAGCCCGCGCGGGCAAGGGTAATCCGCCTGCGTATAAGGTGTCGGTGAATGATATGGTGATCAAGGCCGTGGCCTGTGCGCTGCGCGATAAGCCGGAGGCGAATGCATCATGGTATGACGATGCGATCATTCAGTATAACAATGTCGATGTGTCGGTGGCGGTGGCGATTGACGGCGGGCTGATTACGCCGATCGTGCGCAATGCGGATCAAAAGTCGTTGCCGCAGATTTCATCGGAAATGAAATCGCTGGCTGGCCGCGCCCGCAAAGGTGAGCTGAAGCCGGAAGAATATCAGGGCGGTGGATTCAGCATTTCTAATCTGGGCATGTATGGCATCCAGCAATTCGGCGCGATTGTGAACCCGCCGCAGGCGTGTATTTTAGCCATTGGCAGCGGCGAGGAAAAAGTCGTGCGCCGCAATGGTGAGTTTACCGTGGTGAATGTGATGAAGGTGACGTTGTCAGTGGATCACCGCGCGGTGGATGGTGCGCTCGGCGCGGAATATCTGCAGCTGTTTAAGCAATATATTGAGCAGCCGGTGTTGATGTTTGTGTAATAACCGTCACCCCGTCGCATGACGGGGTCTGGGCTTTAAGGCCGGATGCCGTGATGAACAAGGCATGACAAGAATTAAGATTCCCGCTTTTGCGGGAATGACGGGGTAAACGAGAAGGAAAAACGATGACCGATAAATTTGATGTGGTGGTAATTGGTGGTGGTCCGGGTGGCTATGTGGCGGCGATTCGTGCGAGCCAGCTGGGCATGAAGGTGGCGCTTATTGAGCGCGAGCATCTGGGCGGGATCTGCCTGAACTGGGGCTGTATTCCGACCAAGGCGCTGCTGCGCAATGCGGAGATTTTCCATCTGCTGAACCATCTCGATCAATATGGGATGAGCGCGAAAGAGGTGTCGTTTGATTTGAAAAAAGTGGTGAAACGCTCGCGTGATGTGTCGGCGCAGCTGACCAAAGGCATTGGCGCGCTGATGAAGAAAAACAAAGTGACCGTGTATGACGGGCATGGCGCACTGGCTGGCAAAGGCAAGGTGAGCGTGACGGGTGCGGATAAAAAGAAGATCGCTGACGTCGAAGCCGCGCATATTATTTTGGCCACGGGCGCACGCGCACGCAGCCTGCCGGGCTTGGAGCCGGATGGTAAGCTGGTATGGACCTACCGTGAGGCGATGGTGCCGGATGTGATGCCGAAAAAACTGCTGGTGATCGGCTCCGGCGCGATTGGGTCAGAGTTTGCGAGTTTTTACCTGAATATGGGCGCGGATGTGACGCTGGTTGAGGTGATGGATCGCGTGGTGCCGGTGGAAGACGAAGAGATTTCCAAATTCGTGAAAAAATCATTTGAGTCACAAGGCATGAAAGTGTTGACCAGCACCAATGTGACCAAGCTCGACAAAAGCAAAACCAATGTGAAAGCGACGCTGAAAGATAAAGACGGCAAGGAGAAGGTGGAAACCTTTGACCGCGTGATTTTGGCGGTGGGCATTGTGGGTAATGTCGAAGGCATCGGGCTGGAAGGCACCAAGGTGAAGGTGGAGAAAACACATATTATTGTCGATGAATATTCGCAAACGCATGAAGCGGGTGTTTATGCGATTGGGGATTTGACGGGCGCACCGTGGCTGGCGCATAAGGCCAGCCATGAGGCGGTGATCTGCGTCGAAAAAATCGCTAAAAAAGACGTGCATCCGCTGAAAACGAATCTGATTCCGGGTTGCACCTATTGCCGCCCGCAGGTGGCAAGCGTGGGGCTGACGGAAAAAGCCGCCAAAGATAAGGGCTATGACATTAAGGTGGGTCGTTTCCCCTTCATCGGCAATGGCAAGGCGATTGCGCTGGGCGAGCCGGAAGGCATGGTGAAAACCATTTTTGATGCCAAAACTGGTGAGCTGCTGGGCGCACATATGGTGGGCGCGGAAGTGACCGAGATGATTCAGGGCTATGCGATTGCCATGACGATGGAAGGCACGGAAGCCGATTTGATGCACACCGTGTTCCCGCACCCGACGCTGTCAGAGATGATGCATGAGTCGGTGCTCGATGCGTATGGCAAAGTGATTCACATGTGATGACAGCAAATAGCTGATTTACAATGATTTGTTCTTGTTGTGATCGTAGATATTAAAAATGTACAATATTCAAGTGGTGATGGCGTTCCTTTTCTTGTTAATAGCAGCGCTTTCTCGTTGCGCCATACGAAGCCCTAGTGTATGTAAGTTTGTATGGATGAGAATATAACTGAATCAGATCGTCAGAAATTCATCCGCCTAGCGAATAGGCGAGTGAATAATGCAATCAAGCATATTCGGCTGATCGGTAACCTATCAAACACATCTAATTATGACTACACAGACGAGCATGTAGACAAAATATTCGCCATGCTGCGGCATGAAGTAGAAGAATCTTATAAATGCTTCGAAAGTAAGAAAAAGGTAAAACCTTCCTTTAGCTTGGAAGAATAGACCGAAGAGTTTTGCTGGGGGTCACTCTGAAGCAACCCCCAGCAATTCACCTTCAGCAAAAGAGTGAAAGTGAACGTGAGACTTCCTTTTTATCACTCTTCTTCTGTAGGTGCAACACTGTTGCTTCTGTGTTTAACGCCAGACAGAAGGAGTTATCTATGGCAAAGTACTACGTTAATAAAAACGCACAATATAATGGGGATCATGAGGTGCATGCCTCGTCATGCTCATGGCTACCCGCTCCCGAAAACCGCATATATTTGGGTGAACACGACTCATGCCATGCGGCCGTGCGTGAGGCAAAAAAACATTATCATCAATCTAATGGGTGTTATTATTGTTGTACCCCATGTCATACGAGTTAACAGTATCTAATACTGTTATACAAAGTGAAGGGCGCTGTGGTTACAGCGCCCTTTTATGTTTTAGCGCACCATCAGCTGTTGGCTTAGGCTTAGCTTAGCGCGCCGAGGAAGCGGTAGATAATTGTAACCGTATTGGGTGACGGTTTAATGAAGGTAGCGCATGAAATGAGCCATAAGATCTGCTATACTCCACAAATGCGCCCGATATTTTTTCGTAGTGTTTACTCGGAAAAGGAAGTCGATGCCTGTTTCGACGAGCTGATTCATGCCTCGCTCGAAGAGCAGGATAAAATTGAAGTGGCGTGCCTGATTCAATATTTCGCGATTCTCAAATCGCACGGGCTGTTCAGCTTTCCGGTGGATTTTATCAAGAACCGGCAGGGCGAGGGGCCGGACTTTACCATTTGCAATGACAGCGGGTTGTTTGGTGTGGAGATGACCAAGGTTACCACATCCGATTTTCAGGTGTGGCTGAAGAAAAGCCTCAATTACCGGCGCATTAATGACATTAAGGACTATCAGGACTATCGCCCCGAACAGCGGGTGAGTGATTTGGCGATGGTGCGGGTGCAAAAGAAAAATTACAAGCTACCCAATTATTATGGCGCGGTGCCGGAGATGGAAGCCTGCGATTTGGTGCTGGAGGAAAATGGCGATTGCTGCCTGCATACTGAAGTGCTGATGGAGCTGATGCAGGACAAGATTGCCAAGCTACGCTTCCAGAAATTCCGCACTATTTCGATGATTTCAGGCTCGGTGCTTTATTATGGGATTAACACCGCCGATGCGGCTATTTTGAGAGCGCCTGAATTCGAGCGCACCAAGGCTTAAGCCGTTTTGCCAAACCAGCTTTTGATTTTGAATTTAGCTTTTTGGATTTGCATCACATTGTCGATACGGCGGTGAAGGAAAGCTTGGGTTTCGGTTAAATCGGGCGAATCATCATCGAGCCAGACATAGAGCGTGCTGGCATAGATTTTGGCAAGCAGGGCGCGCTTGGTGTAGAAATTAAAATCAGTAGAGTTGTCGCCGCAGGCGCGCCACATCGCATCCACCGTGCGATAGGCAGAATGCAGCAAAGCGGGGGCATTCCAAGGCAGGGCATAGAAGGCCAGCGCGCGGCGGATGGCCTCGCGGTGGGGCTGGTTTTGGCGTAAGCGCACCATGACGGCAGCGGCAATGCGATCACGGATTTTCATCTCAGTAAGGGTGTAATCTTGCTCGAGCGATTGCACCATATTGGCATCGGCCTCGGCGGTGAAATAATCGAGGCATTCCATTACACCTTTGGGAAAGGCCCGTTGTGCATCGGCACGCGGCAGACCAATGGATTCGGCGGCTTTCTCGAGCGTAGCCATGCTCCAGCCGTCAAACACAATGTTGGGCAGCGCGGCATGCAGAATACAATGTTGCAGATCGGACATGGGGTTTAATGTATGCGATGCGATGCCGGAGTGCAAGGCGCGCAAAAAGCGCTAGGCCAGTTCTTTTTTGGCTTTGGGTTTGACTCGGGCAGATAAGCTGAGAATACGCGCAGGCGGTAATTGCATGGTCACGATGGTGCCGTGTTGAGCCACGCTTTCGATGGTGAGGCGGCCACCATGCAGCTCGGCAAATTCCTTGGCAATGGACAGGCCCAGCCCGACATTGCCGATATCGGTGGAATAATAAGGCTGCCGCGCTTGCAGCGCTTGCTGGATATTGCGCAGCTGGCCGGGAGCAATGCCGCAGCCTTTGTCTTGTATGCTTAAAAACAACCCGTCGCGCATCGAGGCATTGGCGCGAATATGCACGCTTTCGCCGATGGCGGAATGACGAATCGCATTGGTGAGCAAATGATTGATGATATGAATCAGCTTGGCGCGATCGCCCTGCAGCACCAATTGCGGCACCTGAATGTCTTGTGCAATGCTGACCGAGCGCGCAAATGCCGTATGGCTGCTCATTTCCAATGAGGCATGGATAATATCGCATAAATTCAGCGGTTCTTCATGCAGCTTGGCGCAATGCGCATCGATGTTCGAAATTTCGATCAAATCATTGATTTTGGTGAGCAGGTCTTCGCCGCTTTCGCGGATATAGGTGAGGTATTCGAGCGCCTGTTGTGGCTCCATTTTGGCGGGACCCTCGAGCATTTGCGCAAAGCCTAAAATAGCATTCAGCGGGGTGCGCAGCTCATGGCTCATGCTGGAGAGGAATGAGGCACGGCTTTGCGTGGCATGTGCCGATTCGCGCAAGGCGGCGGCAGCCGTGTCTTGCAATTGGCGCTGCTGCGTGATGTCGCATACCAGCACCGAGACACTGCGCTGATGATGGGCAGGCATGGGAATCAGCGTGAGTTGCTGCCAGCTCCAATAGCCATCACCACGCGCAATCTGGCATTCGATGGTGACATGGTCGATGGTTTCGCATGGGTCGGGTGAGAATAAATCGGCCAGCGCCAGATCAAATTCGCGGCGGCTGTCGGGATGCATGGATTCTTCCCAATGATTGCTCATGCAATCGGATGGCATTTGGCCGGTGACCTTCGTCCAGTTATCGGAAAAATGATGGAAGCCTTCGCCCTCGGACCACACGCAGCAGGCTTGCAGCCCATGCTGGGCAAGCGAGTGCATGTGCGCCTGAGCAGGGGCAGAAGCAGATGACGTTATTTGTTTATCCTGTTCGTCTGACACGCCCGCCATGCCCAAGGCGAAGGGCATAAACGGATTATACGCAGACATTAACCACCAAACCATACCAACCTCTTATGTGCGCACATTTTGTGCTGCATTCTTACGCTTGCCGGTATGATCTTTTTGCTTATTTATCCAAACACAATGCCCAGTATAAATGGCGCAGGGCCGGTCGCCACAAAAAAACAATGATATTGATGAGGTTTAAGGGATTTATTCACAGAGAGGGGGACAAGTTGTGGCCAAAATGGCACGAAATATGGATTCCTAGTGCTGAGCTGATGGAGTTTGTTCAGGGTTGATAGCTTTTGGTGGAGTGCGCGGTGCCGGGAGGGCTTCCGGTAATTCGGGGATAACGTCGAGGGACTTCGTGACAGAAAAGGCCACAGTCGAATCGGGCTCGTTCACCATTGCTGAGGCGTAACTGCCTAGACCTATGCCAATGCTGTGTACATTAAGTTTTGCTATGACTTGTACCCCATCGGCGGTGATCTCCGGTGTGGTGGAGCCATTGCAAGAGACACCGAGAGATATCAGTTTATCCCTGATGGCGGTAAACTCGTTCAGTATGGCCGCTGCACTGACATCTGTTGCAGGCGTAACCGTTATTGTGCCGTCTGGTGATCGCTCTGCCTCGCCCAGCAGTTTGAACGTGTCATTAAGGACGGCGGATTTGCCGTTGTATCCGTTGCGCTCCGCATAAAGATCAATCCTCTCCTCTTTACCGCCACTGCCAGCCACACTAAGCACGACTTCGCTGTAGCGCTGATCATGTGGCCACCGCACATGCGACTGCGCCTTATAAAAAAGAGGGCGACTAGAGGTGCAGGCGAGGGGGCCAACACTAAAGGTTTGACCCGCTGGCATATTTCCATTGATATAAATGGAATCGGAATCCTCCTTTTGCTGGAGGTGAATTTGTGAAACACCAGTACCTTGCGCACTTTGTGTCACATACGATGTGGTATGGACGACACGATGCATAATCTCAGGCTTTTCTTCGGACTGAATTGAAAGGATGCGGTTTCTTGGATTATCTTGCCAGTGCATGACTTCCGATGCTCCTACATCGTTATCTAGCACAAAGTCACCGAGGTTGGTGCGTACAATCAATACGGCATGAGTCTTTGGGATTGCCAGCAGAGAGTTATCTGAATCGGTATAGGCGAGCAATACGGATTCCGGTGGAAAGCCTGCCTCGATGAGGTCTTTTTGTTTCTGTAGGGCGAAATCCTCACAGTCACCTTTCCAATCATTAGCGGCAAGCGTTTGGTGGCGGTCGCCTAAGATTCTGTCCCCTTCGCCCGGGTCCGAAACATAGGTTCCGCGCGCATTAACAGCAGCATTAATGCGTGTAATGGTAGCCCAACGCTCTGGCGTTAAAGCAAGGGATGTGGCCTGCTGCCCACGCGCTTCGTATAGATAACGCGTATCTTCTCTTTCAAGAAACATCTCAAGCTCTAAAGAAGGAACTATCTTTTTACTGCTCCAAATATGAGGGTGAGCAGAAGTTGGAAAAGGCTGAGTGGTACCCACGGGTTCAGGCCTGATAGGTGGAGACATCTATCTGCTCGCTATTTAGTTTATTATCCAAAATACTAACAGAGATGTTTTTAAATTATATTAATATTAATTTAATCGCTTAATAATTCGTCTAATTCACCCTTACGGTCAAGGGCCGCTAAATCGTCAAAACCACCGATATGGCGATCCCCAATAAAGATTTGTGGCACCGTCTGACGACCACCGGCACGTTCAATCATTTTACGGCGTTCCGTATCATCAGATACGTCGACTTCGTTATATTTCTGGCCTTTTTGTTTGAGCAAATTTTTGGCGCGTACACAATAGGGACAGATAGGGGTAGAATAAATAGTGATATCAGGCATAAGCCCTCCTTATGCTTAAGCATATAGGAAAATATTCGGCTTGATTCAAGTCAGTAATTAGCGGCTTTGATCGGGTAGTTGAATGAGTGACTCGGTGGTTTGAGTAAGTGCCACTGCGGGTTGAGCCAGCGCATCATTTTTGAAGGTGCTTTCATTCATTCTAACGGACCGCGATAAATCCGGTAAAGCGATAATAGGGGGGGTCGTATGCATGGTGATATCCAAAGAAGCTATGTTCACCTTGTAGTGTAGCAAGAAAATATTAATACTCAGTTAATGAGTCTCCCTAAAAATCCGGGTCATTATAGTGTGCGGGGGGGCGGAAGCCCGTGATCCGGTCTTCCAATATGCTACGAAAAGCAGGGCGGGATTTGATCAGCGCATACCATTCGCGCGTGGCGGCATGGTGCTCCCATGGGATATCGCCCAGATAATCGAGGCAGGATAAATGTGCGGCAGCAGTGATGTCAGCCAATGTCAGATATTCGCCTGCCAACCAATTGCGCTTCATCAGCAAATGGGCGATGTAATCGAGATGGTAG
Organism: Alphaproteobacteria bacterium UBA6178; assembly: GCA_002422205.1. GTDB lineage: Bacteria > Pseudomonadota > Alphaproteobacteria > Rickettsiales > UBA3002 > UBA6178. Next base: position 39,672 of record DITS01000048.1, read on the forward strand.
AGCATATTCTTTTTACCGGCGCGCAGGGCTTCGGAGCTGGTTTCGCCATAGCCCATCAGGCGCTTATAGACTTTTTCGAATAAGATATTCTGCGTCACTTCACGATCAAATTTATGATCGAACCATTCAACGATGCGCCGAACCTCGGCCCGCTCTTCGGGGCCATTGCCAAAAAACTGCACTTCGGGAAACACATCTTCGAGATATTCGCAAATGGCATAACTGCCGCAAATCGGCTGGTCTTTGTCATTAAGCATCACTGGCACTTCACCGGCAGGATTAAGCTTAAAAAAATCAATCCTCCGCTCCCAGAAATCCTCTTCAATCAGCTGAAAATCCAACTCTTTTTCGCGCAGCATAATACGAATTTTGCGGCAAGAAGGCATTAAGGGCGTGTGGTACAAAGTGAGCATGGCAACGTTATGTGGGATTGGTTAGTTGAAGTCAATCCCTAGCTAGCGATTGAGCCCCGGGCTCAAGATTTTTCCGGCTCATGTCCTTTAAGATTAATCCGTGCCGCATAGTCTATAAACCGGGCGTATATGTCAGATTGGGGGTCTAATTCTGAAGCAGGAAATATATCGGTTAATGTTAGTGGTGGCTTTTCTGTTTCGTCCGCATAGATAGGGATGCCGTTTTCATCATAGCAAATAAGATCTTGCGCCGGTTTGAATACAGTATCAAGATGTAAGTAATCATCGTCTGGTAAGGCAGGAGCATTCGATAAATGCGGAGTCGTTGAGGCGGAGCGCTTTCTACGCTCGGCGTTCAAATCTACGATATTTCCTGTAGGCTTCTCATCATCGCTCATCCAGAAATATAGCAGAAGTAGCACGTTATAAATGTGACAATTCTATGAATTTTAGCGCTATTTAGGCACGTTCGGCGCTGATTTCGGCCTCTTGCAGCGGATGGGTAAGCTTATCGAGCATTTCCTTCGGGCAGATTTGCACGAATTGGGGCAGGGATAGCTCCCAGTTATTGAGCAGGCTTTTTGCTAAAGGCGAATCTGTCTCTTGCACATGGCGCATGATCATTTCGCGTAAGACGCCTTGCCAATGCGCACTTAGCACGGGCTGCCAAACGACAGATTCGGGGTTGATGCGGGAATCAAGCTGTTGATGCTCGTCCCAGACAAAGGCCATGCCACCGCTCATGCCTGCGGCGAAATTATCGCCCACGGGCCCTAAAATGGCAATCGCCCCGCCGGTCATATATTCGCAACCATTGGAGCCGCAGCCCTCCACCACCGCCATGGCACCCGAATTGCGCACCGCAAACCGCTCACCCGCCTGACCGGAGGCGAATAACGCACCCGAGGTGGCACCATATAACACCGTGTTGCCGATAATGGTGTTATCATGCGGCACTAACGTAGAGGAGGGGCGCGGACGCAGGCAAATTAACCCGCCGGATAAGCCTTTGCCGACATAATCATTCGCATCGCCCATGACGATGATTTTAATGCCGCGTACCAGAAAGGCGCCCAATGACTGACCCGCTGAGCCGCGCAGCTGCAGAGTGATATGATCCTCGGGCAGGCTATTAGTATCAAAATGCCGCGTGAGCATGGAGGACAGACGCGTGCCGATGGTGCGGTGGGTATTGCGGATGCTGTAAGCGAGCTGCACTTTTTCGCCCGCGACGATTGATTCGCGCGCATCTTCGAGCATTTGCTCATCGAGTGCCGGTGCGACCTGATTGCGCCCTTCTACAGTGCAGATGCGCGAATGGAAACCGTTATCGGCCTGTGCCAGCAGGGGGTTCAAATCCAGATCGACCAGATCGTCGGAGCCGCGCGCGACCTGACGCAACAAATCGGTGCGCCCGACAATATCGTCGATACGGCGATAGCCCAGCTGGCTGAGAATCTCGCGCACATCTTCGGCGATGAAGCTGAAAAGATTGATGACTTTTTCGGGCGTGCCGGTGAATTTCGCGCGGAGTTTTTCGTCTTGTGTGCAAATGCCCACCGGACAGGTATTGGACTGACACTGACGCACCATCAAACACCCCATGGCGACAAGCGACGCGGTGCCAATAGCGAATTCTTCGGCGCCTAACATCGCGGCGATGACAATGTCGCGACCGGTTTTGAGGCCACCATCGGTTTGCAGGCGTACGCGGTGGCGTAGGCGGTTGAGGGTGAGCACCTGATTGGCTTCGGCGAGGCCCATTTCCCATGGGCTGCCCGCATATTTGATGCTGGAATACCCGCTGGCACCCGTGCCGCCGGAATGACCGGAAATGATGATTTTATCGGCCATCGCTTTGGCCACGCCACTGGCAATGGTGCCGATACCTGCCTGTGCGACCAGCTTGACCGATACGCGCGCATCGGGATTGATTTGCTTTAAATCATAGATAAGCTGGGCCAAATCTTCGATCGAATAAATATCGTGATGCGGGGGCGGGGAGATGAGCGACACGCCTTGCGTGGCATGACGCAACCGTGCAATTTCAGCGGTGACTTTAAAACCCGGTAGCTGGCCGCCTTCGCCGGGCTTGGCCCCTTGCGCGACTTTGATTTGGATTTCTTCGCAATGGTTGAGATACTCGGCTGTAACGCCAAAACGACCGGAGGCAACTTGCTTGATGGTGGAGTTGGGATTGTCGCCGTTAGCATAGGGGTAATAGCGCTCGGCTCCTTCGCCGCCTTCGCCGGAATTGCTCATCGCGCCGATGCGGTTCATGGCGATGGCGAGTGTTTCATGCGCCTCGGGCGATAGCGCGCCTAGCGACATGGCGGGGGCAATAAACCGTTTGCGTATATCGGTGATGGATTCGACTTCCGATGCGTCGATGGCGTCGCGGTCGGAAGCAAAATCGAGCAAATGGCGTAAGGAGATCGGCGTGTCATGATTCACGGCCTGCGCGTATTTTTTATAAGTGCTGTAGGAGCCGTCGCCCACGGCGCTTTGTAGCATGTGGATATGTTGTCCGCCCCATGCGTGATGTTCGCCGCTGGCGCGCAATTTATAAAAGCCACCAATGGGCAAGGGCTCGTTTTGAGTGTAGGCTTGCACATGCAAATGCTGCACGCGCTTTTCGATGCCATCCAACCCGATGCCGGACAAGCGCGAGGGCAGGCCGAGGAAAAATTCGCTCACCAATGCGCGCGATAAACCGATGGCCTCAAAATTATAGCCGTTACGATAAGCGCTGACGACCGATATGCCCATCTTCGCCATGATTTTGAGTAAGCCTTGCTCGAGCGAAATTTTGAGATTCTGTAGCGCTTCGGCGGCGGTGTGCTTGGCCAGCAAACCGCGTGCGTGCCGCTGCAGGATGGTTTCTTCGGCCAGATAGGGATTCACAATGGTGGCCCCCACACCAATCAGCACGGCGGTATGATGCACATCGCAACATTCGGCAGAACGAATCAGCAGCGAAGCGGATTTACGCAGCTTGCGCTTAATCAAATGGCTGTTGATGGCGGCCGTTGCCAAAATCATCGGGATGGCGGCGTGACGGGTGTCTTTATGCTCGTCGGTGAGAATAAGATAGGGGCGACCAGCGCGCACGGCTTCTTCGGCTTGCGCGATCAGATAATTGAGACCGGCGCGCAAGCCACCTGATTGCTGGGCGTCGAACAGGGTGGGGATGACGGTGATTTTCTCAGAAAATTGTGCTTTGAGATGCTCTAGCTCATGGCTAAGCAAAATGGGAGATTCGAGCAATAACGCATCCTGATAGGAATTATTGAGCGATAAAAAATTGCCGTTATTACCGAAACGCGTGAACAGGCTCATCACGCGGCGCTCGCGCAAACTATCGAGCGGCGGATTGGTGACTTGCGAAAAATTCTGGCGGAAATAATGATGGAACCCGCGCGGCTGCGCAGACAGCATGGCCAGCGGGGTGTCGTCACCCATTGAGCCTAACGCCTCTTTGCCATCGCGCGCCATGGGGTGCAATATGGTTTCGATTTCTTCGAAGCTGAGCCCGATGCTATGCTGCATGATGCGTAGCTTTGCATCGTCCATAGCGGGCGCAAGTGCCTGCGGTGTTTCGGGCACAAAAGCGGCGATCCGCGTTGACCATTCCCCATAAGGATGCTGTGCTGCCAGACGCTCTTTCAATTCGTGATTTTTGTATAGAGTGCCTGCTGATAAATGAATACCCATACATTCACCGGGGCCAAGGCGGCCTTTTTCGATTACCAGATTTTCATCCATCGGCACCATGCCGGACTCGGAACCCATCAACAGCAACCCATCATGGGTGAGGGCGTAGCGCATGGGGCGCAAGCCTCCGCGATCCATACCGGCTACCACCCAGTCACCATCGCACATGACGAGCGCGGCGGGGCCGTCCCACGGCTCTGAAATGGTGTTGAGGCAGTGAAACATATCCTGCTGCGCTTGTGGCACATCGGCGGATAGGCTCCATGCGGGTGGCACCAGAATATGCTTGGCCAGCGGCGCCGAATGCCCGCTTTGCATTAGCAGTTCCATAACGGCATCAAGCGCGCCGGTGTCTGATAAATGATCGGCAATAACGGGGCGCAAATCATCTTCGTAGCCATCAAACGCATCGCATTGCATGGTGGCTTCATGGCTGCGCATAAAATTGATATTGCCTTTGAGCGTATTGATTTCGCCATTATGCGCAAGGCAGCGGAAAGGCTGCGCCAGCGCCCATCCCGGCTCGGTATTGGTGGAAAAGCGCTGATGAAATAACGCATAGTTGGAAATGAAGGAAGGATCATTCAGATCGGGATAAAATTCCGTCAGCTGTTCGGCTTTGAACAGGCCTTTATAAACCACATAGCGCGACGAAAGTGAACTGATGTAACAGCTGGTAATCGCACGCTCACGCAATTGCCGCTCGATGCGGCGGCGGATGATGTAGAGCGATGTTTCGGACGGTTGCGACGCGGGCATGCCGATAAAAATCTGTTCGATTTCGGGGCGGGATTCGTTGGCGATTTCGCCGATCACTTCAGGGTTGATCGGCACACGCCGCCAGCCATAAATGCGATAGCCGAAACGCACAATTTCGGACTCGATAATGCTGCGGCATTCTTCCTGCGCACGCAGGTTTTTCTTAGGCAAAAATACCATGCCGACGGCGAGCTGATCATCGGCGGCTAGCGGCTTGCCCAGACGGGCGACACGCTGTGCAAAAAATTCAGGACAGAGCTGCAAATGAATGCCTGCGCCGTCCCCGGTTTTGCCGTCAGCATCGACGGCGCCACGGTGCCATACGGCTTTGAGTGCGTCGCACGCCTTCACCACAATATCGCGACGCGCCACGCCATCGATGGCAGCAACTAAGCCAACCCCGCACGCATCATGCTCATGCGCCGGATCGTAAAGCCCGTTGGTGATAAGATGTTGTTTGAGTTGTTCGCGCATAATCACTGACCGCTGGTTAGGGGCTGCAAGACGGAGGCAGGCTTGCTGATTGCCTGCTGCTGCATGAGATACTGATGAATGGATGCGGCTGCATCGCGCCCGTCGCGGATGGCCCACACCACTAACGATGCGCCGCGTGCGATATCACCGGCAGCGAATACGCCTTCGAGCGAGGTCATCATGTGCGGGTTAATGGCGAGCGTCCCCCATTTGCTGAGCTGCAAGGCGGGCGCGTCCCACAGATGCGGCAAATCTTCCGGCTCGAATCCGAGCGCGGTGATGACCATATCCGCGCTCATGCCATAAAGCGAATCGGGCATGGCGATGGGGGCGAGGCGGCCCGATTTATCAGGCGATCCCAGCCGCATTTTTTCCACCATCACTTCGTTGACACGGCCTGCGCCTTTGAAAGATTTGGGGGCGCTGAGCCATTCGAAAATCACGCCTTCTTCTTCGGCATTTTTGACTTCGCGCGCGGAGCCCGGCATATTCTCGCGGTCGCGACGATACAGACAGGTGACAGAAGTGGCCCCTTGCCGCACGGCGGTGCGCACGCAATCCATCGCCGTATCGCCGCCGCCGATGACAACCACTTTTTTACCCTCAGCATTGAGCCTGCCATTGTCAAAACCATCGACATTATCGCCCAGCCCTTTGCGGTTACTGGCGGTGAGGTAATCAAGCGCGGGGAGAATGTTATCGTAATCATCATGCGGCAATGACAGGCCGCGCGCGCGATAAACCCCCGTGGCAATCAACACCGCACGATGGCGGCTGCGCAACTCATCAAAAGGCAGAGTTTCGCCGATCGCACAACCCAGATGAAACTGGATATTGGATTCGCGCATCAGCGCTTCCCTGCGGGTAACGACATGCTTATCGAGTTTAAAATTGGGAATGCCATACATCATCAACCCGCCGACGCGGTCATAACGATCATAAACATGCACCTCGTAGCCAGCTTTGCGTAGCTGCTCGGCAGCGGCAAGCCCTGCGGGGCCCGCGCCAACAATGCCGACGCTCAGGCCATTTTCTGATTCGGGAATAATGGGTGTGACCCAGCCATTATCAAACGCGTTTTCGGTGAGGTATTTCTCAACCGAGCCGATAGTGACGGAGCCGAAGCCTGCTTCAATCACGCAATTGCCTTCGCATAATTTATCCTGCGGGCAGATGCGGCCACAAATTTCGGGGAAATTATTGGTGGCAGCCGATATCTGATAGGCCTCCTGCAGCCTGCCTTCGGCGGTGAGCATCAGCCAGTCGGGAATATTATTGGATACAGGGCAATGCACCTGACACATCGGCACCCCGCATTGCGAACAGCGCGCCGCTTGCTCAGCCGCTCGATCAGGATCAAAACGCGTGTAGATTTCATCAAAATGCTGCTTGCGCGTTGCGGCATCTTTTAAGTCGGGATATTCTTGCTCACGCTGCGTAAATTGCAGACAATCCGCCATACTATGTCCATGTTATGTGTATTTTGCAACGCACTATACCATGCGCCAAACCCAGTTTCTAGCAATGATTGCTAGAGGTTCCCATAGGGGCTGAGATCATAGGCGCCGGGGCGCGGGCGGCTGGTGGCAAAGAAGCTCAGCCACTGGTTATTTAAACCCAAAAGCGAGCGTGTAGCGAGGGTATCGAATATGGGGCGATAGACAATATTGACTTCGACGGTAAGCAGCTGATCCCCGTCGGTAAAGACATAATCATTGAGCATTTCGGGCGATACTGCATTATCTTCTTTGCTGCCGTCCTCATCCCAGATAAAGCGCGACGTGGTGACCCCATTGCGTGGCCATTGCCATTCAATATAGGGATCGGCGGCACCCAGTACATCCTTGCGCACAGCAGTGATAACGACTTTATACTGGCTATTGCTTAGCGTGTAAGGCTTGACTACCTGCGGGACAATACGCGCGATGGTAGGTAATTGCGCTTCGTTGAGATTTAGCTGGTCATTGACGATATTTAACACGTTATAGGTCGCGTTTTTGAGCTTCTGGTCCATATAAACAAAATTTGCGAGCTCAATAGCGGCAAATAAAATGAGGAACAATACAGGCGCGGCGATGGCAAACTCCAGCAAAGCTGCGCCTTGATGATCCTGTTTAAACTGACGATACCGCTTAGAAATCTTCATTTTTAACAAACACGGTTGAGGTTAATACAAGCCGGTTACCCTGATCCTCTGCAAGGAAATGGGCGAGGGGTGTAATGAAATTATGTTCATACTCGACGACATAGCGCACGATATGGTTGCTACCACCATATTTGGAGGCACCCAGCATTGGCGTGCCTAATTTTGTTAAATTAACATAGACTTCGGTGGTGATATTGAATGTGCCGTTTGCGCCGGAAATATTGGATAAGGACTCTTGTAACATGTGGTCCAGCTCTTCTTCACGCGTGCCGCTGCCGCCGTAATTAGAGCCGGTAATCGCTTTGCGCGCGGTGTCATGTGTCACAGATTCGATGCTGCCGCGGATATAAAACACCATACAATATTCGATGGTACCTAGCAGAAATAACAAGAGAACGGGTAGCACCAAAGCAAATTCGATCAGCGAGGCGCCTTTATTATCGCGCATCAGGGCGCGAGCAGGCGCAGGCCTTATGGATAGAAGAGTAAGTATGTTTCGAACCATAAGGCCTGCGTGTCTTTATTGGGTTAGGTTGGGTGAATAGAAGGTGCGTGCAATATTGCGATACACGCTGATCAACTCTTCATCCGTGGTGACATTGTAACAACGCTGCTGTTCTTTGCATTGTGTTTCGGCACTAACGGTTTCGTTGTTGACCGGTGTTGCGCAGCGGGCGAAGACATTGTTGATTTCTTTGCCGCCTTCCTGATTTTCATCTACGCCGAAAAGGATTGAAAAGATTTGCACGCCATTTTCTTTCAAGGCCTGACATAGTTTTAGCTGATGATCATTATCGGGTTTGTAATGATACACATACTGGTTATCGAAATTACCAATTGGCCAGTTGGTAAAGCAGCAACCGGTATTAACCCCATCGGTCATTAATATTAGCACCTTTTTTACGCCAGGGTTGTTAAAGTCACCTGGCTGTGACCCTCCCGGAAAAAAGCTGCTTTGCGCCGGATCAAGCATTAATCCTGCGGTGAGTGTGCCGATATTAGAGCGGCTCCATGCCCGTGCCGCAGGAGTGAGTTCTAGACTGTCCACCGTGTTTTTCAACAAATCCAGATTACCAGTTAATGGCACTACGGGAGACAGCGGGTTAAAACCTGTGAAATCCGCATAGAAACCGGATGGCTCGTTAGCAGTTAACATAGATGGCACACGATTGGTATCGGGCATACGTACTTTGACGTTATAGGGAACCAAACCGATTTTTACTGATTCCAATGTCTGGTTACCCTCCATTGTTTCAATAAAGTCCGTAACCCCTGCTTTCAGTGCGTTATAATGCGAGCAGTCTGGATCAGGACTCAGGCTGATGAGCACATCACCCGGCATGTTGGGATCAGAATTCGGGGTGGTGCCTTTATGCGAGCACATGGTGCCCGAGGAAGCGAGAGTAAGTACGACTTCCACATTCTCGACATTACGTGTTGCTTGTGCATTATGGCTGATAGTGGTGGTGTCGACCCCGACAAATGCACCAAACTGGTTTTTAAGTTTGGCAGTTACGGTAACATTCACCTGCAAGGGTCCGCCAGGAGGGAAATATTCATTGCTTTCCACCGATATGATTTCGACTAAACCACGCATATGTTCGGGGAAATTTGCATTGAAGAATTTCTCAACAATGGCTTCACGGTCCTGACCATCGACGGACACTGAAGCGAGGGTAGCCTGATCGACGGCATTAGCAATATGGCTGCGGGCGTTGAGGTAACGGTTGTAATCGACCGCCAAGGCAACCCCTGCTAATAAAACCGGTATGGCAGCAGCAACGAGGATAAAGACACCACCTGCGTTATTGCGAAGAAACTGTTTGATAAGTGGTTTCATGATGATCTCCCTAATACTGCATTTTGAGGTTAAAGCCACGTAGCACGATGCCATTGGCAATGAAGCTATTATCACCATCGACCGCCAGATTATGACGATCCGTGGTGGTGCCGGATTGCAAAGGAGTCAGTGAAGTGATTTCAAGCGGCTCTCCTTCATGGCGCAGCAGCAAATCGCCTGGCTCCAGTTTGGTTAAGTTTTCTTTTAACTTACCCGTTACCAAGGCAGGGTTGATTGCTTTCCAACCGTCTTTAGTCAGGACCGGATGACCATCAGTAATTTGTAATACCCCGTCATTTACACTGTAAATGGTTTCGGTAATGGTGAAGTTCCGTGTGGTGGCCGTGACCGTGTTGATCGAGCCATAGCCTTTGACCTGATCGCCGGTTTTGATATCTTCGATCGGCTTATGCGTGCCATCGGCCATGAGGACCTGACTGCCGAGTGCGAGACAGTCGCCGCCACCGCCGCCGTCACCATCACCATCACCCGTCATACAACTGAAGCCTACAGTTGAGCTACAAAAACCTACGGTTTCCTGATTGTTACAAGACAGCTTATCTTCGAGCAACGTGCGGGCATCATCAGGAATTGGCGAATTGCCAATAATGTCGGTAACCGTAAATTGTACCGGATCGCCATTGATGCTGGAATTAAAAGGACTGTTGACAGTTGAGTAACCGAGCGAACTGGCAGCAGCGACACGGCATGAGCTTTCACAGGTTGCAAGTTGGTTAAACAGGCTAAGGTTAGCAGGGCTGTTTGCATCGCCAGCACGAATCTGACCGGCAATTGTTTTGCACTGCTTCATGCAGGTGTTGATGGTAGTAGCACCCGCCTGGCGTATTTTATTTTCCTTCTCGCGATCGGCGTTTTGCGTTTCGCGTTGCTTTTTAGCATCCTTGCTCTCAACGCCATTTGGCTTAGAAAGCAACGGAATGAGCTTTGCTTCGAAGCTGTGACAGAAACTATTCAGGGTTTGCGTGGTACTGTCGACAAGATCACAACCGGTTTCGGTGATGTTAACATCGCAGATACGAGGAGCGGGACAGCACACGGCAGCCTGAGCAGCGGGCATGCGCGGATGGTCGGACCATTCACTTAAATTATCGGGACAAAAATGTTTGGGAGGGCAATGGCAATCGGGCATCTGTTTACCACTCAACGCCGCACCCGTGGTCCAATTGAAGGAAGGCGCCATGCGGTCGCGCTCTGGCAAGCATGCTTTTTTAGCGGCTTGCCAGTTTGGGCCTGCCGCGTGGGCATGGCTTGTAAATAAATGCGAACCCAACGAAAGAAGGGAGCACAAAACCAGTAGCGGTCCCATTTTAAGTGTTTGAGTAATATAATGCATGATGATCTCCCAACAATTTGTATGACTCGATTACTCAAATTTTAACTAAAATTAGTTAAATAATGGTTAAAGTTTACATATAAGCGAGGGGCGGGCTGGGGTTCCGTGATTAGGTTATCAATTAATAAATTGATATTACTTATTATTTTGTTGAGATACTTTAGTTTCTGCGGCTCTGGCCTTAGTGAGTCATTGATAGTCGTATATTAATAATGCCGTCTGGACTTATAGCAGCTCGAGTCATGCATCAAAAATCCTCATTGCATCTTTATTGTCGGGGCTGTAAGCAACGGTTAATCAAATTTAACCTTTATGGAGAATTGGCACATGGCATCGATCATAGGAACAAATTCCGCGGATGGTCTGGCAGGCACGGCGCAAGCGGATTCAATAAGCGGCCTCGATGGTAATGACACCGTCTGGGCAAATGAAGGCGACGATACCGTGCGCGGCGGCTATGGGCAGGACTGGCTTTGGGGCTGGACCGGTAATGACAGCATGCTGGGTGATGAAGGCCATGATATTTTAGGCGGTGATGAGGGCAATGACACGTTGTTTGGCGGTGACGGCAATGACTCTTTATATGGCTCCGCTGGTCATGATTCGTTGAATGGCGGCAATGGCGATGACAGGCTCGAAGGCGCGGCAGGCAATGACCGCCTGTTTGGTGGCGATGGTGACGACTTCATGCATACGGATGTGGGCAATGACGTGGCCTATGGCGGTAACGGCGTGGATATGATTTTTGGCGGCTTGGGTAATGACACCTTATATGGCGAAGGCGAAAACGACCGCCTGTTTTCTGAGCAAGGCGATGACGTGGTCTATGGTGGCGACGGTGACGATGTCGTATTTGCCGATGATGGCAATGACTGGGTGGATGGTGGCAATCAGAATGACCTGATTTACGGCTGGAGCGGGGCGGATACCCTGCTCGGCGGTGCGGGCGATGATACGCTGATTGGTGAATGGGAAAATGATAGCCTCGTCGGTGGCGATGGCAATGACCTGATTTTTGGTGGGTCTGAGAATGATACGATTTTTGGTGACGCCGGTGATGATGTGTTAAACGGTCAGTGGGGTCAGGATTCTATTCAGGGCGGTGCGGGCAATGACACGATTTATGGCGGCGCTAACAACGACACGCTGCGTGGCGGCTCGGGCGATGACGTGCTCTCAGGCGAAGAAGAGCGCGATTATTTAGTAGGCGATAGCGGCAATGATACGCTGGTCGGCGGCGGTCATAATGATTCGTTGTATGGCGGCTCGGGCGATGACGTGCTGAGCGGTGATATCGGCAATGATTTTATCCATGATGGTATTGGTTATAATTATGCAACCGGCGGCGAAGGAAGCGACATCTTCCGTTTCCAATACACCAAAAGCGCCAATAGCACAGCGGGCATAGAAAATGTCATGCGCATTACCGATTATGAGGCCTTCTCGGATAAGGTGCAAATTCTGGCGTATGAAAAAGATATCACACTAAAGAGCGTCAACAACATGCTGACCTTTGATGGAAACAATGTGATCATTTCACCATTTGCAACCGATGCGAATGACTATGTGATACTTGAGAATGCAGCAGATGGAAAATTTTCTGTCACCATGACCGAGTCAACCAACGCCACAGGTGATTATTGGCTGATAGAAATTATGAGCATACCGGTCTAATCCTCGTAGCATCCCGCTAAATCGCATGGTATAAATCCGTCATGAATGACATCATGACATGGCGCGAGCGCCTGATTATTTACCTCAAGGGCATGGCCATGGGTACGGCGGATATTATCCCCGGTGTGTCGGGCGGTACCATGGCGTTTATTCTGGGAATATATGAGCGATTGCTGGCCGCCATTCGTGCAGTAAACTGGACATGGTTTAGTAAGGTGCGACGCTTTAAATGGGCGGAAGCAACGGCCTTGCTCGATATTTGGTTTTTGATTCCTCTGATTGCGGGGATTATCTCTGCCTTTATTGTCTTTACGCGTGTGATACCACTGCCGCTATGGCTGAACACGCATCCTGAGCTGGTCTATGGCTTGTTCTTCGGTCTCATTGCGGGGTCTGTCTGGGTGTTGCTGACAGGCCTGCAACGTGACACGCAAAATGATAAAGCAAATAGTCTCTTCACCCCTAAAAGTGGGGCACTCTTGGCAGTGGGTATTATAATAGGATTGCTGGTTGTCAACCTCGTGCCAGCGGATACACCGGATGCAAGCTGGTTTTATTTTATCTGTGGCATGGTGGCGATTTCGGCGATGCTATTGCCGGGCATTTCGGGCTCATTTATTTTGCTGATTTTGGGCAAATATGCGGCAGTGCTGGAAGCCATCAGCGAATTTAATCTGCACATACTCTTTCCTTTTGCCTTTGGTTGCGGGGTGGGGCTGATGGGGTTTGCGCGTATCATTGGCTATTGCATTGGACGCTGGCCGCACGCTATGGTGAAGCTGATTTGCGGTTTGCTGATCGGCACCTTATATGCCATTTGGCCTTTTCAGGAACGGGTATTTGTGACCGTGAGCGGCAAACAAAAACTGCTGGAATCAACGCCAATATGGCCCATGCAGTGGCAACAGGAAGAATGGCTGGCAGTGGGGCTGATGCTGCTGGGCGTTGCGCTGGTGATAGCCATGGCACGCTGGGCCGCAACGCATGAATCATCGCAGGCTGCACCCCTTGCATAAGCATGGGCAACCCTTCGCAATCATGCTATAGTAAGCGCTATGGAAGTAATTTTTACACTCAGCTACTGGGCCAGTATTTTGGAGCCACGCGCCTTGTGGTTTGCAGGGCTGTTTGCCGGATTCACCTTGCTGGGAATTTGGCTACCAGCCAAACAAGGACAGAAAATTTTTCGCGATGAGTACCGTACGGATGTATTCTATTGGTTTCTTATTCCGCTGATTTGCCTGCCTGTATATTATTTCCTTACCTCGATTATTCTGACCCTGCTATATGGCGATGATGGGGCGGGCTTATTGCAATTGCTGCAACAGGGGCGGGAGCCTTTTACTAATTGGCCGCTATGGCTGCAGGTGATTGCCATTCGGTTGATTGCCGATCTGGTTGATTATTGGGTGCATCGCAGCTTGCATCGTTCGCGACTGTGGAAATGGCATGCGATTCATCATATGCCAAAGGAAGTTGACTGGCTTACCTCCGCGCGGTCACACCCGCTGAATACGTTACTCGAATTAATGAGCAGCGGGTTGGTAACGGTCCTGATTGGCTTTGATCCGGCTGCCTTTGCGATATTGGTGCCGTTTACATTGATTTACGGAGCGATGGTACATTCCAATGTAAGCTGGGATTTTGGTCCGCTGCGTTATGTCTTTGCCAGCCCGCGCTTTCATCGCTGGCATCACACCAGCCTCGAATTGGGGGGGGATAAAAACTACGCCTCGGTATTCGCATTCATTGATCTCATATTCGGCACGTTTTATCTGCCTAAAGACGACAGGCCGGATAATCATCCCTTTGGTATTGCGGAGAGCATCCCGGAAAATTCATTTCTTAAGCAAACCTTATGGCCGTTCAGGCAACGCTAGATTACCCTTGCATTTAATTAAGTGCTTAACTATTTATTTGGGTAAATAGGATATAAAATGATGGGTAATCCAAACGATCATATTCATTCATTGGGATATTTGGCGCTAGGTAGCCGCCTTAAGCGTATCTCTGATGCGTTGTATGCAGCCTGCGCGGAATTTTATAAAGCCAATGGGGTGGAGTTTGAGCCGAGCAATTTTCCACTGCTTACTCTAATAGAGCAACAAAAGGTCGTGTCGCTTTCCGATGCCGCCACGGCATTGGGGATTACGCAGGCGGCTATCAGCCAGAAAGCCACCCAAATGCAGAAGGCTGGCTTGATTAAGCTAACGCAGAGCACGCTCGATAAACGCAGCAAATCGATGAGCCTGACAACGAAAGGGCAGGTTTTGATCGGTCAGTTGCAACCCCTATGGTATGCGATTCGTCAGACGCAGCATGATATTGGTAGCGAATTACTACACCCCCTATTGCCATTGCTTGACGCATTTGAAACGGCGATTTCAGGAGTTAATCTGCTACATCAGATGGCAACACATCTACGTGATTATTATGCGGAGCGTATTGTAATCACGCAATATAACAAAACATTAAGCCCGCACTTTAAACGGTTAAATGAGCTTTGGTTGAACGAGTATTTTTCGATAGAGCCGCATGATAAGAAGGTGCTAGGCGATCCACAGCGTTATATATTGGACCGTGGCGGACGCATTTATTTTGCACTGTTGGACGCGCAGGTAGTAGGAACTTGCGCATTATATCCTGAAGAGAGCGATGACAAGACCGGCGCTTCGTATGAATTCACTAAAATGGCAATGGACCCTAATTTACGTGGCAAGGGAATCGGGCGTCGCATGCTGGCGCATGTGATTGAAGAAGCGTGCGGGGATGGAATTGAACGCTTGTATTTGCTCACCTCCTCCAAGCTAAACCCTGCTTGTCATTTATACCGCACAATGGGTTTTACGGATGTGCCGCTTACCGCGCAGGATGCCGCAAAATATAATCGCGCTGATGTAAAAATGGAGCTGTGGCTGAACCAAACGAATCGCTCAGCCGCGTAAATTCAATCGCGCTGTACTCCGCTTTCGGGCTGCGATATAGTAATTGTATGAATACGCATCAGTCACAGTCAGGCTTTGCTCTTTTCTCGGTTACCGGTTTGGCGGTTATCGTTGGTCTGTTGCTAATAACGGGCTTAGGGCAGTGGCTCTGGCATAACACGCTGCGCATGGGGGAATATTGCCACCGTATCAGCGCTGAGCTGAGCATTCAAAATTATACCATGGATGGCTGTAATACGATTGGGACCAGTATTGCGAGCTTTCGCAATTATCTGGAGCAGCGGGTGAGCTATTCGCGCTTTGGCGATACCATGAATCTGGAAGAATTCTCCGCCAAAATCGCCCGCGAATTTGCCAGCCGTGGTATTGGGTTTAATTCGCCGCAGCTATCAGGCTTAATTGATACCGGCATGCTAAATAACAAAAACTTTGATCTGGATGGTGCCCCATCCCTCGACAAGCTGCGCATGGCGCTTACCCGTGGGTCGGTAGGGTCGGATTATTTACGGATGGGCAATGCAGACGCCGCGCAGCAATGGCTGAAATCCAGTGCGAATATGGGTGAATACGGAGTGTTGTCGCAGCTCTCATTGGGCTCGGCATATATGGAAGGCACGGGCGGTATCGGCAAGGATCTGGAACAGTCCTATCAGTATAATTCGATGGCGCTGGATTCGATCAATAAGTTGCAACGCGCGGGCACACCCGAATCCAGCCGCTTGCTGGAGTCGCTGCCAGCGGCACCATCTGAGATGTCGTCTTCGTTATCATCGGCACTCAATCAAACGCGCCAGCAATTACCGTAGAGAAAAAACAAACGCCCGCATGTTTCCATGCGGGCGTTTATATGCAAATTCCAGACTTGATTAGAAGCTGGAAACACCTTTGCTGAGTGCGCTGGAGGTAGCGCTGAAGGTGTTTTTCAATGAGTTACCCAGGGTGGTCATTGCAACGATTGCTGCAACAGCAATCAAGGCAGCGATCAGGCCGTATTCAATCGCGGTTGCGCCGGATTCGTCTTTAATGAAGTTGGTAAAAGTTTTCATGTTGGTTAGTCTCCAATATTGGTTATGCTAAGCACTCCCCGTTGCACAAGATAAGCCATCCAAACGTTTAATGACGTTGATTCAAACTCATCACTACAAATCGCTTATACCAGCTTACGGTAGGTGAGTAAATAATCAATCATCAAACTTTCCACAGGCTATATGGATCACCACCATCTTTTTAGAAATACGTTGCAAAAAAGTAGCACCAAAAAACAAACGCCCGCATGGGGGGACATGCGGGCGTTGTCGATCCATTGGTCTGCAACTTAGAAGTTGGAGACACCTTTGCTAAGTGCGCTGGACGTTGCGCTGAAAGTATTTTTCAGCGAATTGCCAAGCGTTGTCATAGCAACAATGGCGGCTACGGCGATGAGCGCGGCAATAAGGCCGTATTCGATCGCGGTAGCGCCGGATTCGTCTTTGATAAAGTTGGTAAGAGTTTTCATAATAATATGACTCCAGTAAGCGGGCAATGCCAAGGCAAAAACCCTATTGAACAAGATGAACAGATCATAACGGGCAAAGAAAGTGCCGATTAAGGTTCATCAACCTACGCTGATCTTTGACCAGCTGATAACAACATAGCGGAATAAATACGTAAATTCAAGTGAATAATTGATGTGGGGCGGGTGCGGAATGTGTAAGGAGAGTATAAAAACAAACGCCCGCATGAGGGCATGCGGGCGTTGTCATAATGAATGGGTCTACAGCTTAGAAGCTGGAGACACCTTTGCTCAGCGCGCTGGAGGTAGTGCTGAAAGTATTTTTCAGCGAGTTACCCAGCGTTGTCAGAGCAATAATGGCGGCTACGGCGATCAATGCGGCAATAAGACCGTATTCAATCGCAGTGGCGCCGGATTCGTCTTTGATAAAGTTGGTAAGAGTTTTCATAATAATATGACTCCAGTAAGCGGGCAATGCCAAGGCAAAAACCCTATTGAACAAGATGAACAGATCATAACGGGCATACATAGAAGCCGATTAAGGTTCATCAACCTACGCTGGCCTTGACCAGCTAAGATAATTATATTAAAATATTAACCAATATGCAACCTAAAAAGTTAATAAATTAACTTTTCCATAGTTGCTCTAGCTCATATAACCCTTTCTGAAAAAGGCACCGTTCATACTCAAGGCGACGTGCCAGCACCGGATTATTAAATGCTGCGTGAAGCTGAGAGCGGTTAGCAAACAAGGCCCGCTCATTATAGACGCAATACTGCATGACGGGCACATAGCAGCCTGTCGATTTAAGATGGGTTGCGGCGTGATGATATTCTGCCTCGCGCGTCAGGCGCCATTGTGGGTCATCTGGCCGAGCAGATGATGGACCGCCTGCCGGATCGCTGATATCGAAAGCGGACACAGACGGTGCGCCGTAGCGCAGCGTATAAAGCCAGCGAAAGCGTAAGCCGTAACGATGCTGCGAGGGGGTGATGATGCCGCGCTCTAAACACAGATCGAGGGTTTCAGCAGTTTCGCCATGGGCGCGCTTGAGAATCAGCTCGGGCGTGCCCAGATCGGTTTGGGGGCGCTCGAGGGGCGGCCTCCCACGGCGCGAACGAAAGCGTGAAGTGCCAGTCATTGCATCTCCAACGATTGCATGGGTGAAACGAAATCAGCAGTCTTGTAAAATTTGCTGCGGCCAGTTTTGCTGCCATTGCGCGGTGGCGCTGGCACTGAAGGAACCCGAGGCTGTGAATTCCGCTTTATTGTGCGGCAGGCAGGGCTGGCTACCTTGCTGCAGTTGCAGCAGATGCGCGATTTTTTGGTGCAGATAGAGCGGATCATAGCCCGCATAGTCGCAGACGGTGCGAAAATCGCGGCTGTAATGGGTTAGCCAAGCCAGCGCCTCACGTTTGCAACGGCGTGCATAGGGTTTGTGGGAATTGCTGAATGCATCGGTGATCGCCTGCATCAGCACTGCGCGCCATATAGCCTGCTCACGCAAGGTGGGATTGGCCGGGTGCTGCGTCATGCCGTCATCGAAACCCCCATCACTCGATTTACGCCGCTTGCGTGCCTGCTTGGGAACAAAATGACGCAGGGTAGGAAAGGACTCAGTCATGGCAACCTCTTAAATCAATGGTTAATAGGATGGGCAAAACAAAAGTACGCACAATAAATGTGGTGGAAATGGGGAGGGTTGAGTTAAAGCATAGATTCTACCATTAGTTTTAAATTAATTTAGATTAACAACTATAGATAGCGTTATGTCAAATGCAACCCAAAAGCGGAAGCCACAAAAAATAGGAAAATAGGGGCTTCCATGGTGGTTACGCATGGGGCTAACATGGTAAATCTAGTGTGGGGTCAGAATGTGAATGACACATCAATCAACCATCTGCAGGCTCAAACCACAGGCGAAAGCGTGCGCCAGACCCGCCAATTATGTAGCCGCTTCGCTCGTCTGCTGATGGCGCAGATTGAATTGCTGGGGCAGCCCGAAGCGGTAGATGAGGCACAAACCGCCCTGTATGCACGCTATTTCGGCAAAGATGCGCCGCTTGCAGGGCTGACAAAATTGGTAAGCCTGCACAAAAGCCTGATTGATCTGGAAGCCGAAGCGCAGAAACTAGAATCGCAAAAAGCGGAGATGTTACCTGCGCATTTGACTGATACGGATTGGGAATTGCTGGGCCGATGCGTCGACCGTTACCGCGAGCATGCGGCAACACAACCGACTAGTGAATCGTAGGACGCTCGGGATGATCGGGGATGTAGAGCATGGTGGCGCGATTGGTAAACACCCCTTCATGCAACGGATCGCCGGGCTTGGCGGCAAAGCGTGGCGCTTTATGCCGGTACAGCTTCCATAGATTGCCTTCTTCACGCAGCACATGATTCAATGCGGCGATGCCTGCGAATTCATCATAGGTGGTATCGGCGATCTGATCGGCTTGCGTGATCATATCGGCAAAAAACTGCATCATCGGCCCGATGCGGTAGGTGGCAAAGCAGGGCGCTTGCACGGCACGCTGACCGGCGATGCGGATAGCGCGTACATAGGAGCCGGGCAGGGGGTCGTAGCTTTGGCGCGCCGCCAGCATGCGCTTGAGCCGCATGCGCAGGATGGCATTACGCTCGCTGCGGGGCGAATCAAACCGTTCGGTGAGCATCACCGGCTCGTAGCGGGCGCGCTCCATGCGGGCATTAGCCAGAAATTCGAGCGCTAAAGGACTGTCGATCGCGGTGCAGGTACGAAATTGCTGTAAAGATTCCTGCGGGCTAAGCCAGCCTTCCGCCGAGATAGACGCCGCGACATTAACGAGATTCGCCATTAATTCGGTGAGTTTATAGCCTGGCATATAATGGGTGTCGGGGTGAGACAGCAAACGCAGCGCCGATTCGCTCACTGCATCGCGGCATTCAGGGAATAAAACCGCGCCGCTTTTATGCAGCCGCTCAAAGAAGCCGTTTAGAATGGCCATGAAATCATCGGAGTTGCGGATCATAAGGCTAATATATCACTAAATTATCAATAAATCGTTAATGATAGATAGGGCGCGCCAGCTAAATTACAACATTGGGACGGAATTAGGCGGCGTAAGACTAAACGTCGAAGCCGTATTTGTCTTTGAGCATGGCTTTAATATCCTCATTAGGCTCTTCGCCATAACAGGAGGCAATGACTTTACCGAAATCTTCCAGATCGATCATGCCGTCGCCTTCGATCGCCTTCATGAACGCCGCTTCGCGCGGGGGCTCGACCAGCACAAAATAATAAGCCCAGCGGCCCGTGGAGTCTTTGGCCTTAAGCTTGTGCACCAGGTGCCCTTTTTTGGCGATAATCTGGTCTACAAATGATTTTTTATCCGTGCTTTCTGTCATACAGACCGAATCTACCTTATTATTAAGCGCTTGTCACTAAGGCTACAGAATATCGACTTAAAATCAACCGATAGATAAGTTTGCTCGATGTTGCTCATACTTTTGCCCCTACTGTTGCCAAAACGCACGCAATAGGTGTGTTTATGCTAACCATTAGTACAATTTCCCACCCCCGCCATAGTGTAATTCGAGGGGATGTACGGGCGCAATGACGCTCTGATGCTCGGTGCCGCTTATGTAAGACTGCGGGGTCTTGCTGCGTGAGGCATCTGCAAAAGCGCTCGAATATAAATGCTCCACAATAAAAGGGGATTCTATAAGTATACGTAGATCGCTTGCGCTTTTATCATTACGCATAAACATATCGACAGCACTCAATAGTACCTGACAGTGAACAAATGGAGTATACTTAAAATCCTTATGATTACCCATGCCCTTATCAACCATGTCTTGATGTGCCAGTGTAAGGCTTTGCTGCGCAAATGCTGTTAGCAACGCCACTTTCTCCTGAGGGGTGGCCTGCGTATCACTTGCGAAAAGTTCATCGGCATGCTGTTGCATATACTCGATCATCATACGGAAACGTACCTGCATTTCACGGTAGGGGTGAAGCGATTGCTTTACGTCTAATTCGTAATCCATGAAATTCTCGTAAGGCGCTGCTGTGGAGAATTGCTTGTACGTCTCGGGGACAAATACAGTGCCTAGAGCAAGTGGTTTGGTAGCGATATTTGCCAGATGCGCAAAGCTTAGTATTGCGTTATTAAAGGATGCATCGTCCATCTGCAGCACTTTGAAAATATGCTCGCGTAGCACGTCTTGCGTTTCACCTTTGAAACAGGTCGCTGCTTCAATCTCAGGTAAAGCAGGTTTCAGAAGCAATGCGGCCATCAAGCGAAATGTGACATCCAGCGCGCTAAGGGATGAATGTTGCAAAGCAGGCTTTTCCATCATAAACCGTGCATAATCGGCAAACTGCGAGCGCAGCTGCGGATAAAACACTGAAAGTGGCTGTTCTTTCGCTTGCCAAATGTGGTTTTGCTCAACAGGCAGCTTAACAGTGATATCGCTCAAATAATCAAGATGCCAATCAATCAAGGCCTTCCGTGCGAGACGGTCAACGGGCTTCGACTCTTGGGATAATGTGATCTGTGGGTGCATATAACTCCTTAGCGCCGCACCATAACGCAAGCCTGTCGCGGCATGTGTGACAATTTGAAGAAAAATTCAGGGGCGATATGAACCAAGACGCTTTTGCTGCCCAGTGCCGCGACGTGGTGCTGCGGAATGATTTTAATGCCTTTATTGAACAATGTTTTAACCTACTCAACCCAGCGCAAAGTTACAGCCATAACTGGCATATCGAGCTGGTGGCGCAAACGCTTGAAGCCTGTCGCAAAGGGGACATTACCCGGCTGATTATCAATATGCCGCCGCGCTCGCTAAAGTCGGTCTGCGTATCGGTGGCATGGCCCGCTTGGATACTCGCGCATCAACCACATAAGCGGATTATGGCAGCCAGCTATGCGCAATCCTTAAGCGAAAAACATTCGCTGGATTGCCGCACGGTCATGCAAAGCGGCTGGTATCGGCGGCTGTTTCCGGCCACACAGCTCAGCCGCGCGCAAAATGAGAAGCATAAATTCATTACCTCACAGCAGGGCATGCGGCTGGCTACGTCGGTGCTGGGGGCGGCCACGGGCGAGGGCGGCGATATTTTGATTGCCGATGATATTATAAACCCGTTGCAAGCGATGAGCCGCACCAGCCGTGATAATATGAATGGCTGGTTCGAGCATACCTTCGCATCGCGGCTGAATAACAAGCGGCAAGGCTGCATTGTGGTGGTGATGCAACGGCTACATTGCGACGATATCAGCGGCCTGTTGTTGCGCAAAGGGGGGTGGGAGCATTTGTGTTTACCTGCCATAGCGCCGCATACGCAGCATTGGGTGATTAATGGACGGGAATGGCGCGTGGCCAAGGGGGATTTGCTACACCCTGCGCGTGAGGATGCGCAACTGGTAGAGCGCGCAAGGCAGGAGCTGGGTAGCGCATATTTTGCCGCACAATATTTGCAGCAACCGCTATCGCTCGATGGCGGGATGGTCAAGCTCGCGTGGTTCGCGCGCTATTAGAGGAGTATATCGCAGGGGCCTTTATCGGCTGCATTGCCGGTTAAGCCATGTTTGGCCTCGGTGGCGGTGTGCAGATGACCAGCAACCAAATTAGCCACGGTGAGGAAATCACTCGCAATATGATTCACTTCCTGCGCGGAGGCGGTGGATGCAGATGTATCGGCGTCTAAATGTCCAAGCAGGGATTGGATATAGGAAAGGCTGGGTTCTGAGGTGGAAGATTGGTAGGCGGATTGATCTGTGCTCATAGCGACCTCTGTTGTTTTTATGGTTTCAGTATAGCGAAAATTTGCTGCCGAAATATGAAGCTTTCATGATGATTAAAAAAGAATGCAAGGGGCGCGGCATGCGAATTATTCAGTCATGGGATACGGCGATTAAAGCTGGAAGTGGGCATGATGCCAGCGTATGCGCTACCTTTGCGCAAGCACCTGACGGGATGCATCAACTGCGCGATATGGCGGTGCTGCGGCTGGAATATCCGGAGCTGAAACGCGCGGTGCTACAACTCGCCAGCCGCTATGAGCCGGAGGTAATACTGATTGAGGACAAGGCAAGCGGGCAATCGCTGATTCAGGATTTGCGGCGTGAAACGCAACTACCCATTATCGCGATTATGCCACAAGGGGACAAGCTCACACGTTTTGCACGGATTACGCCAATGATTGAGGCGGGCAAAGTGGCCTTGCCGCATGTGGCACCGTGGCTGGCGGCGTTTGAGCAGGAAATCCTCAGTTTTCCCAATGGCGGACATGACGATCAGGTCGATGCGCTCTCGCAATACCTGAATTGGGTGCGCACGCAGCAATGGGAAGGGCTGCGCCTACGCAGGGTTTGAGCCTATCTTGTCATCGAATCTTCATAATTAGCACACGGAACCTGTGTTATATTAGCTATAACCACAGAATTATATGTTTGCTTAAGAAGAGGGAGAATGTCCCAGAAACTCACACAGACACAGCAGGCAACGAAGGATGGGCTGGAAGAAGATATCCAGCTACCCGATATTGTCCGTAAGCCCTATCGTGGGCCTAGTGAATCGGTGACCGCGCTCACCCGCGGTGCGCTGCTGGGTGTTTTGGGCTTTTTTACCGGCAAAGAAATCGCACGTGGCGGTGCCAGCCTGCGCGAAGGCACAAAAAATAAGCTATACAGCAAGCAATGGTCCTATTATCTGGCCGCAGCCGGTGCGCTGCTGGGCGTGTATTCCGCTTCGAAAGAGGTACGCGAAAATAAAAATCAGGTGAGTGAACTCAAAAGCGGCATTAACAAAATTCATGAGCAGAATTTGGCGCTGAAGCAAGAGCTGAAAGACCAGCTGGCAGGCAAGGGCGTACTCACGGCATTTAAGGATGAATGGACGCAAGCGCCCGAAGAACATGAGGCGGACGAAGGCGCCAAGGCCGAAAAGCCCGCCACGCATATTGCGCTGGATGGTGCCAAACACAAACCCAGCCATCATGTTAGCCATGGGTCGGAGCATCAGCAGGGATAACCCTGCTAAATTTTTTCATCAAAATACATATTAGGGACTTCCGCCCTGTCAGGGTGGGGTTTATAACCGTAAATATAGCGTGGGATTAGTAGGTGAAGCGGGGGGGGGTGGAGGAGAGTTGGGCAAAAAAAGAGTCGCCGGGGCGACTCTAAGGTAGGATGTGACGACTAACCGTACTTGTCGCGGTTTTCGTCAGTGATACGACGCTGGGTGTCCCATTCGTCGTATTGTTTTATGCGGCCTCTTCTTTTGGAGGAGCCGCAGTGGTTTATTCCCCAGTTGGCGATTTGTATACCAAGAGCTGGGAAAGCCCACATTACATACAACAGGAAAGCAAGGGGACGTATAGCTATCCCCCAACCTCTGCTTTTTCTCCACGCCCACCTTAACCAAAGAAAGATGAGGGCAAGGAGGATTAAAAGCCACAGATGCTCCATGACTTTCTCCTTGAGTTGAGGAGTCATAATTGACTCGGGTTCAACTATAAAAATTCATAAAAAACAAATTTTAAAAACGCATTATTGTAGCATGGGGATGTGACAATGATGTGACGATTCTGTGGTCTCTTTTAGGCATCCCTCTACCGTCATTCTCGACCGAGCATCGCTCGTGTCGGGAATCTCCTTGCTTTAAGTGGATACGCAGGGCAGGCGACGCCGACCCGAGGATGACGGCCACGCATTTACACATAACCAATCAAAAAAGGACGAACCTTATGCCTAGCATGATTCAACGCCTGTTTGGCGCTAAACAGTCAGTCCCGGCGGCGATGATGCCAGCCAGCTATATGCATGCGCTGGGGCAACCGGTGTGGATGCGCCGCGATTATGGCCGTTTTGCGCAGGAAGCCTATGCGCGCAATGTGGTGGCCCATCGCGCGATTGAGCTGGTGGCCAATGGCGCGGCGAGTGTGCCGCTGAAACTCTATGAAAAATCAGGTGATCACTTACGCTGTATGCCGCAGCATCCGGCGCTGCGCTTGCTGCAACGGCCTAACCCGCTGCAAGGCGGCGCGTCGCTTATGGCGGCGCTGATGTCATACCGGCTGATTTCGGGCAATGCCTATCTGCATGCGGTGGGGCCCAAAGGTGATGCGCCGCTGGAGCTGCATGCGCTGCGGCCTGACCGTGTGAGCGTGATTTCAGGCGCAGGGGGTATTCCGAAAGGCTATCGCTACACTGTGGATCAGAGTGCGATGGATTTTCCGGTGGATAGCTATAGCGGGCAGTCGCGCATTCTGCATTTGAAAAACTTTCACCCGCTGGATGATTGGTACGGCTTAAGCGCAGTGGAGGCGGCGGCCTATAGCATTGACCAGCATAATCAGTCGGGCGCGTGGAATCAGGCATTGCTGCAAAATGGCGCGCGGCCAACCGGTGCGCTGGTGGTGAATGTGAAAGAGCAGGGCGGGCATTTGAGCGAAGAGCAATATTACCGCATCAAACAACAGATGGATGAACAATTCAGCGGCCCCGCCAATGCCGGACGTCCCCTGTTGCTGGAAGGCGGGCTGGACTGGAAGGAAATGAGCCACAGCCCCAAAGATATGGATTTTATTGAAGCCAAACATTCTGCCGCACGCGACATTGCGCTGGCTTTTGGCGTGCCGCCGCAATTGCTGGGCATCCCGGGTGACAACACCTATGCCAATCTGGCCGAGGCGCGGCTGGCACTGTGGGAGCAGACAATTCTACCCGCCGTATATGAGCTGGCCGAGGCACTTAATAACTGGTTGTTACCGATGTTTGGCGGGCAGTTGCAACTGAAGGCCGATGCGGATGATGTGCCCGCGCTGACCTTGCGGCGAGAAAAAGTGTGGGAGCGCGTGCAGAATGCTGGTTTTTTAAGCGATGAGGAAAAGCGGCGGATGGTCGGTTTAAGTGATTGTTAGGGAGAAACAATATGCAGCATCATTATGAGCGTAAAATTGCGGCGTCGATGTTTGAAAAGCGCCGCTATGACTGCCAACTGGAGTTAAAATCGCTAGGTGATAACGGGCGATTCGCGGGCTATGCCAGCGTGTTTGACATCGTGGATTCGCAACGCGATGTGATCGAAAAAGGCGCATTCGCCGACACGCTCACCGACCGCGTGCCGCACATAAAATTGCTGTGGCAACATAGCTTTGCCGAGCCGATTGGCTATTTCACCGCGATGTTTGAAGATGCGCGCGGATTATATGTGGAAGGGCAATTGCTACTGGACGTGGCGCGCGCCAAAGAGGCGCTGAGCTTGCTGAAAAATGGGGTGGTGAAAGGCTTGTCGATCGGCTATTCGCCCACACGCTACCGCATGGACCCCGATACGGGTGTTCGCCATATTATGGCAGTGACATTATGGGAGGTGAGCTTGGTGACATTTCCCGCCAATGAGGCGGCACAGGTGAGCGTGGTGAAATCGCAGCCACTCGCAACACAGTCGGATGACCCGTATGAAATGCAGCTAAGGCGCAGCGGTGCGATGATAGCGCTATGGGATGCGATGACGCAGATGGAGGACCGGCTCGCGCGGCTTAATTTGCGCTGAGGGTAAGCGCCAGCTGATGAAAGGTGATTTCTTCCGTTTCCCGACGCGAAACACTGGTGGAGCGGTACACCCGACCTGTATGCTGTGCGCAGACGCCACCGACCTTGCTTTTGGGCATCAGCTCTTCGAGCGCGGAGAGGTATTTTTGATGCTCCAGCGCGTTATCGAGTGCAGTTTCGCGCAAATACACCGGATTGCTGGCACGCGACATGTGCTGTTGCGCTTCGCGGTAATGCTCGTCGGAAATGCGGATGATATCTTCGAAAGCATGCAATAAATCGCGCTCACCCATGCTTGCGGCGCGCTCATCCATGCGCAGCTGCATGGCGGCATTGAGCAGGGTTTGTTGATATTGCGCGTCAGATGGCATGTTCATGCCGTAAATATTTTGATAGGCGCGGCCAATTAAATACCAGGTTTGCTCCTTCATATACAGAAAATCTGCTTCGGAAACGCCCTGTCTCATCGAGGATATCGAGGTGTAATGCATATCTGCCATTTGCTCTGATGCCGGTTGGACGCGAACGCCCATTGTTGTTGTTATTTGTTTGCTGTAGTTAAAAAGAAATTCGCTCGCCATGCAACCTCTAAAAACAATGTGATGAGGCCCACTCATCAATGGTTAACAAAAATTAACTATTGATGTCATGCCACAGCCAAAAGGTTAATGCAAGTTAATTATTTTGATTTGAGCTGTTCACCGTGATGTGGTGAAGGGGAAGCTTTGCCTTGGTGATCCTGTTGATAGACAGCGTGATAAGGCGTTTCATTTTTGTCTATAGCCAAGCATTTAGCAATGCGGGCAATATGTGGTTCTGCGGTGATTAGGGGCTGAGGGGGGCACATATCCAGACGTTCTCTATCATCGGCGCTCATTTCATGCCAATGACTGAACACATCGTTTGAGCTATAAATGCTAGCGAGCGCTATCAAATCGGTTTCAATGCCAATTTGAGAGTAGAGGGAGCTCCAATGGATGCTTTCAGGCTGGTGCGAGCCATAGCCAAAATCTTTTAAGGCACAGCATACTATATCCTGAAAATAAGTCTCAACTTCATCTTTATGGAGGGTTTCTCGGTTTTGAAGCGTATCGTCAAGCAGTTGAATATGACGCTGCAATTGCAGAATCAGTGGCAAGGACATGCCCCCTTTCCTTATGAGTGGCTGGCTGCCATTGGGTATGCTTATAGGCTCATCCGGCTCGTGGACGGGGGCGGGTGCAGTGTTTGAAGCAAACGGCGTATTGGGACACGTAGGATCAAGCGTCTTTCCAAACCGCATTAATGCCTCATTCAAAACCGTATCATTACCTTTGCGTTGCTGCTCAAACCCGTCGAGCAATCGGTTGAGATGTGAAAGGGATAAAGGTTTTCCCATAAATGCCAGTATGATCTGCAAATGTGTGAGGTTCTCTGTGGCATAACCCGCTGAAATCAATCCGTTACGCACATGATCAATAAAGATAGGTAAGGCTGTAATAAAGCGATAACTATCGTTGTCTTTGAAAATGGGATCATCGGAATTTTTAATAAAAAGCGCAACCATGCGCTCCCATGTAGCATGCGGCAATGCCATGCCCTTTATTACTTCATTGATGATGTGATCGTTGTGGTCCATGCCACGTTGTAGCACGCCCGTATGACTATTTGATGACGGCCACCGGATTTCTTCAATTCTTCATTTTTCTTCAACCTTTTTGCTTAGAGGACTTTTTTCTATGAGTATCCAAGAACTGACCGACCGTATGCATAGCATTGGCCATGCATGGGAACAATTCAAGCACGTCAATGATGCGCGCTTAGGCGAATTGGAGCGTAAAGGCCATGCCGATCCGCTTTATCTTGAGCATCTGAGTAAAATTTCGCAAACGCTCGATAATCAGAAATCACGGCTTGACCGGATTGAAACCGCCAATGCACGCCCTGCCAGCGCATCCGGCCCGTATGTGGGTGAAGTGGCGGGCGAGTATAAACAGGCTTTTGTCAATTACCTTCGCAAAGGCATGGATGCTGGTTTGGAAGCGATTCAAAGCAAGGCGCTGAGTGTGGGCACCGATGCGGATGGCGGGTATTTAGTGACATCGGCGATTTCGGAATCGGTGGTGCGTATCATTCATGAAACCTCGCCGATGCGGGCGCTGGCCAGCATTGAAACCATTTCCACCGATTCGCTTGATGTGATTGAGGATACGCAATTGCCCGGTGCTGCTTGGGTGAGTGAAACCGGTGCACGCTCGGATACCACGACCCATCAGATCCATCGCAACAGCATCGACACGCATGAAATGTATGCGCAGCCAAAGGCCACGCAAAAGCTGATCGATGATGCCAGCATTGATGTGGAGGCCTGGCTGGCCGAAAAAGTGGCGGAGAAATTCGCAACACTGGAAGCCACGGCTTTTATTTCCGGTGATGGCGACGGCAAGCCGAAAGGAATACTGGCCTATGCCGCCGGCACGGCATTTGGTCAGATTCAGCAGCTGGATTCGGGCAGTGATGGCGTGGTGACATCAGATAGCCTGATTCGCTTATATTACGCGTTGAAAGATGAATATGCTAAAAATGCGACATTCCTCATGAACCGTGCGGTGATTCAATCGGTGCGCTTGCTGAAAGAGTCCACCACCGACCAATATTTATGGCAACCGGGCCTGATTGCGGGCACGCCGGATACCTTGCTGGGGGTGCCGGTTAAAGCGGCAGCCGATATGCCGGTTGCAGCAGCCGATAGCCTGTCGGTGGCAATTGGTGATTTCAAACGCGGTTACAAGATCGTGGATCGCGTGGGGATTCGGGTTTTGCGTGATCCGTTTACCGATAAACCCTATGTGAAATTCTACACCACCAAACGCGTAGGCGGTGAGGTCATCAATTCGGAAGCGATTAAGCTGCTGAAACTGGCTGAGTAAATCTGCTTTCTGCCCCTTCTGGTTTTGGCTGGAGGGGGCAGTTTGTAGGCGAAGGGAATTGAAATAACGTCACAAAACCGTCACATAGATATGTTAGAAACAGTGAGATTGAGCTATATGGGGCTTTTGCGCCACAGTTTGCACCGCAACATAGGGGGCGAAAACCCGCAATCTGTGGATAACTTGACCCTATAGACGGCTTAAGCTAAGGTTTACACTTGAATGACTAACTGTTTGAGAGATTTTTTGTGGCTGAATTAACCCGTTCGGAACGCATGTTAGCTGAGAAAACCGTCTGCGTATTATTGGTGCGCGGCGAAGACCCTGAAGGCGGGCCGATTTTTGCCTATGTGGCGGTACGCGCCGATAAGCTTGAAGAATTCATGGAAGCGCAAAAAAGCGGCATGTTTTATCCCGAAGATTATGGCGTGATCGTGGAATCGGGGCAGGGCGAGCCCTCAGACGAGGTCAAAGAACGCATGGAGCGTGATTATGGCTTCAACCATGCGGCCATGGTGGATATCCCTGATGCAACAGGCGCATCCAAGCTGCAATCGGATATTGTCAAAGCGGACCCCAAACATCCGGATAATCAGTAAAGACTGCATTTCTTCATCTAATCGTCACATTCAGCGTACTGCGCATCGTTTATACTTATAAAACGGTGGAATAGTCTATTCACCGCAATGTATGGAGCGTGATGGAGCCGACCCAAACAGCATTGGCAGAAACAGTGAATGATGCAACCAAGCTCAGGCGCATAGGATTTGCGCGTCTGGGTGCGGAAGGCGTGAGTATTGGTTGTGCGCTGGGCGGATTGATGCTGAGCAAAACATTGCTCGATCAACCCTTGCAGCCACTCAAAAATTTTGTCGCTGATAGGGTGATTCTGCCATACATCAGTGCGTATGATAACGCGCTTGACCGACTTCCCAGTATTCAGACCCCGGCGGATAAAGAACAGCTGAAAGGTTTGAGCAAGCATGAGCGCGCCAAACGCTATGCCGATGGCATGGTGGATTTTAGCGTGGCGCTGGCTGCAGGATTCGCCGGACAAATCGGCGGACAAATCTTGTTTGACCGCGTATGCCATGTGCCGAAAATGACTAATAAAAGTCATGTGCGCGTGGCGTTTATTGATCGTAGTGTGCAGTTTGGCGGGGTGATGCTGCTCAACACCTTGTTGGCGCGGCCCTCGATTGAATTGCAGCATAAGCTGACCAACATGCTACATAAACAATTCGGTATGGATGAACAACATGCCGATGATCAGGCGAGCTATGTCGTGAACTGGCAGATTCCCAATATCGCAGGGATGGCAGCGGCAATTGCAGCGCATTACGCCGAATCCAAACCCATGATCTGGAAATAACGCAGGCCCTGATGCCTGCCAGATAATGTCGGCGTATATACGCCTTTCCACTCACACCCATTTTCATAAATCTAGCTTAGGAGATTGTGCCATGAGCCATTACCCCTCGCGTTGGCTGACGCGAACCAGTGATCCGTTGCTTGAGCCTGTGAGCGTGACGGATGCCAAGCTTTTTTTACGCATTGACGCCGAGGCTGAGGATGCGTTGATCGGCGATCTGATTAAAACAACGCGTATTCTGGCAGAAGAAGTCACGGCCAAAGCGCTGATCACGCAAAGCTGGAGCGTGCAATATGAGCAGGATATCCCACAGCATATTCCGCTACCTTATACGCCAATACAGGACGTGCTGAGCGTGAGCTGGTATGACGAGGATGAAACGCTGCTGGGGACGCTTGATGCCTCGGCGTATCATTTGAATGCACGCAAAGACACGCTGATTCTGGAATCGGCACCCACGGGGCCGCTGCTGCGCGTGAGTTATCGCTGCGGCTATGGCGATGCGGCAAACGATGTGCCGCACCCCATCCGCCATGCGATGCTGATTCATATTGCGGCGCTGTATGAGCAGCGCGATAGCCTGACGCCGCCTGCTGCCAGCCTGAGCCTTTATCATTGTTACCGAGAGGTGCGGTTATGAGCCTTGCCCCCACCATGCCACGCGCCGGTGATCCGCATGCATTGGCGCAACGTTTGCGCCATCGGATATTGCTGCAGGCACCGAACGAAACCAGTGATGGTGCCGGTGGCAGCAGCATAAGCTGGGATGATGTGGCTACGCTTTGGGCGGAGATTGTGCCCTTGCAGGCTGGCCGCTATGAGCGCGTATTTGCGGAACAGTTGGGTGAGCGTCTAACACACCGTATTACTTTGCGCTATCGCGCCGATATCAACAGCACGCACCGCATCCTATTCGGCGAGCGGCTGTTTAATATCCGCTGCGTGGTGAATGTAGGGGAAGCGGGCGTGATTCTTGAGATTCTTGCTGAAGAAGGAGTGGCGTTATGAGCGGTTTTGCATTGCTGGAATGCCAGAAAGCGATTTACAGCAGACTCACCGGCGATAGCACCCTCAATGCAATCATCAGCGGGGTGTATGACCGCGTGCCGGATAACACTGCCTATCCCTATGTGACCATTGGCAATGCGCAATGGCGTGACTGGTCCACGCAAAGTCGGCAGGGCAGCGAAATCCATCTGGATGTGCATGCCTACAGCCGCAAAGGTGGGCGCAAGGAAGCCCTTGATATTATGGCGCGTGTCTATGCCTTGCTGCATGACGGTTCATTGAGTGTTACCGGCCATCATCTGGTGATGATGCGGTGCGAATCGGCGCAGGTGAGGCAAATGGAAGACGGTCTAAGCTACGCCGGTGAAATGAATGTCCGATTGCTGCTGATTGCAGCGTAATGAGAGGAAATTATGAGCGCCATCCACGGAAAATTACTGCAAATCAGCGTTGGGGATAATGGTAGCCCGAGCGAGCATTTCACGCCGCTCGGCTCGATGCAGCTCACGGCACTCACCATTAACCGAACGCTCACGGATGCAAGTGATGTGGCGAGCGGGCCATGGCGTAAAGGCAGCAGCGCGACGGGCGTGAGTGCGATGCGGTTGAGCGGTAGCGGCCCGCTGCATCAGGACGCGGTGAATGACACCTTGCGCGCGCTGGCATTTAGTGGCGAAGCACGCCATTACCGGATGCGCGTAGGGCAGGATGCGATGGTGCAGGGAGCATTTATCATCACGCATTACAGCCGCAGCGGAGAAATGCATGATGCGCAGCAGTTGGAACTCACATTCGAAAGCGCCGGCGCGGTTAGTTATTCGGATTAACGTTCGTAAAAGGATATTGCGTGCCGTAATAGCTGCTCTCGCCATTGGCGCAATCGCTGCGTTGCGTCTGAAGGGTGTGGGCGCATATCAGTTTGCTATCTTTAAACTCATACATTACCTCGCCGCGCTTATCGGTGTGCTGAAAGCTGTAAAACTCGTAAGGGACGCCATCCCTTATATTGACGATGACACTGTCACTGCGATCATTGAATGCCAGCTCCAGCATGTGGGGGGCAGCGCCCCAAAAGGCTAACCCTGATTTTAAATCGCGCTTATTCGCATCGGCAATAAGCAACGCATCAATCCGTGCATTGCGCTGAACGGGGGGGGCAGTACCGCCGCTATATATCGGCACGGGCTCTGCAATCCCAAGCTGCTGCTTGAGATCGGTAAAGAGCTCGGGATTGGTGGCATTGGCGTAAATAATCGCCACGAATACCAACGATCCGAACAATATTATAGGTACGACTGTGCGCACACTGTCCTCACATTCTGACTCACTGTACACCATATCATGCGGAAGGTTACAAAATCCCTAAGAAAAGAGGCCCGAAAATTAAGGTAAAATTTACTCTTTTGGAATGGCTGCTTCGCGTTCAGCCTGTTGATAGCGAAGGATATATTGGGCAAACTGCTGCTCTAGCATGTCAACTTCCGGTTTGTCACATGGTGTATGGTAATAGATCATCTGATAGGAACCCTCCGCAGCGGACACGATGCTGGCATAAAGCATTTGCGGATCAAGCAGGCGGTGGCCCTCCTTTTTTTGCAGTCGCACGATGTCTTGCTGAAGTGCTTTCAACAAGGTGCTGATTTCATCGTTGGTTGCGCGCTCGCAGCGATGCAGGATATAGGCGCCCGCTAAAGCATTCTCATATTGCTCTTTGAGCAAATCGAGCGAGAGAGAGGCGCTGTCGGGCGTGTCATATAAATCGAGTATCGCTGAAGGCGAGGCGGGGGCGGGCTTCTCAGGCTGCTCGGCGGGTGTCGTAGGGGATATGGGCTGGCTGGCTATTACGGGCTGCGGGGCAGGCGCTGTGCTGCGCTGCGCCGATATCGCGCCGAGCCCGAAAAGAATCAGCATAAAAATACCCAGCTGCCAGTAAATCTGTGCGTGCTGCTGCTGTAAAAAAGAAAGCTGACGATTGGGGGTGATATCGCGCAGATGCGCCTGTACCCAGCGCTGATGCGACCAGATATAAACAAAAAAGAGCAATAACAGCACCGGAACCAATGCGATAAACCACAATGGAAAGGTTACAGATACATCCGGTAAGACAAAAGCCATGCGGCTATGTTAGCGCGATTTAATGATTACGGCAATCAATCACCATCTGCTCATAAGGTGCGCCGAATGCTTTCCATGGACGATCCCAGCTAAAGCAGCGATATTCCACTTCCAGCTCTTTCGAGCAACCGGAGGCGAATTGTTTGCTGAAGCTGGTATCTTTTACCTCGATTGTGCAGGTTTCCTGCCCATTACAAATGCGCGACACATCGAGCAATACATTGTTGGGATTCACCGGCTCGGCATTTTGGTTGCCATAGCGGCGAATGCGCGCATTGCAGTTAAGACCATAAGAGGCTTTATGGACCTGAATAAACCGATCAGGATTAGTGGGGGTACCCTCCACTACCACCTCTTTGGGCGGGGCAGTAACCAGAAACACGACCACAATCAGCGTGATAATGCAGCCAAGGGCAATGGCATGAAATTTCCAGTTAGTCATGGATGCGCGACTTTCTCATTATTGGTCTTAATCTCTACTGTGCAGGCTATGTAGTATAGTTTTGCATGCAGGTAAAGAGTGTGTATTGGAAATTATCCTACAACCATAAAGTAAAAGAAGCGTTAAGCAAAAGTAATGAAAGGCAATAGGCCTAGCGGGGGAGTACCAGATCGTCGTTACGTACGCGTGGGGGGAGATTAGCATGGGATGGTAATGGATTATCATGGGGGCTGTAAGAAGGGCTAATCGCAGAAGCACGAACGGTAAAGTGCTCTTCTGGCTGGGAACGGACAGTTTCGCGGGCATATTTGCGCATATTCGCTGCCGGTTGGCCACCCATGGCACCCCAAACGCTCGTATCATGATAGCTCATGGTGTAGGGTTCCTGCGATAATTGCGCGGAAGCATGGGCTTGTGAGCCGGTATACATAGTGGCTAGCGGGCGGATACTCGGATCGAGTAACTCGGCAAGCTGGCGCATGGTGGGCATGGCTGGCTTTTCACCTGGGTCCGAGGGTTTGTCCGCTGCGGCAATCGCCATCAGTCGATTTTTCACTGAATCAGGCAGTTGATCCAGATATTCTTTTTTGATTTCGCCGCTATGGCCCATATAAGAGGCGTTGCCTGGATTGAGCATCAGTTGCCAGATTTCATTGCAGATACGGACACGCTCGACGGACGTAACCTCATATAATAGGCGACCGGAGCTATCACCCATTTTTTCGGCAAATGTGAGCGCGGCTTCTTTAGCATCGTTTCCTAAGTCCTTCCACGCCTCGCTGCTATCCATAAAATCTTTGAGATTGGCGGGTGTCAGCTCTTTGCTGCCTTTCAGGAAGGCGCTTACCACTTCGGGCACACCGGATGCGACGCCATTGATGCCCACATTGATGACGGAACGAAGTGAATTTTGCTCCAGCACGATTTTGGAGATGGTGCCTAAAATAGCCTGTTGCTCTGCCAGTTTTGCTGGAGACAAATGGATAAGCCCTTCGGATTGCGCTCTAGCCAGAAAACCTGACGCTGCGCCCATCGCATCCGCTTCGCTTAGGGATTTAACGGTATAGCCCGCCGGTACACCAATACCCAGCCCGCCAAGGCGGTAGACCACTTTTTCGCCACCTTTCGCATCAGCGGCGGCTAATTCGGCGGCCATTTGTCTTACAATCAGCGCTTGCTTTTGCTCGCGCTCCATCTCATTCATATCCTTATCATCCAAAGCATAGCCAAAATTAAACGCGGCATTGATGCCATCGAACAGGCGTCTGGGGTCTTGAGCAAGATCAGGGTTTTTCGCCAGCTGTGTGGCAATTGTGGTATCAACCAACTCGAGTCGCGTATGGGCACTATTGAGTGCTGACTGATCACTACCGGCGCGTTTGACGAAAGCATTGATGAAGTCGTTGCGGCGATCAGCAATATAGCCATCTAACCGCTCTTTACCCCCAGCGATGTAATCTGCATACAGCTTGCCTAATTCGGAATCCGCGGGCTCGCTTTTCAATCCTTCGATATAATGGGTAAAGGCCTTTAAATTGACATAGTTCCCCAGCGCAAGCGCTTCTTCACGGGCCGTGGAAGCTATATGCATAGGCGGAATGCCTGCAGAGCGGGCGCGCGGGGAATGTGGAGGCTGGGCCATTAAATAGTAAGTCCTATTGAGGTTGAACCGCTGGTGTCGTTGGAGTGGGAGATGCAGGAGTAGACTGATACGTAATATCACTGAACTCTGCGTGCCCACCATCACGGGCTTTAACGGTTAATGATTTACCATCTTCTGAAAAACTAAGGGAAACTACATCACGTAATACCGTATCTAATGAAGCCTTGTAGCCTGGTTTATGTTTATCATTTTCTTTTGTCTCATCAAGTGCTTCCACAAGCCTTTTTATTGTCGGATCATCCATTTTTTTGAATTTTGCAATCATATCGGGCGTAATCTTTTTCAAGACAATCTGTTCAATAATAGCTTTTTGCTGGGCTTCATCTTTGCGAATTTCGGCGATGAGGGAGGCAGGCAGGCTCAGGAATAGCTGCGTAGCTTTTTCTTTATTGGCCGAGAGCGCCAAAGTAGGCATAATCGAAGCTAATACGGTATCAGGGGCAATAGTTTGGGGGCCTGGAGTAACGGCAGCAGCAGTATCGCCGTTTATGGCAGTCAGCGCCGCGGCATATACACCATAATTACCAACTTTTTCACCTTTTGCATTCACACCGCTGATGGCGTTTGCCTCGGCTTCTACATAGTGCTTCACTTTATCTTTGATAGCCGGATCTTCGGTTAAAGATTTACGGATGCTGGCACGTAATTCGGGAGTGTGAGCAACATCCTTATATAAGTCTGAGGTCAGGACGCGCGAGACGAGTGCATCCAGTGTTTTCTCAGTTACCCCCGCATACGCAATTTTTGCGGCATTGAGTGCGCGGGAATCAGCTTTTTCCTCGTCTGATTTAAAAAAACCCCCAACACGAGAAACACCATTATTTGCTGCATTCAATGCGGTAGCAACCGCGCCTGAAATCGCGGCACCATCCAAACTATGACCTGTGGAAATGGGCTTCGAAAGTGTAGTGGAAGCCAGAGATGTTAAAATTGCGGATTTAGGTGCGCCTAAGGTATCACCTAGAATATTCCCAATATAATCTACTAAGGCTGACATGCCGCTACCAATTTTATCACCTAAATATTCAGCCCATTCACTGATGAAATTGCCTATGGATTGAAAGAAAGCCATGAGCGCGGAATCTTTTTTGAAATGCTCCTCAACAGAGCTATAGATGGTATCTACATGTTGTTTCAGATTCAATTTCTCACCGATACTAGCACCTATTTCTGCAGTAACTTCGTCCCACTTATCGGTTATTGGCTTTGTAATTGTGCCTAAAATATCATTGTCAGCCATTTTTCGCCTCTCTTCCATCTATCTGAAGCTATATTCACTTATAGCCATTATAACAAAGCGGGCGCAGCGTTGTATGAAGCTTTTGTGACATTCGGGAGGGTATATAGCACATACGGGCGCGGGCGGGCTTTGAATAACCTTCATACAATCGTCACACAAATCAGGCAGGGCCTTTGTTAAACTGCTAATGGATAGTAATAGTAGAACGGGAAAGGTGAGCACTGCCGCATGGCGAAGCAACCCAACACACAGGAAATGGATACAGCCGCCCGCATCGCGGCGCTGAGCCCTGACGCGCATGCCAATCAGGCGGCGATGCAGAACCTGTTTGGTGAACATGCGGCATTAGCCGCTGATCCTTCTAAACTGCTGGATGCGAATGCACTGGCCAATGTGGCAGGCAAACATGCCAGCCCCGAAATGCTCAAAGCCATGCAAACCGCCCAGCAACTGCAAGCCATGAATGGCACTATGGATATGTCGCAGATTGCAAAAATGGCGGGCGACCTGCCAGTTGATGACAAGCTAAAAGGCATGATCAGCAATTTCAGCAGCAACATGCAAAATGCAAATGTGGCCGAAGTGCCCGGCTTGGTCGTTGACCGCGAAAAAGGCACGGTTAAAATTTTCGGCATCGATGGGCTGGAGGTGCCGCAACAAGCGGCGTCGGTGATTGCCACGATGTATACGATGGGTATCAGCCTTGTTAACGGCTTTGTGTTTGATAAAGGCTATAAAGCGGGTGAGTCGCTGGGCCATGGCTTTAATATGGATGCGATGTCGCGCCACCGTATGGGGCAGGCGGCAGCATTCGCCGGTATTTTTGCCACCACCCACTGGCCGGATATCAATACCTTCATTCAATCGGAAAAAGAATACACCCGCAGTGCCAAACATCTGGCGCAGCGATTCGCGCCGATACTCGATGAGATGAAAGGCGGGCATAGCGTTGCAAGCCTGTATAGTGTGGGCCGCAATGAGAACGAGGTGATCTATAACGAGCGCGGCCGGATGCAAAATCTGAACAATGCCGAACGCTTCAAACATGCGGTGCAGGCCGCGGGTCGTTTCACCGCCTTTATTGCCAGCGGGATTGAGGGCAAACAGAAAATTGACGGCATGGACGACAAGGCCAAATTGGTGGCCACACAAGAGCAAGCCGCCAAAAGCAGCACCGACGAGCTGAAAGAGACCTTGCGCGCACGCAATCAACAGGTGAAAGAAATTGCTGATGTGATGCTCGAAAGCGGTTATTTGAGCAAGGAAGAGGCCTTTAAGCGCGCCGAAGCGCAGCTGGGGCATGCACCGGAGATTAAAAAAGACAGCAAAAAAGAAGCCACGCCCGCACGCAATAATTTGATGCATTATGGCGCCGCGATTGCCACCCTGATTGCACAAGGCGTGGGCAATAGCATGTTTGGTGCGCGCACCAATAATATTCAGCCTGTCTCTGCTTTTGATATGATCTGGACCTTGAAAAAGCAGCTGGATGATGACCCCAAAATGCAAAGCTTTTCACTGCCCAAAGGCATGCGCATTGAAGGCAGCAAAGGCCGCAATAGTGGAGAGCTACCCTTGACGGATTATGTCATGCAAATTTTCCGTCAGCATGAGCGCGATTGCGATGCCGATAGCGAAATTGGCAAACGGCTGAATGAGAAATTGCATAGCGTATCGGGCATGATTGCCAACGCATTACGTGAAGGCGAATTGGATGGTATGGCGCTGATTGCGCTGGTGGGTGAGCGCAAAGTGGTCAAAGAAGGCGGCAAATCCATTGCCAGCGAAGACGCGGTGAAACACGAGCTGGAATTCCTTAAAGCAAAAATGCGCCGCGTGAGTTTTGTTGATGATCGTGAATATTTCAATGATGCATCCTTTAATCGCGAACAGCTCAAAGATGCATGGAAAGCCATGTCGCAGGATGAGCGCGAAATTTTTAGCGGCGTAGTGCCCGGACAAATATTAGAAGCTGCTGGTATTGCACCAAAAGAAGTCAAAGCCGCGCAAGATGCCAATGCGGAAACCATGCTGCATAATATTGGCCGCATCGTGCAAGGGATTATGCAGCTGGAGCCGGAAGCGCTGAATAAACTGGTGGAAACACATAGCGAAGTAAACCTGCTGAAAAAAGCAGAAATCGCTTTGGAAAATACCGACAAGAAAGCGCTGGAGAACCTGATGAGCGGGCCGGGACGCAATGATCAGATGACACTCGACCGTGCCGTGGCGAATGCGCTGGTGCATCATGTGCTGCATGGTGGCCGTGTCAATGAGCTGATGAGCCAGCGCGAGCAACCCACCCTATAATATTGCAACGCAACAAATCCACCGTCACAGGATTGTCATTTGTATTAACGGCCAGCGCTGACTATCGTGCCTGCAAAATTGAAGAGCAGGAACCCATCCATGACTGAACCAATGCAAATACAGCCCCATGAGCTGGGGGTAATACAGGCTTCTAATGGTAGCGCAAACAGCTATAAGCAGTTCAAAGATATTGCGGGTAATTGGCTACAGATACACGGCCTGCAAAACCGCATATTAAGCGGGGTCTTCCAAAGTATATGGGGAGTAAATCTAGCAGGCTTTTTAAATAACCCAGCAGACTGGATGAAGCACAGTACATCGCTTCGAAGCAAAAGTGTTTCTGACTGGATGCGAAGTATGGGGAAGGCAAGCGCCGGTAACGATGAGTTATGTGAGAAATTCAATGATAAGCTTTGGACACATAATGCTGATGGCAGCCTGAATCGTGCGGTATCCACGGATATAAGACGACAGTTTGAGCCGGGTAATGAATGGCCACAATTATTTCTGACTTCTAATCATGCGTTGGCATCGAATCATGAAGATTTATCGGGTATTATGCGTGGCTTTCGCAAGCTGGCACAAGACACATTCGGTTTGCCGGTAAAATTAAAACGTACAATTGACCAGAACACGGTGACCGATGCATCTGATACGTTAATTGTTTCGGCGGTGCACGCAGAGCGGAATCCATGGTTCAATGGCGCTGAGCTTATTGATCGCCTCAATGTACTGCGTGATGCCGTAAGCAAAACAGGGCGAGCGCCTACCGATCTGGCTCATATATCGCCAGCAGCGAAACGCTTAGGCAAGGTGATGCTGAAACTATTGGTGATGCAACCAGAGCAAATCGATGTGGATTCATCACGCTACGCAGCGCTAGATATGCAAGTCACATTGCCGCTTACCTTTCGTCCCGATGCAGAGTTGGTTGCGCAGCATATCCATTTGATGGGATACAGCAAGGGCGGCAATACCGTGACCGATGCCATGCGCTATTTGGTGCAGGAGTTAAAGCACGGGAACCCTGATTTAACCCCTAAGGATATTTCGAATGTACTGAAGCATATCGGTTTGCTTTGCGTGGCTGCAGGCGAAATTCCATTAACGGAAGAAGAAAAAGAATATGGCATCCGTCGCATGTCGGTGATTAATCGGCATGATGTGATCGCTAATCACTTCCGCGCAGGTGATGACGATAAATACACGCTGGATGATGACTTTTATGTGATTGATGGAGTGGGTAAGGATTTTGGCCATAACCCGCGCGATGCCATGGGATATTACGAAGAAGGGCAGGAATCAAGAACGGGATTCTTGCATGCTAACTCGCTCGTGCATGATCGTCTGCGCTGCTATTTCGCTTCATGCTTTGGTAAATCGGCCATTACGGATATTATATTTACCCCCTCCTTTGATGGACAAGGCTATGGGATTGAGTTTGAATTTGCACCGGGGGTCAGTATGCCCTCAATAGGAGACCCTGCATTTAATACGCTAAACAAGGCATTTGCTGGCGTGGGTCTGGAAGGGTTTTCGGTGATATGCGATGCAAAAACACGCCGTGGCTATGCCACTATTGGGGATAATTCTGTTATCCGTGATCCGCAACAGATAGCGGAGGATATCATAAAAGCGCTCCATCATGCGCAATCGGACAATCTGATTATCTCTGACAGGGTGTTTATCGAGCTGAATAAATGGCACCCCACGCATCGGGTAGAAAAAGTCGGGTACGAGGGAGCAGCCAAGCCCGAAGCGGTCAGTGAAAGCTATGTAAAAGCAGGGTAGTTACCCCTTGCTTGTCACATAATCTTCACATTTATCCGCACTCATTTCCATTATACTGATAGTGATGGATAAAGTATCTTACAGCGCAGGACTGCTATGCCAGCTCCCATAACACCGATTATAGGGCGAGGCATGGACGCGAATCGCCGTGGCAAAGAAGCCATGGGCGGGGGTGCGGCAATTGCCTCACGGAAACATGAAGGGCCGGTACTCAACACGCTCCAGGCTGCGGGCCATGTTGGGGATGGAT
Organism: Alphaproteobacteria bacterium UBA6178; assembly: GCA_002422205.1. Classification (GTDB taxonomy): domain Bacteria; phylum Pseudomonadota; class Alphaproteobacteria; order Rickettsiales; family UBA3002; genus UBA6178. The sequence goes on from DITS01000048.1 coordinate 81,129, forward strand.
TCTTCATGGCCGATTTTATGCTGCCGATGGTGGCGACGGTAGCGGCATGGACGGTGGGAAAATTACCCGTGATCGGGCCACGCATACAGTTATGGACTGATGCGGTATTGCGGGCGCCACTAACGGCGGCCAAGGCGGTGACTATTGGCGAAATGGCGGCGAACATCAATGTGCTGCCTGCTGCTTATTTCAAAGAAATGGCGGGGCTGACTGGCCGTCTGCCTTCAGCCAGCGAAAAATTTATGGCGCGTGCCGAAGCATTGGGTGGCATTAGCAATGTGAAAACCGCGCATCTGGCAGGCACAAGCGGTGCGTTTGGTAATGGCGCCTTGCAACGATTTGCCGCATCACGTGCTAGCGGTGGATTAGCGGCAATGGCCAAAGAAGCAGACAGGCTGATTGTGGGACTGAGTGAGCAAGGCGGCGGGTTGCTGAGCAAAGTAGGCGGATTCTTTGGCAAGGCTCAAGCGGAAGCAACGGGGGGGCATCCCTTTACCGCTGTGGAAGAGGCGCTGGGCAAGTTTAAAGCCGCCCTTGCAGGCCCAGCGCATGCCGTCGATATTGCGCATGCTAAAGGACATTTGGATGTTGCACGAGCAGCGCTGAGTGAAATTTCGGGCGCGAGCGTATACAGCAAAAAAGCGGCGATGCTGGAACAGGATATTATCGGCTTTGGGCAGCGGCTCGATCAGGTGGGAAGCCATATACAGACCGCGCGCGGCAACCAGAATTTGCTGCAGGCGGCAACAAGCGCTGGTAAAAATATGTCACCGTTCAATCTGGTCTTTAAAGGCGGTATGGCGGCGGGCGCGACCTATTATACAGGCCGCACCATTGTAAATTTCAAACAGGCGGTTTCGAGCCTGCAGGAATTGCACAAAGACCTGACGGGAGAATCGATCAGCTTCTTTAACCTGATGTCGGGCAATCATTTGAGCCCGATGATGCAGGCGGCGCGCAGCAATATGCTGAAACGTTTTGTGCCCGAAGCGCTCAGCGCCGTAGCCAGTGCGGGCCTGAATATTTTATGGATGAAACGCCACATGGGCATGAAAGAGCATATCGCCATGGGCGCGGCAATGCTGACCCAAATGAGCGTAAACGAACTCATGCCCAAGGAAAATTTCCTTGAGACCTATCTGAGCATGAAGGATTTGCAAAAAGCCGGACAGAATGTACCGGCGGAGGCTTATTCGCTGTTGGTCGAAGCCGCATCGCATGATGCGCAGCAAATTGGGGGTGTTGATAGCCGTTTAGTGCAATCCATCGGCGTTGATTACGCCAAAGAACAAAAACCGGTGGCAGAAGTGCTGAAAGAAATTCAGGCAAAGCAGCCCTATTTAGAGCGCGCACAACGGCTGGCACTCAGCATCAAAGAAAGCGACGAGGCCGCCAAGGCCGGTGCGCCCGCCGAAAACACGACACCACCCGCACCGGCCTCGCCGATGATGCAAGCGGGCAAAGGCGCTGCACTGATGGCCGCACAGCATGATGGTAAAATGATGCAGCAGCATCAGGAGCTGGCGCAATGAACCAGCAAATGAATTATACCCAAACCATGTATGCCAACCCGCCCATTCGTAATGTAAATGGCTCGGCGGTGGCTGGCACATCGGTGCCATCCTATGATATTAAAAAAGAAGATGCGGGCCGTGTGGGTGCAGCCATAAGTAACGTAAAAGGTGCGGTCGAGCAGCTTGATCCCAGCCAGTTTTTAAATAAAGACTTTATGCTGGAAATGGCCGAAGGGGGCCTGCCATTTATGGGGCCATTTGGCAACGTGGCCGGCGCCGCAGTGGGCTTTATGGTCGCAGATCGTCGTGCGCAAAAACAAACACAGGCTATTATTGACCAATATCGCGATGAGATTGCGAAGCAGCTCAATATTTCGGAAGAAGCTGTTGACGCGCGCGCATTGCTAATGGCGGCGCAGCACAATAAGGGATTGCGTCAGGCCATCAACATGATTCAGGATGAGCGCGGCGCACACCCTTTTGTGAATATTGCGGGCTTGCTCGGTATGGCGGCTGGTGTGGGGTTGGTGATTCCCATGCTGTTTACCGGCCCGCCTGGCTGGATTGCAGGCGTGATCGCCGGTGGTGCCGGTTATATGGTCGGTAATTATATCGGCGAGAAATTATTATCACCCGATGAAAAACAAAACCCGCTGACGGTGATGGATGAAATCCGCGCCAAAGTCGAAAGTGGGCAGCGTGTAGAAGCAGAAGATATTTTCAGGCTGCGTGTCACACAAAATTCAGGTATCAGTGAGCGTATCACTAACCAATATGGCGAACCTTTTCATAAGCTGGGCAAGCAGGATAAACAATATGCCATGAGCGCGGTGCGCGGCGCTAAGCAGCTATGCGAGCGCGATGCGCAGCTGGTGAATGCGGGCGGCAATCTGGACATGCTGATGTTTGGGCCCATGGCGGAGCCTGTGCCGCAGCCACAAATGCAGACAGAGCAACCCCAACCTGTTGGGCGATGGACCGCGCGGGTGGGCAGCAGAGTATCCGTTGAGGGCAGTTTTGCCGATAAAATCCGCCAGTCACAAATGGTACCCACTCCGGCGAATGAGCGCTAAACGCGCGATCAACGCTTCACCCTAATCCCGTTTTCGCATGCCCCGCTTTCGCGGCATCTGATCATTTATTTTTATCAATGAGGTATTTTATGGCGTTTCACGACATTCGCTTTCCTGTAGATATTAGCTATGGCTCACGCGGGGGGCCGCAATATTCGACCGATATTGTGATCACCCATAGCGGGCATGAACAGCGCAACATTAATTGGTCTGCATCGCGCGCACGCTACAATGTGGCGCATGGGGTGAAAACACAAAGCCAGCTCGATGCGCTGATTGCGTTTTTCCGTGCCCGCAAGGGACGCGCGCATAGCTTCCGTTTTAAAGACTGGACGGATTTTGAGGCGGCTAATCAGCCCATCGCACAAGGCAATGGGTCGGCGACCAGCTTTCAATTGTGCAAACATTATAGCAGTGGCGGTTATGCCGATATCCGTCCCATCACCAAGCCGGTGACGGGCACGGTGATTGTGCGGTTGAATGGGGTGGCGCAAAGCGGTGTAAGCGTTGATACGGCAACTGGCGTGGTGAGTCTGGCATCACCACCTGCGAGCACGGCAGCCATTACGGCAGATTTTGAATTTGATGTGCCGGTGCGATTTGATACCGATCAGCTTTCGGCAACGCTGGAAAATTATGGGGTGCGAAGCTGGCTGGATATTCCGCTGGTGGAAGTACGCCTGTAGTCATGATGTGCGAGGATTAGATGAAACAAATTTCCGCTGAGCTAAAAGCCCATATTGAACAGGAAGTGACAACGCTTGCGACCTGCTGGCGAGTCACACGCCGTGATGGCGAGGTGATGGGGTTTACCGATTGCGACCGCGACATTGAATATGATGAATTACTCTATATCGCGGCTACAGGATTTACCCCCACGGCAGTGGAAAACAGCGCCGCGCTGAATGTTGATAATATGGATATTGAAGGCATGCTCGACGCAGGTAGCATCACCGAGGCCGATTTGATAGCGGGACGATATGACTATGCAGAAATTGAAGTGTTTTTGCTCAATTATAATAATGTCACACAAGGCAAATTGCATATCAAAACCGGTTGGCTGGGCGAGGTGACGGTGCGCGCGGGGCAATTTGTGGCGGAGGTGCGCGGCCTCAGCCAGCCTTTATCACAAAAAATCGGCTCGCTCTATTCGGCGGCCTGCCGCGCGCAGCTGGGCGACGCACGCTGCGGGGTGAATGCGGCGGCGCTTATTGTCACCGGCACCATCACCGGCGTTACCAGCCAGAGTATTTGCGTAGATGCATTGCGCGAGGAGGATGCGGGGTATTTCTCTTACGGCAAAATCACCTTCAACTCAGGCGCGAATGCGGGCTTGAGTATGGAAATCAAAGAATACAGTAATGGCCAGTTTATCCTTAGCCTGCCGATGGCGTACCCGCTGGCGATAGGCGACGCATATTCGGTGCAGCCGGGCTGTGACAAAACAATCAGTACCTGCGTGGCACGTTTTGATAATGCATTGAATTTCAGGGGCGAGCCGCATGTGCCAGGTATTGACCGCGTGCTGGAAACGGCGAGTACACGTAGCAACTGGTAAAAAACCATCTTTCCTATGGCTTGCAAATGACGTATGATGCCGCCATGGATTTTATACGCAAGCTGCTGGGGGGAGTATCGTCGGTGTTAACGGTGACATCGTCACCTTTATACCGCTACCCCTATCGCAGTGGTGGAGAAGCACTGCGGGGGGACTGGCTGCGTGTAGGAAAAGATATTCGCGGCGCACTGCATCTCGAAGATCAGGAAGAGCCGTAAGGGAGAGGCATGACAATGAACACACACAAAAATCAGCAGCCGCGAAGCGGCCAGCAAAGTCATAAACGTAATGCAAATACACGGCCACGTAATAATATCGATATATTACCAAACCCCGAAATTCTGGAAGCCTATAATTATGTGGTGGAAGGCTCGGCCAAAGAAATTATTGATATGTTCAAAGCCGAACAGCAGCACCGCCATAATTGGGAAAACCGTTCGCTTAAAGTGCATATGTTTTCTACCGTGCTGGGTCAGGGGTTGGGCTTTTTGATTGCCTGCTCCATTTTCGTCTCCGCTGCGGTGATTGGCATTTATGGTGATTCGACTATCGGCGCGTTTATTTGGGTATTCGGTATGTCGATTGTTACCATGGCGGCGCTGGTGTGGTGGTATGCAAAAAGCCTTGGACAGCGGCCATTATTTGCCCGACCGGCATTGCGCGCATCCTTCAGGCCTGAAAAAGAACCGGCTGAATAATTCTCATCTAATAAAGGTATGCTATGGCGAATGTTGCGCAACAGATAGTCGCGTCTGCGCGCAGCTATATTGGTACGCCATTTGCCCATCAGGGAAGGCGTAAACGCAATGCACACGATAAGGGCGGTGTCGATTGTCTGGGCTTGCTCGTGGGTGTTGCACGCGAATGTGGCCTGAGTAAATCAGGCGTGTGCTTAGCGTGCTATGATGAGACCGATTACGGTCATATCCCGAATGGCACACGGCTACAAAGTGCACTAAAAAATTATTTGCATCCCGTCAGTGATGATGTGCTACTTGCGGGGGATGTGGTGCTGATGCGCATCGATCATCATCCGCAGCATTTAGGGATTATCGGCGACTACAAACAGACGGATATGCTGAGCCTGATTCATGCCTATGCGCCCGCTCGTGCTGTGGTAGAACACCGGCTTGATGCGCATTGGCAGTCGCGCATTGTCATGGCATATCGCTATGGTGGGTATTAAAATTCATAGCGCCATTGCAGACCGGAAAACCATTTATATTCTTTGCTTTTGGATATGACAAAATCAAGGCGGCTATCTTTTTGCTGATGTAGATTTCCTTTCAAGGCGTAGCCTTTGCGTATTTTATAGGCAAGCAGGCGGGGTGCCTCCTCATGAGAGGAAAGTGCGATATAACCTAAGCCCCGTTCGCTGGCAAACGGGTCTTTGGGTTCGCGTTTGGAGTTGATGCTTGGCAAGCTGCATGCGCTCATCAGTAAGATGAATACGCATAGCCACCAATGGGAGAGAAATGTTGTGCGCCACGTCATAATGGGACTCATATACAAAACAAATGAATGGGACGCTTTCGTCTTGATGCGAAAGACCTGCGCAATCGCGCACATACCCTTATGACGTAAGCTTAGTTTAGCAAAAGATCGTTACGATTTCGTTAAGCTTTTGGGCGCTGCAACATAGTGTCAGCCATAAAAAAACGCGACCAGAGGCCGCGTTTTTTTGAGCGAATTTAAGAACGAAAACTACTGCGATAAAATCACCGCCGTGGCCGTAGCATTCAGCGGACGGGTGCCACGATCAGTGGTGCCACCTTCGGAGAAAATCTTGGCATCATCTTCCAGCACAATAGCGGTGCCGCCGTGTTTTGCTGCCGCTTCTTTCAGCTCATCGAGCGCATCATAATAGTTGTAGACTTTATCGGTGCCAATGCGCACCAAACCGATTTCGATATACTGACCAACATCCGGCGTGCGATCCAACACTTTAACACTGCCAGCATAGGGAGAGTGTTTTTTATAGGTGGTGTAGGTGCTGGCGTGAAATTCGGCATCTGCAGCCATAGCGGCGCTGGTGACCATGAGGGATGCAACAAAAACGGAAAAACTAAGTTTCATGAAAAAACTCCTTTAGTGGTGAGTGGGGTGGCATTTGCATAACCCAACTTTATTTTTTTTTCAAGCAACTTCTCATAAAACTTAGCATTACAGCCACTTATAGGGCTTTTTATGCGTGGTTAAACTTCGGATTATAAGGGATATTTCGCATGGCTTCTGTCATTTTATCTACCGTTGCAACGGCGATTGCACCAGCCAATCCCTTTGCGGCACTGGCTATGACCGCAGGTGCAAAGCTTTTGGGCGGTATGATAGATAATAATCTAATGGGGGGTGGCAAATCCAGCCATCGCGAAGGTGCGAGGCTGGAAGAGCTAGGGGTGCAGACCTCGACCTATGGCAAAGCCATTCCGCTGATTTATGGTAATGCGCGCATCGCCGGTAATGTGATTTGGTCGCGACCGATTAAGGAGGTGGCCACCACCACCACCAGCTCGCAAGGTGGCAAAGGCGGCGGGGGCGGGGCCAAAAGCTCCAGCACCGATTTTAGTTATTTTGTAACGCTGGCGATTGCCATTTGCGAGGGGCCGGTGGATGCGGTGGAGCGTGCATGGGCGGATGCCAAGCAGTTGGATTTAGGGTTGGGAACCTACCGATTTTATCGCGGCGACGAGGCACAACTCCCCGACGCGCTGATGGAGAGTTATGAGGGCATCGGCCACACACCGGCATATCGCGGCTTGTGTTATGTGGTCATCGAAGATTTTCCGCTGGCCGATTATGGTAACCGCATTCCCAACTTTACCTTTGAGGTAAAGAAAAAAATTCTATGGCCTGATTTTGAAGGCCAGTCGGTCGAGGAAATGGTCACCAGCGTGATTATGATTCCAGGCTCTGGCGAGTTTGTTTATGACACGGTGGTGCAGCAAAAGCTGGTGGGCGAAGAGGTGGAGGGCCAATGGGTACAGCGCGGCGAGCTGACTCGTATCAACAGCCACACCCCCAGCGGCAAAGCCAATAGTCTGCTAGCGCTTGATCAGCTGGAAGACACTTTGCCCAATGTCGAATGGGTGGGGCTGGTGGTCAACTGGTTTGGCACCGATATGGCTGCAGGTGAATGCATTATTAAACCCGGTGTGGAGTATGGCGCTAATCAGGCCACGACCGAGCCAGAAATATGGACCGTGGGCGGATTCACCCGTGGCAGCGCACATCCGATTACCTATGTGGGTGAATCCCCGCGCTATGGCGGTACGCCGGATGATCAGTCGTTGCTACGCTATCTGGATGAGCTGCGTGCACGCGGTTATCAGATTTTCTTTTACCCGATGTTTTTAATGGATACGGATGCCAAACCGTGGCGTGGGCGCGTGACGGGTTCAGCCAGTGAAGTGGCGAGCTTTTTTACCAAAACCAATGGCTATAATGCATTCATTACCCATTACGCACATTTGGTGGCAGGCAAAGTGGATGCATTTGCCATTGGCTCGGAACTCATTGGCCTGACCAAAGTGAGCGAAGAGGCGGGAGTCTATCCCGCTGTCGATCAGCTCATTGCGCTAGCCGAAACGGTCAAATCGATTGTGGGATCGGAAGTGAAGGTGACGTATGCCGCAGATTGGTCGGAATATCACCACACCGAAGGCGGCTGGTATAATCTTGACCCGCTCTGGGCCTGCGCGGCGATTGATTTTGTCGGGATTGATGCGTATTTCCCACTTACCAACCTGCCACAAAACGAACTGGGATACGATATTGAAACGGTGATGGAGGGCTGGAGCTCGGGCGAGGGGTATGAGTATTATTACACTGATGAGTCACGCACCGAAACCGCGCCGCTTGGGGCTGCCTATGCATGGAAAAACATGGCATGGTGGTGGGAGAACACGCACACCAACCCTGATGAATCGACCACCGCATGGGAGCCGCAGAGCAAACCAATTTGGCTAACCGAATATGGCTTTCCCAGTGTGGATGGCGCCACCAATCAGCCCAATGTGTTTTATGATCCGGCGAGCTCGGAGAGTTATTTTCCGCGCCTGTCGCGGGGTCGGATAGATTTTCGCGCGCAGCGTTTGGGCATTGCGGCGACTGAAGCCAAATGGAAAGACTCGCCCATGATCGAGCAGAAATTTTTATGGACATGGGATGCGCGGCCCTTCCCCTATTGGCCCGATTTGCTGAGCGTATGGGCCGATGGCGGGGTGTGGAAAACCGGCCATTGGGTGCAAGGCAAACTGGGGGCCTCGTCACTGGCGGCGATTGTCGCTGATTTATGCCAGCGTGCCGGATTATCGCTTAGCCTGATTGATGTATCGCGATTGCAGGATCAGGTGGAGGGTTATATCATCAATGCGCAAAGCTCGGCGCGGCAATTGATCGAGCAACTGATGGCGGGCTATTTTTTTGATGCCGTCGAATCGGACGGGGTGCTAAAATTTATCCCGCGCGGCAATGCGCACGCTATAAGCATTCATGCCGATGATATCATTCCGTTGCAGCAAGACGATGCTACCGAGCGGCTCACCATCACACGTCAGCAGGAATTTGAGCTGCCGCAACGCGTGGAGGTGAGCTATATCAACCGGCTGAGCAATTACCAGACGGGCATGCAGCATTCGCAGCGCATGGTAAGCGATTCACGCAATATCGCCAGCATCGGACTGCCGATTGTAATGGCCGATCAACGTGCAAAAGTGATTGCCGATATCAGTCTTTATCAAAGCTGGATGGCGCGCACGCGTTACCAGTTTGATGTGCCGATGCGCTATGGCGAGCTGGAACCTGCGGACGTGATCGAGCTGATGCAAAATGACGCGACCCATGTGATCCGTATTACCGAGGTGACGTTGGGTCGACCCGGCATGCTGCGGATTGCGGGCGAGGCGGATGATGTTGCCAGCTATGATTTTTATGCGCCGCCCGCTGTGACCGAGCCGGTGATAGTGGACACGAATGTGCTGGCACCCACACGCATGGCGTTGCTGGACATACCGGCATTGGCGACCGATGCCGCCGAGCATGCCACGTTACGTTTTGCCGCTGCCGGATTATCAGCAGGATGGGCAGGCGCGGTTATTTATCGCTCCGATGATGAAGGGGGAAGCTACCAGCGATTGGTGGAACACTCGCAAGCTTGTGTGATGGGTGCCGCCGTTAGCACGCTGGGCGATGGGCCGTCAGTGGTATTTGATGAAGTCGGCTCGGTCGATGTGGTGTTAATCGGGACTGGTAGCCTGCACAATGCGGGTGAGCTGGCGGTGTTAAACGGCGCCAATCTGGCGCTGATCGGGCAGGAGCTGATCCAGTTTAAACAAGCGGTTGAACTGGCAAGCGGTAAATACCGGCTGAGTGGATTGCTGCGTGGGCGCTTGGGCACCGAATATGCCATCAGTGCGCATGGTGCAGGTGAGCGTTTTATTTTGCTTGATGCCCGCTTGCAAAAAGACGCGGTGCCGGATGGGTTGTTTGGTTTGTCGCGCATGTATAAAGGCGCAAGCTTTGGTCAGACATTGGGACAGGTGCAGGCCGAAAGTTTTACCTATCAGGCGCGTGCACTGAAACCTTACGCGCCGGTGCATATAGGTGGCATGCGCGATGACGCGGGCAATCTGACGCTGCATTGGGTGCGACGCGCAAGGCTCGGCGGCGCATGGCGTGATGGCGTGGATATACCGATAAACGAAGCCAGCGAGGCCTATGATATCGAGATAATGAGCGGTGATTCGGTGGTGCGATTATTACACGCGGCCACGCCTGAGATTCTGTATAGCGCAGCGGAGCAAACAGACGATTTTGGTGCGCCGCTGGGCGCGGTTTCGGTGCGGATTTATCAGCTTTCGCAGCGGGTAGGGCGAGGGTATCCCGCAGCGGCAATAGTATAACTATTTAATAAAAACATACGCCAATAATATTAAAAATTAAACCATTTATTAATATATAGCCGCTACAATGAATAGATGCATTGGGAGGTGCATTCCATGATTCCTCAGAGTTTCGAAACAGAAAAAACCTATAAAAAAAGACCATTTAAGCAAGCAGAATCGAAAGCTGATTTATTCATGGCCACGTCGGATGGCGGCTTGCTGGATGTGGAAGGGTTGCAGTCAATGGGTGCATTGTCCAAGTTAACCTTTGAATCTGCCGCTATTCAGATGGGTAAGTCCTATCAGCGTGCCGATGAGGTGCTGGCAACCAAAATTTCGATTGCGGTGATCATGAGCTATCCGTTGTTACCAGCGGGTCGTATGCAGCACGCGTTATTTACCAAACGCATGTTTATGGAAGGTGAATATAATTTCGTTCAGTATGTGGAAAAAATGCGTAATTTATTTCCCAATCGAATGGAATCCTTGCCGCGCTCATTACAAGAAAGCATGCATACCATGATGGTTGCTACGGGCTAATTATCCTTGCGTCAGCAGCCTTTGTTTTTGTTGCTCAAATTCTTCGTCGGTTAAATGACCTTCCTGACGTAGCTTCGCTAATCGCTCCAGCATTTCCAACATATCGGGCGCATTTTTATTGGTGATCGGTTTGCCACGCGGTTCGGGATATTGCTGTTTCTGCGGGGTCTGTAATGGAGGCTGCGGCTTGGCAGCAGACGCTTGCGCAGTGGGTGCTGCTACTTGTTGTGTTTGCCCCGTCATATCGCGGAAGACGATTTTACGGTAATCTTCGATTGCCTGACGTACGGCCTTCACAAAGGGGTCAATCGCATCTTTTAAAATCATGGTGATTTCGTATGACGCCGCGCCATCCCAAATACGAATCGTGCCAAAGACGATGATATAAGACGAATCAATCGATTGAATGCGATCGAGATTGAGCTGCTTGACCTTGACGCCGATAATCATGCCTTTATCGACAAATAACAAACGGCGATTGGTGCACACCAACAGCATCGTGCGCTTGCCATGATAGCCGGATGTGAGGGCTAAAATAACCTCGTCATCGGCCATGATTTTGGGCAGATAATTGATTTCCCGTTTGGTATAAAAAATATACTTATGCGGCAATGCCTTAATTTGCGCTCTGACTTGTTCTAATGTCGGCATAACCCCTCTTTCGCGTTCAGTGTATCAAAGTTAACAGCTCCTAAGCAAGCAATTCCACAGGGAGGTACTAGCGTTCTCGGTCACTCGCGCTGCGCTGCTCCTCTGGCGAGAGGGTGAAATACTGTGACAGGCTTGAAACCCGGTTACCTAGTTGATCAGAAACGGATTTAGATAAAACCTTGTTTTGATCTGCAAGCATCCGTTGCATCGCGGTGTCCTTTTCCGGATTCCATAAACCGTTGCGGCTCAGTGCAGCCATAACAACAGCCAGCGGGAAAACTTTGGGTGTGCGCTGGCCCAGATGCTCTAGCCCTAAATTATTAATCGGAGCCATTAAATCCTTGTCATCTCCGATTACGCAATAACCTTTGCCACCGATTGAATGATAACGGTTAGCTATCATATCAGCCATGGTAAGGATGGACTTTTCGCCTGCATTGCGTGGGGGCGCGGGGTAAAGGCCTAACTCGTTTAAAGGTGGGTCTTCAAAGGCTTTATCATCCACGATGACGATACCGCCTTTGGCCACATCAAACTCGCCCGCGCTTAGCATATCATCGACACTGCGGTATAAGCGGATATCCGATTGATGGTCACGCATCCATTTTGCAAACTGGCGCTGAGCGGGATAGCGGCTGGCGGTAGGACTCACTGACAATGATAATTTTTCATCATGATCGGCCAACCCAAAACAAACACCATCATTATGGAGTAATTCTTTTAATACGGTATGGGTGAGTAGCATCGTGTTTCGTTTCGGCTTGCATAAGAAGTCGAGCACCTCAAACGGATTCATGGGTGATTTATAAAAGGCATCCTCTTTTGCTTTTTCAATCTCGTTTGAGCGGCAGCGGCGAATGGCCATGATGGGCGATGCATCCACTACATAGACCGATGTTCGTGGGCCTTTATTACCCGTGCCCTTGCCATGTAACCCATATTGGGGCGCTACAAATCCCCTATCTTCAATATCCCATACCTCCTCTGCTGATGGACTTTCGGGTTCTTTAGGCGGCTGATTGCTTGTCATCTTAAATCCAATTTTTCATCATAATATCAATGAATTATTAAACTTTTATGAAGGAGTCGCCATTATGGCCATTACCCCCCATTTAGGCATTACACTGGTCGAACAGGCGCAGGCGCAAAAAGAAGTGACGGTAAATCAGGCTTTTTACCGTCTCGACGCGATTGTGAATGGCGGAGTAATCAGCCGCACGGAAGACACGCCGCCAGCCAGCCCTGATGCGGGTGACCGCTATATTGTGGCATCCTCCCCCACGGGTGATTGGGAGGATAAGGAAGGGCAGATTGCCTATTTTGACCAGCTATGGCGGTTTATTGAACCGCATGAGGGCATGATGCTGTGGGTCAATGACGAAGATGTCAGCTATGTCTATGATGGCGCAGGCTGGGTATCGGTAGGCGGCGCATCGGGCGAGGCGAATACCGCCAGCAATGTGGGCGGCGGTGAAGACATATATAAAACCAAATCCGGCGTGAATTTACAGTTCAAAACGCTGGTGGCAGGCAGCAACGTGACCCTGACAGGGGGCAGTGATACGGTAACAATTTCGGCATCCGGCGGGGGCGGGGGCAGCGGCGAATCCAATACCGCGAGCAATATCGGTACCGCCGGAGTGGGCATTTTTAAAAGCAAATCGGGCGCGGATTTACAATTTAAAAAGCTCAATGCCGCCAACAACCGTATCAGCGTCACCGATGACACCGGCAATGACGAGGTCGATATTGGGCTTAATGAAGCCAATGTGGTACTGACGAATTTGTCGGGCACGCTCGCCAATGGCCAGATCACGGCAGGCAATATCACGCAGCATATTGCATCGATTAAACCGACCGAATGTTTGCTCTTTGCCTGTTCTGATGAGGCGACTGCCCTGACAACGGGCAGCGCAAAACTTACCTTTCGGATGCCTTATGCCTTCACCCTTTCCGCCGTGCGTGCCAGTGTAACCACCGCACCCGCCGGATCGACCGTCATCGTCGATATCAACGAAAACGGCACGTCGATTTTATCGACCAAGCTTTCGATTGATGCAGGTGAAAAAACCAGCACCACGGCGGCCAGCGCCGCCGTCATCAGCGATAGCGCGCTGGCGGATGATGCCGAAATCACCATCGATATCGATCAGGTGGGAAGCAGCACAGCGGGCGCGGGCCTTAAGGTCACATTCATTGGCGCGAGGGCTTGAGCATGAGTGTCATTGTACAGCCTTATCGGTTTCAGGTGAGCGGGGGTGGCGGCGGAAGCGTGCCTACCCACTCCCTATCCCTCAACGGCTCCAGCCAATATCTGAGCATGAGTGATGCGAATTTCGGCGCGTATGACCGAGCCAAATTTGCGATTGCGGGCGCGATCAACCTTGATGTGGTGAGCGGTGACCGCACCATTATCGCGCAACGCAATGCATCAGGCGAAGTGGCATTTACTATTCAAACCACTAATGCGGGCGCTCTGGAAACACTGTTTTCTGAAAACGGTGTCTCCCCATCGCAATCATTAAACCGGACATCCGGTTCATTGATTACATCAGGGAATTGGTTTGCATTCCTTATTCATTATGATTCGGCAAATAGCACCTCGGGTGACCGCATTAAATTATGGGTTAATGGAAGCCTGCAAACACCTGCGGGTTATATCGCGCCCACAGCGGCAGTGTATAACTCATCCTCTGACATATCGGTGGGCGCAAGGTTGGCGTCCCCCGCCAGCTTATATCTGGACGGTCTCATTTACTCCCTCGGATTCTTTTCTGCTGCACTGCCCGCACCGACGGATGTGTTTGATGGCACGGCAGGGAAAGTCAAGAGCTTCACAGGGCTAGCTGGACTGCATAGCCTGTTGGATGTGGCAGCAGGTTCGGTGGTGGCAGATGCAGTCCGTGCCTCAGATTGGACCAATAACGGCACGGTGACTGCCAGCAGCAGCGTGCCATAGGAGGCGATATGGATGATAACAGACTGATTGAGCGCATTGTGGTGCTGGAAACCAAACAAGACGATATGCGCGAAGATATTCGTGAAATCAAAGGCAATCTGCGCAGCCTGATGGAGCTGGCCAGCCGTGGGCGTGGCTCGCTCAGCGCTATGTTGTGGGCAGGGGGCTTTGTGTCGGCATTGCTTGCGCTTGGCACCAGCATTTACGGCTATATGGCCGGACAAAAATAGGAGGAATACATGATTACATTATTCAGTGCGCTGGTGGGATTTATCAGCGCGATTTGCCCCGATTTGATTAAGCTGTTTCGTGATACGCAAGACCGCAAGCACGAGCTGACGATTCTGGAATTGCAGATGAAGCAGCAGCGCGAGGGGCACAGCCAGCGCCTCGAGGAAATCCATGCGCAGGCTGATATTTCGGAGACTCGGGCACTCTATAAAACCTATTATTCGGGCGTGGAATGGGTTGATGCGCTCAATGGAACCGTGCGCCCCGTACTCGCCTATGCATTTTTCTGTCTGTATTTTACCATCAAATGGATGCAGTTTTCGCTGTTGGGCGACTCTCCTCTGCCATGGCAGCTGCATGCACTGTGGGGTGTCGAGGATCAGGCGATTTTTGCGGGTATCATGGCATTTTACTTTGGGCAACGGGCGATGGGTAAAGTGCGTAGTGGGAAATAGATCATTTCCCACTTGACATGTTTCCCCTTTCTCCATATTGTATGTAGTATAAGGGTGGTGACAGATCGCAAAATTCAAAATTCAAACATTCACAATTTAAACTGCTTATGATTTTTCCTGCTTCAAATACTTTGCGCCCCGATGCGAAGGGGCGGATAACACTTGGTAAGCTTGCTGAAGGTGTCAGCAGCTTTCGGGTGATGTTGGATGATTGTGGGCGCATTATACTTGAGCCTTTTGCTGAGGTGCCTCTGCGCGAAAAATGGTTGTTTGATAATCCGAAGGTGCTCAAAGCGGTAAAAAAGGGATTGAAGGAGTCCGCCGCCGGAAAGACGCATGATTTAGGAAGCTTTGCCAAGTATCTTGACGATTAGGAGATACGAATGGCCTTCCTATTGCGATTCACCGATCAGGCGCGCGATGATTTAGCGGAGCTGGATACCAATCCGGCGCTAAAGAAGCGCCTCAAAGCCGTTGTAAAGGCGTTGGCCTATTTGGAGAGCAATCCCAAGCATCCTTCGTTAAACACCCATAAATACACCTCATTAGCGGGCGAGAATGGCGAAGAAATATTCGAAGCGTATGCTGAGAATCATACGCCTCAGGCTTATCGGATATTCTGGCATTACGGGCCGGACAAGAAGATGATTACCGTCATTGCTATCACACCGCATCCCTAGCATTTTTTTCCTGTCATTCCTGCGAAAGCAGGAATCTTAAATATAGTAAGGCTGGATTCCTGCTTTCGCAGGAATGACGGCATAACAGGATCACCTTATTGGAGCTTCGCTATGCGCCATATTACGCCCGTGGGGCTGAATATTATCAAGCATTATGAAGGCTTTTCGCCTGTGGTGTACCGCTGTCCGGCGGGGTATGACACCATTGGGTATGGCCATTTGGTAAGGGCAGATGAGGATTTCAGCGAAGGTGTCACCCATTCGCAGGCCGAGCTATTGCTTCGAAATGATGTGCGCGCGGCGGAGCAAGCCGTGCTGCGGCTAATACAGGCACCATTGCATGACGGGCAGTTTGACGCGCTGGTGAGTTTTACGTTTAATCTGGGCGCAGGGGCATTGCAGCGCTCTACCTTGCGGCAGGTGGTGAACCGGCGTGAATATGACAGTGCCCCCGAGCAATTCCGGCGCTGGGTGTGGGCAGGCGGCCAAAAGCTGGCCGGATTGGTCAGGCGGCGGGAGGCTGAGATTCTGCGTTTCCATGCTTAATGCTGTGAGCCACCAGTCACCAGCCACTAGCCACTTCTTATCCTCTAAACCTTCACAAAACTGTCACACGCTAAGCCCTGTTTTTTGATAAAATGATACGATGACTGATAAAGTGCAGCATAGTAGCAATAACTATGAGCGGGGCATGGCCGAGAAGGACATGAACCCCCTGAGCATTGCTAAAAAGCGCATCGCGGAAGATACGGTGCCCACCTTTGATTATGCCTGGCAAGAGCTCAAAGGCGGCAAGCCAGCGCGGTTTTTACTCAAAGCAGGCAGTGTGACGGCAGGCGCGCTGCTGATGACGGACGGCATTTATCATATTCTAACCGGTTATGATGAGGAGGTGGAGGATATCTTCATCGACCGCCAGACGGGCCGTAACCATGTGCGCATGTTCGCCGGCGCGACTGAATTGTTCACCGGCGCCGCCGCACTCTATTTGGGTCTCACCAAGGGCCCGCGCGTGGTGGGGTAGGGCAAATGTTACAGCCCATTCACAGAAGTTTCACACAATCGTCACACTTCTTTAGGCTTTTTCTGATAAAGTGTGAACATGAACACATTAGTTTAATGAACTAAAATTAAGCGGAGAAGAAAAATGGTAGCTACAAAAGATTTTATCGAAGCGATAAAAGCCAAAGGTTTAGGTGAAACCCAGATAGCAAATATTGAGACAGCAGCTCGAACTGATGCGGGATTAAACTTCTTGGCTCGTATGTCAAAAGATGGTGCTGGCATATCCTTGGCTAATTATACTAATAACCTGCAACCGGAGCATGCGGATAATATTATCAAAGACTTGATAACCAATAGTCACGTAGAGCATGATTTAAAAGATATAACTGATGGTGCGAAAAAAGCATCATCAGAAAGTGCACTTAATGAGTTTCGTAATAAGGCCCTAGATGTGTTTAAAGTACAGGGCGAACAAGCAGAACTATTAGCTCGAAAAGATGCCCGTGCGACTGCTGAAGAGCTATTTCACAGTAAATTTTCTCAAAAAATGCCAGATTCTAAGTCAGAACTTAAAGAGGCATTAAGAGAGCGGCGCCAAGTTACACGTGAACTGGAACGCAAAGCCGGACGAAACTCCATGCATCAAGCACGTTACGAGCATGCGCAGGAAGTTGAAAAACATTTTTCAGAGCTTGTAGATCGTTTTGAGCCAACTTTAAGAGATGCTCATGAATATGAACGCAATATTGACCAGCTGGGACGTTCTGTTAAGGAAGCCCGTAAAAATATTGACGGTAAACTATTAGAGAAAGCTGATGACGCACTATATGATGCGGTTCGCGAAGCGGATAGAGCTCGCGAAGCTGCGGTCAGGGCACATAAAGGCCTAAGTGATATATTGCCAGAGATCGAGCATTCCGAGGCACTATCTAATGTTAAAAGATCTGGTCTTATTGGTGGAGGTTCCGCAACCGAAACTACTGGCCGTTTTGCTAACAAACATACTGCCAAGGAGGCAGAAAAAGCTGTAGCCAAAACTGCCGAAGCAACCAAAGCAACTGAAAGTGGCATCAAACTGCTAATGAAAAACCCGGTGGTAAAATACGGTGGTATCGCAGCGGGTGCCTTGCTTGGCTTGAAACTATTGGGCGCATTTGACAGCAAAGAGCAATCGGCTGGTCGCGCTTAAACGATACTAAACTCCGCAATGTTCATGATGAACCGGGTCACGCGAAAGCGTGGCCCGGTTTTTTCTGTTTTGGGGCACCGTCATCCCTGCGAAAGCAGGGATATTATAGGTAGTAAGATTCCTGCTTTCGCAGGGATGACGGTGGGTGAAATGTCATCCTGCGGCTCGCGGAGCGAGAGCGCAGGATCTCCATCGTATCGCGTGAGATCCTGCGCTGCGGCTTTGCCGCCCGCAGGATGACCAATTACAGGGAAAAGGCATGACTGGTTTGTTAAAGAATTAGCGTCGTTCCACCCATTTATGTTGCAGCGCAGCAACAACATTCTATGTCTGATGGATTCACTGCGTCATATAACATAATGAAAAACAATGTAAATATGAATTGTGACAGTTTTGTGAAGAAAAAAATAAACACTTGCTATTACGATTTTACTTGATCTAATCAGCTAATTGCGATACGTTCTCAATAACGACAGGCATAGCCTGATACCGTGCAACCTGACACAGCATGCTACCCATGTGGGTCAACCCCGTCCAAGCACGGAACAAACAAACATAACTTATACAGTCATGTGAATAAGTTTAACGCGGTAGTGATGCGCAATGCATTTAGCTATCGGGAGGTAAGTATGAGAAGGCCAGCACAGAAGCGGGTGCTTGCTTTGATCGTAATGGGACAAATCATGGTGGTCGGCGCATGCAGCGGCGTACCATCATCGCATAATAACCCATTTCATCAGGGCGGTATCTATCAGCTTGATAGCGTGACAAAAACGGATAACATCCGCTCGCTAGCAGGCGGAGAACTACATTACAACTAACGGGTTGCTAAGCGGCGCATAGCCGAAATGGGTCTGAAACTGTGCCGCATGGGCATGGCTCAGACCCACCTGCACCACCACCATCCCATCATTGAATTGCTTTTTGCTCACATGCCCATGCGCATGCAGCCATGCCAGCGCCTTACCATCAGATGCGTCAAACTGATACTGATGCGTCTCGAATAGCAGCGCGTTCAGCCGCTCGGCTATCAGATGCATCAGGGTAGGGCAACCATCGCCATCGCGGGCGGAAATGCATATTTGCATCGCATCGGGCTGCGGCAGCATATCGATATCGTCGATTACGTCGATTTTATTCCATGCCTCGATGATCGGTTTGCGCGTAAAGGCGGTGCCGAGTAGCTCTTTCAGCACATCCATCACATCATCATACTGCGCCTCGTGATCGGGATGCGACATATCGCGCACATGCACGATCAGGTCGGCTTCCTGCACCTCTTCCAGCGTGGCGCGAAAGGCGGCCACCAGCTCGTGCGGCAGATTCGAGATAAAACCAACGGTATCGGACAGCAAAATGCGCTGCCCGCCGGTTAACACCGTTTCGCGGATGGTGGGGTCGAGCGTGGCAAACAGCATGTCTTCGGCCATCACTTTAGCATCGGTGAGGCGGTTGAATAACGTCGATTTTCCTGCATTGGTATAGCCCACCAGCGCCACCAGCGGATAGGGCACTGCGTGGCGACGCTCGCGGTGCAGCTTGCGCGTGCGCACCACTTTTTCCAGCTGCTTTTTGAGCAGAATAATCTTATCGGCAATGATGCGGCGATCCAGCTCAATCTGCGACTCGCCGGGCCCGCCCATAAAGCCCGCCCCGCCGCGCTGACGCTCTAAGTGAGTCCAGCTGCGCACCAGTCGGCTTTTTTGGTAATTCAGCGCTGCCAGCTCTACTTGAAGCATGCCCTCACGCGTTTGCGCGCGCTCGCCGAAAATTTCCAGAATCAGCGCCGTGCGGTCGATGACTTTGCATTTAAGTGCTCGCTCTAAATTACGCTGCTGCGAGGGGGTGAGCGAGCAATTCACAATCACCAGCTCGATGCCATCAGCCTCGATGGTCTGGCGCAGCGCATCCACATGACCGCCATTGATATAGGTGGCGGGGCGGATGGTTCGCACCGGCAGGCTGCGTGCTTCAAAAATATCGAGCGAAATAGCCTCGGCAAGCCCCACAGCTTCTTCGAGCTGTGCGCTCACGCTGCGCGCAAGGCTACCGCGTGACGAGGAAAGCCACGGATGCACCACGAGAGCGCGAATCCGGTTAGCTTGAGTGGGAATGCTCAACGAGTGTTATTCTTCCGCTGCGGAGGAGGGAGCGGTTGCATCGTCACCATCTTCGGGCTTATACAGGCTGACAGGGCCTGAGGGCACGATGGTAGCAATGGAGTGCTTATACACCAACTGCACTTGCGGCGAGCGGCGCAATACCACACAGAAATTATCAAAACCGGTTACATTGCCTTGCAGCTTCACGCCGCTGACGAGGAAAATGGTAACAGGAACTTTTTCTTTACGGAGGGTATTTAAGAATACGTCTTGAACGTTTTGGTTTTTTTCGCCTGCCATGGCACCGCCTCTTATTTTTGTTTTATCATTGTTCTAATATTATTATGTGCCTTAAAAAACAGGCCGCTTTCTCTTACTGATATAGGGCTCGTTGACCTTATACATACACTCACTCATACTTACTTCAATTGAAAAAGCAAGGCTAATCCGACTATTTAGCGCGAAAGTTGCGGCGGCAGTAGCTGCGGCCAATCCGGATGCTCGGCTTTAGCCTGATGAAAATAGTCCACCGCACCCGCTGCAACCAAATGCGCAAACGCAGTAGCGCACGGTATACTATTGATTTTCCGTCGATCATTTGCATTCCATACGACGCCACGCTCAATCAGCACGGTGGGGATATCCTCTAGCCCGCGCGTAACCATGCCGGCATCGCTGCGCGCATTGGCATCGGGGCGGATGATATTGGCCCCATGCGGCAATACCTCACCCCATTGTTCAGGGTCATAGTGGCTCTCATCCGGCGCATTGCGGCCTGAAAACGCATCGCTGGCAGGGTTGCCAAACTGGTCAATATAGCGTTGCCTGCTGCTCACGATCGGCTCAACCGGTATGTCGTTATCCAGACAAAGCGGGCTGTGGACGCGCGCGGCAATCGCCTTACCAAAGGCGAGCTGCGGCATTTGGGTTTGGTAATGCATGGCGATAGCAGCGCCCGATTGACGCTCCTTAAAGCCCGAATCATGATGTACTGTGATATAGCCGACCAACGGTTTACCCGCGTCCTTAAGCGCCAGCGCCACATCCAGCCGCGACTGAATACGATGCGGTGGAAAATGATCTTTGGTCCATTTCAGCTCACCATTAGGATGTAAATTGGTATAAACCACCTCAAACCCGCGCCGCTCAAGCTCCTGACCGATGATATGGGCTAACTTGGCGTTTTCTGTCGCTTCGACCACATGAGTGGCGTTTTTACGGTCGGCTTTGCTTAACACATCGTCCTTATTGGGGTTATAAAGAGCCCCGGAATCATAATCTGGCTTGGTAGGGTCTTTGGCGTCGGGCAACCAGCCATGCCCCGCATCCAGCACGATAATCGGGCGCTGGTTCTGCGCTGTCGATGTCGGCTGCAACGCATCGACATACATAAAATCGCGCGCTTTTTGCCGGGGATTTTCTACAGGCATATCCATCGTCAGTCTCGGCTGTTTACACGCCACGTTATAGCAGCGTAGAGCCAGATCAAATATTAAGAAATGATGATAATTATCACCGGAAATGATGATAATCTTAACATTATCTTAATATTCATCAGCAAGGGATTATGCTAATCTGAGGGTATGTATAGAGTTATGTGGTTTTGTTGAGCCACAACATGATTTCTTCTGTGCGAGGAGAGCTTGGGTAGTTTCACAGTCATGGGCTACCCAATTTTTTTCCCACTCCGAGTGACGCACCGTGCCTTAAACGGGGCCCACATAAAGGACTGGATTGTTGAGAAAACCCCTGCGGCTATAAACGCCACAGGGGTTTTTATATTTTAGCGGCTATGTGCGGATTGCTTTGAAACAGCAGGCTCGAGGAAGCTATTGAGAATCGTGAGTAAATTACGTGCGGCTTCGGCAGCATCAAGCGGCTTCTGTGAATAATCCTCGCCAGTAAAAGAGCGCCGGATCATTTCATCCCCCAACGTACCGGGTTGGCGCGGTGCAGCATAGTGATAGATACCTAACCAAGAACCGGAATGCATATCACGCTGGCGAAACCCCATTGTTTGCTGTGGGATACGAATGGTTTGCGCGGGTGATGCTGCTGTAGCGGGGAGCGTTAATTCATATTCGCGGCTAGCTAATAGTTTCAACGGTGCTTTAAAAAGCGATGTTAAACCACTGGTATTTTTATATTGCTTGCCCATTGCAGCAATGACTAGCTCCTGTCCAGCGCAAGGCGCAGACGCGGCAATCTGGCTATAAAAATCGACCAGATTAATGCTGTGACCTCTAAACCTTAATGTCGCGTCCTTAGATGTGGTGTCCATATCCCTATTCCGGCTTTAATTGCAGGTGAGTATATGGTTGGAGAAAAAATGTAATATGACATTTCTAACAAATTTACGCCACATCCGCTGCAGCAGCCAGCTGAATTGACAGGGCAAAACACTCATCGCTGGTGAGCATGCTAGCGGGTTCACGCATTACGCTCCACACGACTTGCGCAATATTGCCTGCGCCGCACACATCATCCATGAAGGGCGCAAGGGCAGCTTCACCCAGCGCATCGGCACGCTCGGCAAGCGGCGTAATGCTCACACGGTCAATCGGGTATTTGATGGAGACACCACGCGTTGATTTTTCTTTGCGCACGACATCGAGGATGGCCAGCGCCGCTTCGCCATGGGCGTTGAAGTTTGCATCCCATGCGGGGTAGTGGAGCGCTTGCGGCCATTGCCCGCGCGCATGCAGCGAGCCAGCCGCCGCGTAATCATCGGGGAAGATATGCGCGAATAACTCTTCAGTGATATGCGGCACGATGGGGGCGAACAGGCGCAAAATGCCCTGCAAGCAATGATACATGGTATAAACGGCGGACGCTTGGGCATTCTCGTCATGCTGTGATGATGCGATAGCATCAGGCGCAGCATCTCCAGATCCTGCGCTCCCGCTTCGCGTGCCGCAGGATGACAGATCCTCGCCGCCATAAATCCGCTTTTTCACCAGCTCTAAATAATTGTCACAAAAATCATTCCAGAAGAAATCTTCGGTAGCGCGCAGGGCATCGGCATATTCATAGGCTTCAAACGCCGCCGTGGCTTTTCCCACCGCACGACCAAGCCGTGTCAGAATCCACAGATCAAGCGCCTGCGTAATCACACCACGCGTCATATCGCCCTGTGCTGTGGTTGGCTGGTCGTTCAGCTTCTCTAAATGAATGGCCGCAAATTGTGTGGCATTCCAGAGCTTTGTAACCAGTTTTTTACCTATTTTCAGAAGGTCTTTGCTAAAGGCCGTATCAGCTCCAAGCCGCGAGGTTGCCGCCCAGTAGCGCACGGCATCCGTGCCTTGTTCTTCAATGAGTTCAACGGGGGTGACCACATTGCCCTTGGATTTGGACATTTTGGTTTTGTCCTCGGCCAGACACCAGCCCGATATCATCAGATTGTTCCAAGGAATACAATCGCTATGCAGGTGTGATTTAACGACCGTATAAAATGCCCAGGTGCGAATAATCTCATGCGCCTGTGGCCGCAGATCGGCGGGGAACAGCTTGGCGTGGCGGTCAGGGTTGAGGATAAAGGCATTGTCATTCCCCGAATCGCCGGAGGCGATTATAGGGGAATCCACAGCACTGGATCGCCCTATAATTGGCGTTGCCAATTCGGGCGATGACGAAATCCCCTTGCTCGAAATTTGCGGGCTGATCGAACTCGTCGCCCAGGTGTCCATGACATCGGTATCAGCCTTAATCATGAGCTCTTTGCCCGTTAATTTACATCTTGCTTTCCAACAGCCTGGATACTGCACTTCTATGATGTCTACTAAGTCATCAGGCGGCGTAGAAATAGGATTTACGGGAAGATCTTTAGGCTCAGCAATAATCATATCAGTGAGTTTGAAGTCCTCATAAACAGTGTCTTGCCTGTTTTTTATCTCTCCTGTGCCAGAACGGTGCACTACCTCTCCAGTCCTTTCTCCAATTTTCTCCCAAACATACCACACCGGAAACGGCACACCAAAATAACGCTGGCGCGAAATGCACCAGTCGGAATTCAACCCGTCAATCCATTGCTCCATCCGCAGTTTCATCCATTCGGGATGCCATGTGGATTCATTGGCGCGGGCTTTCAGTGGCTCTTTTTTATCCATCACCTTCACGAACCATTGCGGGGTGGGGAGGATTTCGAGCGGCGCACCCGAACGCTCGGCGCATTTAACCGTATGGCGGATGGGTTTGGATTCTTTCAAATCACCCGATTCGCGCAGTAGCTCGATGATGGTTTCCCGCGCACCCAAATGCTTCGGGTCACGGTTGGACACTTTTTTGCCGTTCAGCTTCTCGATCACCCTCACCCGCGCGCTTTGCGCGCTTCCCTCTCCCTGAGGGAGAGGGGTAGGGTGAGGGGGCTCCAGAAGCGAAGATAAATCCAGCTTGCCAAATTTATTCAGCACCACACGGGTGTCCAGCTTGTGCTTCTTCCATTTTTCGATGTCCGCCTCATCACCAAACGTACAGCACATCATGATGCCGGTGCCTTTTTCGGGATCGACCGTGTCGTCGGTCAGAATCGGCACGCGCACGCCAAATAGCGGGGTGATGGCGTGCTTGCCGCTCAAATGCTGATAGCGCGCATCGTCGGGGTGATAGAAGATGCCAACGCAAGCGGGGATGAGTTCGGGGCGCGTGGTGCCGATTAAAATACGGTCATGCTGCGATGATGCGGTAGCATCAGGCGCAGCATCTTTAGATCCTGCGCTCTCGCTTTGCGAGCCGCAGGATGACGCACCTTCGATCCCAAACCAAATATCATTCCAGCTTGAATCGAGCTCCTTATCTTCGATCTCGGCCTGTGCAATCGCCGTCTGATCCACCGGATCCCAGAAGAAGGGCTGCAATTTGCGCTCCACATGCTGGTTGCGGTATAAATCAAGGAACGATAGCTGCGACAATTTGCGCGCCTCATCCGAAATCGTGTGATATTCCTGATGCCAGTCCACTGACAGCGCAATGCTTTTGAACAGGCCGCGAAACTCAGCCCGTGCCTCTTCCGATACGCTTTGGCACTGCGCGATAAAATCCTCGCGGCTCATATCGACGGCGCGGATTTTTTTGACCTTTTCCACCAGCCGCTCGGTTGGCAGGCCGTTATCGTCAAACCCCATCGGGTAAAACACATCCATGCCCTTCATGCGCTGGTAGCGCGCCACAAAGTCACACTGGGTATAGGAAAACACATGCCCCATATGCAACAGCCCCGACACGGTGGGCGGCGGGGTGTCGATCACATAGGTCAGCTCGCGCGGCGCATCATCACGCCACGCGTAGATATCGTTAGAAAACCAGTAATCCTGCCATTTTTTCTCCGATGCCTTATGGTCATAGGCTTTGGGCAGGGGCTTCATGCTATAAGAAAATGCGTTCATAAGCGCCAGCTTTAGCGCATTGCTCAAGCGGGCGCAAGGATTAGCATGTTGGAATCTGCTCCATTAAAGCATCAATTCAGCAAAGAATAAAAAACACAGTGCCGCCACCACAAAAAGTTAATTTGATTAAGAATAGCGGGCGATTCTTTAGCAATTAATTAACCAATATCCGCTACCCTTGTTTCATAGTGAAACACTCATATTAACTGAGGTGGCGGCATGCAAATACGGAAAGGCTTCTTGCATTATTATATAGTATCTACGGCGTTTATAGCGCTGGCAATGCCCGCACAAGGACAGGAAATAGCGCTGGCGAAACTCGGCGCTGCACCTTCGCATCGAACGGCGCTGGAATCCGCTATCACCACACCGTATTTTAACACGAAAGCACTGCATCAGGCATTTGCGACAATGGATAGCCATGGGTTACGCGCCGAATATTATCAGGCCGAACTGGCCCGCTTGCAGAGCATCCATAGCGAGAGCAAACAGTTTGCGACCCATCAGGCTATGCTGGTGCGCGAAGCCATTGCCGATTTACGCTATGGGTTGGGCCGCAATAACAGCGCCAAAGCGAAACAAGAGCGTATGGCTGAGCTGGATGAGTTAACTGCCCGATTGGCACAATGCAAGGATATAGCAGGGTGCCTGCAACAATTGGCGGCGCGCGACCGCCAATATATTCCGCTGCAAATGATGCTGGCCGAATATCGCGAGATTGAAGCACAGGGCGGATGGCCACAGGTGCCCGCTGGCGCCAAACTGGAATTGGGCGCGCAGGGCGAACGGGTGCAGGCATTGCGTCAGTTTTTAACACAAACAGGCGATAGCAGCGAAGACGATAGCGAATCCATTCTTTTCGATGAAATTCTGGAAACGGCAGTCAAACGTTTTCAATCTCGTCATGGATTAGAAGCCGATGGTATCGTGGGGCCGAAAACGCTGCAATCCATCAATACCCCCATCAGCAAACGCATCGAACAGATTGAGCTGTCGATGGACCGGCTGCGTCAATTGCCGCAAGCACAAGGCCCGCATATTCGCGTTAATATTCCCAGCTACCGCTTGCAGGCGTTTGACGGGGAAGCGCTTGCACTCGAAATGGAAGTGATCGTAGGGCAGGTGTCACGTAAAACCCCCTTATTTGATAATGCGATTACCTCCCTTGTACTCAACCCCACATGGACTCCCACGCCCCGCATTATCCGCGAGGATATATTGCCAAAAGTGCGTAATAATCCTGCATATCTCTCTGGCGGCTACGTGGTTACCAATAATTATACCGGCGAGCAAATTGACCCCACCATGATTGACTGGAGCATGGTAGAAGCAGGCGATGTGCGGATTATGCAGCGCTCCGGCGCGGGCAATGCGCTGGGCAAAATCAAATTTGATATGCCCTCATCGGATGCGATTTATTTACATGATACATCAAAGCCCTACCTGTTTAAAGAATCCTACCGTGCGCTGAGCTCGGGCTGTATCCGCGTGTCGCAGCCGGATAAGCTGCTGCGTTATGTCGCATCGGTGCAAGGAGAAGACTTTGCACAAAAAGCGACCAAGCAGTATCAGTCCACCGCCCATACCAGCCTGAAGCTTGCAAAGCCGGTGCCAGTCAAAGCCACCTATTTCACCGCATGGGTGAATAAGCATGGTCAGATCGAGTTTTATGGAGATGTCTATCAGCGTGACGCATCGGCAAGACTGGCATGGAATAAAATGAGCAATCGGCAATATGTAAGCCGCTAGGCATTACCAATAACGCACATTACCGGTATCAATATGGATAAAGCCGGAGCTACGATATAAGCCGACACCTCCGGCCTGCAGGCCCTTCGCACTACGATGCAAATCAAGAACATCCACCCCCGGCATGGCAATGTCTATCGCTTGCCCCATCATATGCATGCTTTTTTTAGCCACGCCACCGGATTTAGCGGCCAGCATGCCATTGGTTTTGGCCGAACGATAAGCCGAAATCACTTCAAATTCCTTATCCGCCCCATAGCGTTGCTGCAGTTGGAAGAGTTGATCAATCAGCTTCATATCCATCGCATGCACCTCGCCCGTGCGGTGATCACGTAGCAGCATGTTCATATCCGTAATAGCGCGCCGGTTGGCCACCCCACCACGCATATAAGTGAAAACGCCGGATTCGCCGGTATGAATGCTGCGCAACGCAATGCGGCGCGTATCGGGGAGCGTGCTCGCCATGCTGATACGCGGCAAGCCAGCAATCGCCACACCCCCCACAAGGAGGCCAGCAAACTGACGACGTGACAAAGGCTGAAGACTCATAGAGGCCAATTATTAACCATTTGTTAATCATTGGCAAGGATAATCTGCACCTATAATGAACGTAATATTGATCGAATCAATCGTGGTGCGGGTGAGAAGACTCGAACTTCCACGCCTCGCGGCGCNNCGTCTACCAATTCCGCCACACCCGCACATGGCGCCGATTAATAGCGCCATGAATTAAAAAAGCAATCAGTCAGTGATGAAAGACGTGATTGGTTTAGCGGAAGGCTTCCTGCGCGTCTTTCATCGCGAGCTTGGCGGCGTCCACCGCGCCGGCAGCCGGAGCGGGCACATCATCCACCTTGTTTGCGACATCGGTGACGATGGCTTTATTGCCCCCCGCTTTCAGTGCACCGGCTAAAGCCGTGCCGATTTTCTGAATCTCACTAGTGTCGATGCTTTTATCGCCAGCCAGCGCCTCTTTGATAGCATTGGATACGGCGGGTAAGATTTGCGTGGCCGTACGGGTGGTCACAAACTCTTTATCGGTTGCTTTTTCAATCGCGGCATTCAACGCCGGATCGACGGTGGCCAGATCAAAGCCTGCGTCTTTGAGGGTTTTAAGCGCCTCTTTCAACGCGGCAATATCGTTTTTACCATTCCCATCCAATAGCTTGCCAAGGCTATCGAGCAGCTTTTTACCCGCTTCTGTATGATTGGGTGCGGGTGCCACTGCAGCGGGAGCGCTGGGTTGCACGGGCGCTGGCGGCGTGACGGCTGCAGGCACAGGCGCTGCAGCATCTGTTTGCGGAGCCGGGGTAGGTGCAGGCTCCGGCACTGGTGTTACTGATGACTGGCCGGTAGGCGTATGCGTTGTTGTAGCAGGCGGCGCTGACGTTTCGGCACTAGGTGTCGGTGTAGCCGGAGCAGGCTGAGGAGCAGGCTCTTGAACGGGAGTGGGCGTAACGGCCGCAGCGTCTTGTCGCAATGCTGCATTTTCTCTTTGTAATGCATCGCGCTCTGCCGTGGTGACTCGTAGCTGCTCTTCTAGTGCACGCACTCTGTCTTCGAGACTGGGTGTCGGAGCGGTAGCAGGCGCATCCGGCGCGTCAGTTTCAGCGCCTTCGANNGGCGCGTCAGTTTCAGCGCCTTCGAGATGGCGAGGCTCTGCGTCGGGCGCGTCAGTCTCAGCGCCTTCGAGATGGCGAGGTTCTGCGTCGGGCGCGTCAGTTTCAGCGCCTTCGAGATGGCGAGGCTCTGCGTTGGGCGCATCAGTTTCAGCGCCTTCGAGATGGCGAGGCTCTGCGTCGGGCGCGTCAGTTTCAGCGCCTTCGAGATGGCGAGGCTCTGCGTCGGGCGCGTCAGTTTCAGCGCCTTCGAGATGGCGAGGCTCTGCGTCGGGCGTGTCAGTCTCAGCGCCTTCGAGATGCGGCTCTGAGCCGATACCGTTTGCAAGGGCTGCTTCACGCGCAAACTCAGCCGAAGCTGCTTCGCGTGCGGCTTTGGTTCTTTCTAATGCTTCTAACTGCAATTGGTCAAAGTCTTGGGTTAATCTACCCAGATCAAGGCTGCCATCGGACGTTATCAGCGGGGCCAGCTTGTCGCTATGTTCATCAAGCGCTAAGCGTAGATCTAGCGCTGAATTTTGATCGTTGTAGGGGATTAGATCGGAGCCATCAGGCTGGGGGTAGCGCGCATTGACGTAATTAATCAAGGCGGCGGTGGCTTCGCGTAGGCGGTCATAAGCGCCGACCTCGTCCAAATTAAATTTACCATCTTGCAGATAAATTTTTGCACCATTATCGCGCAGGTCATCCAGAATATTCGCCATGTAGCTCCCCTATATTGATACGAATTCAGGCTCATATTAGCACAGCAAATGATGAAGAAATGTTAAGAATTGATGAATAAAAAGTTAAGATCGATTATAAATGCACTATGCACAACCCTGTCTCTAAGGCTTTACTTGTGCCATGGCATGGGCTAGACAAGATTTTTAATCATTACGGCAGGTATTGATATGGCAGGCAGCATTAATAAAGTGATTTTGGTGGGTAATCTGGGGCGTGACCCCGAAATTCGCGCAACACAAGATGGCCGCGAAATTGCCAATCTGGCAATCGCGACGTCGGAAAGCTGGAAAGATCGCAATACCGGCGAGCGCAAGGAAAAGACCGAATGGCATCGTGTGGCGATTTTTAATGAGGGTCTGGTTAATATTTGCAAAAATTACCTGAAAAAAGGTGCCAAAATCTATCTGGAAGGCCAATTGCAAACCCGTAAATGGACCGATAAGGACGGGCAGGAAAAATACACCACTGAAGTGGTGCTGCAAGGCTATAACGGCAACCTCACCATGCTGGATTCCAAAGGCGGTGGAGGCGGATATGAAAGCGGCGACAGCTATAATCAGGACCGTAAACCCGCGATGGCGGCTGCAGCAGCGGGCGGCGGCGGATATGCCGGCGGCGGCGATCTGGATGATGATATTCCGTTTTAATGCAGCTGTTGTTAATCCTAGCATTCCCCGTGGGCACCTGCTAAAAACGCTGTCCGATTAAACAGTAAGGGCAGACATGACGGCTATTTCTTTTACCAAAATGCACGGCACCGGCAATGATTTCGTGGTCATTGATAACCGCAAGGCGGGACTTAAAATTACCCCGCAATGGGCGATAACTCTAGCGGATCGCCGCTTTGGCATTGGCTGCGACCAGATGATCGTGATTGAGCCATCGGATAAAGCCGATGTGTTCATGCGCATTTTTAACCCTGACGGCTCGGAAATCGGCGCGTGCGGCAATGCCTCGCGCTGCATCGGCTGGTGGATGATGCAGGAGAAAAACGCGCCGCTGGTCTCGATTGAGACGCATGCCGGTGTGCTCGAATGCCGAGGCCATGGCGATTATAGCGTTAGCGTTGATATGGGCCCGCCCACCTGGGAATGGGATGAGATTCCGCTATCGGAGAAACGTAATACCGAGCATTTAGGCATTGCCGAAGGACGGCTGGCCGATCCGGTGGCGCTGAGTGTCGGTAATCCACACATGGTCTTCTTTGTCTCGGACCTTGCGCATATCAAGCTGGCCGAATGGGGCCCCAAACTGGAACGCCACGCATTATTCCCCAAACGCGCCAATGTCAGCGCGGCGGAAATTGACACGCGCGATCATGTGCATTTGCGGGTGTGGGAGCGCGGTGCGGGTGAAACCCTCGCCTGCGGCACCGCCGCCTGTGCCACGGTGGTAGCGGGCGTGCGTCGCGGCATTATGGAGCGTAAAGCAACCGTCAGCCTGCCTGGTGGCGATTTGCATATCGAATGGAACAAAGACACCAACCATATCCACATGACCGGCGCCGTCGCCGTGGTCTATGCGGGTAGCTTCGATCAGGGGCTGGTGTTGTGATCTATGGCATACAATACCTGCTTTCTTTTCCTCCCCCTATGAGGGGGAGGAGGTAAGGTTGTATGAGCATTGATATTCGTACATTTGGCTGCCGGTTGAATATTCATGAGAGTGAAGTGATGCGCCAGCATGCGCAGGCTGCGCAACTTGATAATGTGATAATTTTTAACACTTGCGCCGTCACGGCTGAAGCAGAACGTCAGGCGCGGCAAGCAATTCGCCGTGCAAGGCGCGAGCATCCGGCGGCTAAAATTATCGTTACCGGCTGCTCGGCACAGGTGCATCCTGATAGCTATGCCCGCATGGACGCGGTGGATGTGGTGCTGGGGAATGAAGAGAAAATGCAAGCCTCAGCATGGACGTTTGACAGGGATACGCACGAAAAAATCCGCGTCAATGATATCATGTCGATTACCGAAACCGCCGCACATATGGTGTCGTCCTTTGACGGGCATACGCGCGCATTTGTGCAGGTGCAAAATGGCTGCAACCATCGCTGCACCTTTTGCATTATTCCGTTTGGCCGTGGCAATTCGCGCAGCGTGCCGATGGGTGAAATCGTCGCGCAAATCCGCACATTAGTGGAAGCGGGCACCAAAGAAGTGGTGCTCACCGGTGTCGATATTTCATCTTACGGTGAAGATTTACCCGGCACGCCGAATCTGGGCCAGTTATGCCGTCGCGTGCTGGCGAATATTCCGCAGCTGCCGCGCTTGCGCATTTCATCCATTGATGCGGTCGAGGTCGATGATGATCTCTATCGCCTGATCGCCGACGAGCCGCGCCTGATGCCGCATTTGCATATTTCGTTGCAAGCGGGCGATGATATGATTTTGAAACGCATGAAGCGCCGCCACTCGCGCAAAGACGCCTTGGATTTTTGCACCCGAGTGCGCAATTTGCGACCCGACATGGTATTCGGTGCCGATATTATTGCCGGATTCCCCACCGAAACCGATGCGATGTTTGACAATACCCTGCGCTTGGTGGAAGAGGCGGATCTGACGTATTTGCATGTATTCCCCTATTCCGAGCGCGAGGGCACCCCTGCCGCTAAAATGCCACCCGTGGCCAAAGCGCTGCGCAAGGAACGTGCAAGCCGCCTGCGAGAGCTGGGCGCAAAACAAGAAGCAAAGCTTTATGCTTCTTGCGTTGGCAAACAAGTGCAATTGCTGATGGAAAAAGACGGGGTAGGGCGCAGCGAACAATTTGTGCCGGTGAGTTGCCAGCACATGGAAGCCGGTGCGTTGGCGCAAGTCTCCGTGGCTGCCATGCAAAACGGCCAGCTACAGGGCGTGCTGGCATGAGTAGCTGGTTCAACCGACTACGCGACGGGTTATCGAAAACCTCTAGCGGTCTCTCATCGGGCATTGCCGATATTTTTACCAAGCGCAAGCTGGATGACGGCATGCTCGAAGAGCTGGAAGAGTTGCTGATTGCGGCAGATATCGGGGCGGCAACGGCGGCTAAAATTGTTGCGGATTTCAGCGAGGGCCGTTTCGATAAAGAAATTGCCCCGCATGAGGTAAAAAATGCATTGGCACAATCCGTGGCCGCTATTTTGGCACCTTATGCCAAACCACTCGATATTAACCCCGCGCACAAACCGCATGTGATTTTAGTGGTGGGCGTAAATGGCAATGGCAAAACCACTACCATCGGTAAAATGGCGAATTTATTATCGGGTAACGGCTACAATGTCATGCTGGCGGCGGCGGATACCTTCCGCGCGGCAGCGGTAGAACAGCTCAATATTTGGGCGCAGCGTGTGGGCTGCCCGATTATCACCGGTGCCGATCAGGCCGATCCGGCCAGTGTTGCCTATCAGGCTGCCGAGCAGGCAAAGACAGCAGGCGCGGATGTGCTGCTGATCGACACCGCCGGACGTTTGCATAATAAAGCCAATCTGATGGAAGAGCTGAAAAAGATAATCCGTGTGATTCAGAAGGTAATTCCCGATGCGCCGCACAGCGTATTGCAGGTGCTCGATGGCACCACAGGGCAGAATGCGCTGCAACAGGTGAGCGCATTCAAAGAGCTGGTCGATGTTAACGGGCTAGTGGTGACCAAACTCGACGGCACCTCCAAAGCAGGCGTGGTGGTTACGCTTGCCAAGCAATTCAACCTGCCCATTCATGCAATCGGTATCGGTGAAGGGATAGGGGATTTAAAATCCTTTGACGCGCTCGACTTCGCGCGCTCACTTGTCGGTGCCACATCTGACGAAGCAAGTGGATAACTCATCATGCGTGATTGACCCATACCATCGCTTGTGTTACTACCCTTATATAACGCTATATATGGGTGCTTTATGCGATTTTTGCTTGTGGCTACGGCTTTGATCTCGGTTTCACACGCGGCGCAAGCACAAGCCCCGCAAATGCAGCAGCGCTATGGGCAAACCCAACCATACACCCAATACAGGCAAGCTGCACCCGCTCAAAATGCCTATGAGCAAAATACCCAAACCTATAGCAACGCACCTACCACGCATAATGGCCAGCAATACCCTTATTATTATACGCCGCCGCCAAAAGCGCCGCCGCACAAACCGTGGTACGGCGCGTTTCATGCGCAATATGTGATTCCCGATAAATATGAGTTTTCATCTGTGGGCGACCGATTTGTAACGCGCGGTGAAATCGAATTTGATAATGGCTTTGGGTTGGGCGGTGCATTGGGCTACCGGCTAGCAAAATATTTCCGCATCGAAGGCGAGGCGACCTACCGTAAATTCGAGCTTGATCAAGGTGTGAACCGTGCATTCGACACGGACGGAAACTTACTCGGCGAATCTAGGGTCGATGAAAACACCGACGATGAAGAAAACAGAGAGTATGGCATGAACACCATTAATTTAATGGTGAATGCGATTGTGGATTTGCCCTTGCCCTTCGCAGAGGATTTTGCACCCTATGGCGGCGCTGGGTTTGGCTGGAGCTATCAAACAAACGGCGCCAAGGAAAGCAGTTTTGCGTATCAATTTCTTGGTGGCTTGAGCTGGCAGGCAGACGAAGAAACCGCCTTTAATTTAGGTTATCGTTACTTCGAAGCGACCGGCTTTGACTTTGATGGATTCAATCAAGATTATGAAGCTACACAGCATATTGTTGAGCTGGGCATGCGCTATCACTTTTAATGTCTGACTATATTGCGGCTTTATTGATCCTCATCAAACACACGAGCTATACCGCTTATCACCTTGACGTTCAATAAAAGCCTTATATGCTCGCGAAGCAAACATCCATTGATAACGGAGTATCCCATGCGTCTCGCTGTAGCCACTTTAAGCCTGATTCTGATGAGCAGCACTGCCTATGCGGAAGGGTTTAATATACATGCAGGCTCCGACTTGCTGCCGTTGCCAAACCGTATGCCGCGCGATGGTGTCCAGCCGCGCTATCAGGCACCCAGCTATCCGGTGTCAGCCTATCAACAACCCGTCGCGCAATATGGCCAACCTGCGCCCCTTTATCAGCAATCGGCGCAACCGGCTTATGCCCAGCCGCAAGCCGCGCAACCAGCCTATGTGCCACCGCAAGCGCCGCAACCGGTTGCTGAGCCAGCCATGCAGCCCCACTATTACGAAGCCCCCACACAAACCGCTTATGCGCAACCCGACATATCCTATGCCGCAGCGCCCGCCGCCTATGATGAGCCTGCGCCCATGTCTTCCTTGCAGGCACCTCGCTGGTATGCTGCGATTAACCTGCAGGCAGTCAATGCCGAAGATTGGGGTTACACTGAAAGCGTACCACCATATTCCATTGATGCAGATATAGAGTTTGAAACCAGCTTCGGCATGAGCGGCGCGGTGGGTTATCAGGTGATGCCTTATCTGCGCGTCGAGGGCGAGCTGGGCTTCATGCAACAGGAAGTCGATAATGTCTCCGTCAATGTTTACCAAAATGGCACGCTGATTGACAGCGCAGCCGCTACGGGTAATGACCAAGGCTTTGAGGCAGTGAATTTTATGGCGAATGCCTATGTTGATGTACCACTCGAATTTGCGCCCAGCCTGCTACCTTATGTAGGGGCGGGCATTGGTTGGTCCAAACAAACCAATGGCGCAGAAGAAAGCTCGCTGGCCTATCAGGGCATGGCGGGTGTGGGTTATCGCATTGCCGATAAAGCCGTGGTCAATATTGGGTATCGCTATTTTGAGGCGGACGGATTCGACTATGATACGGTGGAATATGACGCCAGCAGCCATATTGTCGAAATTGGTCTGCGTGGTTATTTCTAATCAGCCCGCAAAATAAATCGCAATCGTCATTGAAACATCATAAAAGCCGCCCTACTTATTTGCTATACTCATACGATCAGTTAGCGAGGTACTTATGAATAAGCAGCAAGCATCTGCCACCGCCATTAACTATCAGCGCGAAAAGCGTCAGGCGTATATTCTGCGCCATTTTCTGTTCGCCGGGCTGGTAACGCTGATTATCGGCGCATTATTTGCGTAATTCCCCTAGTCTGACATTGTCATTTATCCAAAGATAGCCTATGCACAAAGGGTTCAAAGGGGAGCCCTGAATGGATCATCTGGACCGGCTGGAAGCCCAAAGCATTTATATCCTGCGGGAAGCCTATCACGCTATCCGCAATGTTGGTATGCTGTGGTCATTCGGCAAAGACTCCACGGTGATGATCTGGCTGGCCAAAAAAGCGTTTTTCGGGCAGGTGTCTTTTCCACTCATTCATTGCGACACGGAGCTGGAGATGGACGAGGTTTATGCCTACCGCGACCGCTATGCAGCTGAATGGAATCTGGATTTTATTTCGCATCTGTGCCCGCCATACGAGCAAACCGATGCAAGCTTGCCGCATGCCGCGCGCGTCGCATCGCGCAAAACACTGGGCTTGAGGGAGCTGATCGAGCAACGGGGCTTTGATGCCATTATCGCTGGTATACGCAGGGACGAAGAAGGCACGCGCGCCAAGGAGCGTATTTTCAGCCCGCGCGGTATCGAAGGCCATTGGAATGTTAAAGACCAGCCGCCGGAATTCTGGGACCAGTATACCACCGATTTTCCACCCGGCACCCATTTGCGCATTCACCCATTATTGCATTGGACGGAAATTGATATCTGGCGCTATATCGAGCGTGAGAAAATTCCTGTGGTGCCACTGTATTTCGCGCGCGAATATGGTGCGTTTGAGGGCAGGGATTTTGCCAATCAGCGCATGCGCTTTCGCTCGCTCGGTGAACGCGGGATTACCTGGCCGGTGGCAAGCGATGCCGATACGATCAAAAAAATTATTGCCGAGCTGGAAACCACCCGCGTGCCTGAACGCTCCGGCAGACCGATGGGTGCGGATGAGGATGAATCCAGCTTTGAGCGCTTAAGAGAAGCGGGGTATATGTGACTAAGGGCTTAACGAGTTAATCGCTGGGTTCCCACTTTCGCGGGAATGATAGAATGAAGAGAAGATATGACAGACGATCTGAAAAGAATTGAAGACAAGCTCGATAAATTATTAGAGCAGGAGCAGCTCAACGGGCGTAATATTTATGCGTTGTACCGTCGCACCACGGCGCTGGCACACATGGTGGAAGCCGCATCGGAGGGGAAAGAGCCGCGCCTGCCGAAAACCTTACGTGCGGAGATTGATGCGAGTTTAAATCCTGAGTGGTTTAGCGAGCTGGCACAAAAAGACAGCGCCGAATTTATTCACCGCTACGGCGAAGGCGTGCTGGAATTATTGCGCGCCCGCGGGATTGATGTGATTACCAAGATGAACGATTTTGCCCCCAGCAAAGCGAAAGGGAGCACGCATTGACCGACCAATCGCCGCATCCCCATAATGCTGATATGCGCATCGTCATCGTCGGCCATGTCGATCATGGCAAATCGACGCTGGTGGGTCGCTTGCTGTATGATACGAACGCATTGCCCGATGGCAAATATGAGCAGATTAAAGCCAGCTGCGACAAGCGCGGCATGCCGTTTGAGTTTTCTTTTTTAATGGATGCGCTGCAAGCCGAGCGCGATCAGAATGTGACGATTGATACCACACAAATCTGGTTTTCATCGGCATTGCGCCGTTACTGCATTATCGATGCGCCCGGCCACCGCGAATTTTTGAAAAACATGATTACCGGCGCCGCATCCGCCGAGGCGGCATTGCTGCTGATTGATGCACAAGAAGGCGTAAAGGAGCAATCCAAACGCCATGGCTATTTGCTGCATCTGCTGGGTATCAAGCAAGTGGCGGTGGTTATCAATAAAATGGATTTGGTCGGCTATAAGCAAAGCCGCTATGATGAAATCGTCAGCCAGTATGGCGATTATTTGCGCGAACTGGGTGTGCAGCCCACCGCCTTCATTCCCATCAGCGCACGGGAGGGTGATTTGATTACGCAGGCATCGCCGCAGATGCCATGGTATACTGGCCCTTCGATTCTGACAGCGTTAGATGCATTTGCTGAGCCGCAACCCAACACGCAATTGCCTTTGCGCTTTTTGGTGCAGGATGTGTATCGCTTCGATGCCCGCCGCATTATCGCCGGACGGATTGAAAGCGGTACATTAAAAGTAGGGGATAGTATTTTATTCTCGCCGTCCAATTTGCTCTCCACTGTCAAATCATTCGAGCAATGGCCCGAAAACGGCACGCCAAAGCAGCAAGCAAGCGCGGGCGAATCCGTCGGCATTACGCTGGAGGATCAGATATTCGTGGAGCGCGGGCAGGTGGGTAGCCATGAGCAGGACGCGCCCATGCTCACCAACCAGATTCATGCAAGGCTGTTTTGGCTGCACGACATGCCGCTGAAACCCGGCATGCGCTACAGTTTAAAACTCGGTACCGCTAGCTATAAGGCGGAGGTAAAACAAATCACACAAACGCTGGATACTGATTCGCTCGCGCACCATAGCGCGCAGGAAGTAACCAAACATCAGGTCGCCGAAGTGTTGTTCAGCATTCGTGGTATGGCCGCTATCGATGATTATCAGGCCCTGCCACAAATGGGCCGCTTTGTGTTATTCGATCAGTATGACGTGGCAGGCGGCGGGATTATTAATAGTGCCGGGCTGCACAATCTTCGTGAGTCGCAGCGGCAGGTGAAGTCGGATAACCTCACCCGCGTGGATTTTGAAATCGATGCCGCTCAGCGCGCGCTACTCAACGGCCATAAAGGGGGAGTGCTTTGGTTTACCGGCCTCTCAGGATCGGGCAAATCGACCTTGGCGAAAGAATTGCAAAAGCGATTATTCGAACGCGGCTATCAGGTCTATGTGCTCGATGGGGATAATGTGCGCCAAGGCTTATGCTCCGATTTGGGCTTTTCGCCGCAAGACCGTAGCGAAAATATCCGTCGCGTTGGTGAGGTGGCATCCCTTTTCGCCGATGCAGGGATGATCGTAATCACGGCATTTATTTCCCCCTATATGGAAGACCGCCGCCGCGCCCGCGCCGCCGCCGCCCATTATTTTAATACAATTTATATTAAAGCAGATGTGGCGACCTGTGCAGGGCGTGACGCGAAGGGCCTGTATAAAAAAGCATTGGCCGGAGAAATCAAAGACTTCACCGGTGTATCCGCCCCCTATGAAGCCCCTGACCAACCCGACCTGATCATTGACACCCAGCATCAAAATGTGGAAGCCTGCATCGCGCAACTCGTCCGCTATGTCGAGGAAAACTTATCCATTGATTACAACGGCCTGAAAAGCCCGCATTTATAATCATCAATACTATAGTTTTACTTTAGTATTGCACCACAAAAGATTGTAATAGTTGTAAAATCATCCGAGCTATTTTATAGTATTACAAAAGAAGCAGCTAAATCCTTTATGTTTAAGGATTTTTTAATCGGTTTGTGTTACGCTGAAACCGTGTGAGACTGTTGCAGGAAAAAAGGTGAGCTGAATGGAGCGTGAATCCTCCGTGATCCAAAAACGTCCCTCTGACGTTGATCCGCTGGCTATGGAAGGTTTTGGCAATGAGCCAAGACCCACCCCGCCGCGCGCGCAGGAAGTGCCACCACCGCAACCGGCACCTGCACCACAAGCGGTAGCGGAATCACCCGGTGAAAGCGGATTAGGCAAAGCACCGCAGGATGGCGAAAAAAAGATGCGCCTTGGCGAACGGCTGATCAAGCTCGGCCTGATTTCGGATGACCAGCTGCAAATTGCGCTGAAAGAACAGCAAGTATCGAAAAAACTGATCGGGGAAATCCTGATCGAAATGAGCTTCATCACCGATTCGGCGCTGGGTGAAGTATTGGCCGAATCCTCTGGCGCGCAGAAGTTTGACCGCGGCGCAACAGTGCTCGATCCGAATTTATTGGCGGCTGTGCCCAAAGAAGTCTGTCTGCGCAATAAAGTGATTCCCATAAGTCAGGAAAAAG
The DNA here is from genome assembly GCA_002422205.1 of Alphaproteobacteria bacterium UBA6178. GTDB lineage: Bacteria > Pseudomonadota > Alphaproteobacteria > Rickettsiales > UBA3002 > UBA6178. The sequence goes on from DITS01000048.1 coordinate 120,353, forward strand.
ACGGGTCGGTTAGTTTGGCAATGGCCGATATTTATAACGTGATCGCCATCGATCAGGTGCGCCGTCACCTGCCAAAAAACACCAACATCAACCCGATGTATGCGACCGAAGCAGAACTGCTCGAGCTGATAGATCAATATTACGATTATGAAGTCGGTATCGACGGCATTTTGCGCGAAATTGAAACCGGCATCCGCGAAAAATCCCAACTCGATGGCCGCGAGGAAGGTTATATCAACCCTACCGTGCGTCTGGTCAATGCCTTGCTTGTCGATGCGATTAAGCAGGATGCATCGGATATCCACTTTGAGCCGGAGGGCACCTTTTTGCGCCTGCGCTATCGTATCGATGGAAATCTGCAACAAATCCGCTCCTTCCACCGCGATTATTGGGCAGCGATGTGCGTACGCATGAAAATTATGTCCGGCATGAATATTGCCGAAACCCGTAACCCGCAGGATGGGCGTATCGGCTTTAAAGCGCTGGGCCGCGATATCGATTTTCGTGTGGCAACGCAGCCCACAGTGCATGGTGAAAATGTGGTGTTACGTATTCTCGATAAATCCAAAGCGCTGATGCCTATGGAAAAGCTCGGTTTTACCGAGCATAATAGCAATCTGCTCAAGCGCTGCCTGAAACGGCCTGAAGGGATTATTATTGTGACTGGCCCGACCGGTTCCGGTAAAACCACCACGCTTTATTCGATGCTGGGCTACATCAATAATATCGATGTGAACATTATGACACTCGAAGATCCGGTGGAGTATCAACTGCCGATGATTCGCCAAACTAACGTACGCGAAGGCTCGGTGGATTTTGGCTCGGGGATTAAATCGCTGATGCGCCAGGATCCGGATATTATTTTCGTCGGTGAGGTGCGCGATGAAGAAACCGCACTGATGGCAGTGCGTGCGGCGCTCACCGGTCACCAGGTGTTTACCACCTTGCACACCAATGACGCGCTGGGTGCGATTCCGCGTTTGGGCGATATCGGCGTGCCGGCACATTTGCTCGCCGGCTCACTGATTGCATGTGTGGCACAGCGGCTTGCACGCCGCCTGTGTAGCAAATGCAAAAAACCGAAACAGGCATCAGAGGAAGATTGCCGCATTCTGGATATCGACCCGTCGGAGCCGCCCACCATATACGAGGCGCAGGGCTGTGATCATTGTGCGTATAAAGGCTATAAGGGTCGTACGGCGCTGATTGAAATTTTACGTATCGATAAAGGAATGGACGAGTTGATCTCCACGCACGCCACCCGTAACCACATGCTGGAGTATTTGTTGGAGAACGGATTTGTGCCCATGGTACAAGACGGCATTGCCAAAGTGCTGAAGGGCGAAATCGATTTGCCAGAACTCATCAATACGGTAGACCTAACCGACCGTTTGTAATATACTCTTTCTGCTTGGCATTATTAATATAAAAAAAACAAACCTGAACTGTATCGTAATCAAAGGCTACAAGCCACTGTGCGGCGGAAAGGCGTATGCCAACATATAACTATTCTGCACTAAATGAAATGAACCGCACCATGCGGGGAACTATCGTCGCTGACAATGACGTAGACCTTGAAGCGCGCCTGAAAGAAATCGGGCTGGACCTGATTAATTATCGCGAAGTGAAAGAGAAAAAGGCGGGCTTCGGCTCGCGCATCAAACAAAAAGACATGATTATCATGTGCCTCCATCTGGAGCAGCTCAACCGCGCGGGCGTCCCCATCCACGAGGCCTTGCAAGATGTGCGTGACGCCGCAGACTCATTAAAGCTGCGCGATATCTTATCCGATATCGTCGAGCGCGTAAAATCGGGTGAAAAATTATCGGAAGCGCTGGCGCATTATCCGCGTACATTTAACAATGTATTTATCGGGCTCATAAAAGCGGGCGAGGTGAATGGTAATCTCACCGAGTCATTCGTGCACATGACTGACCACATGAAATGGAGTTCTGATTTGCGCCGCAAAGTGCGCAAAGCCATGATGTATCCGATTGTATTGTTAGTGGTCATGTCCGCCGTTATCGCGGTGCTAATGATTTTTGTGGTGCCCAAACTGGTTGATTTTATTTTGTCACAAGGATTCGAAGTTCCCCCGCATACGCTGGCGCTGATCTGGACATCCGAGTTATTCGAAAATTACTGGTATATGATTTTTGGTATCCCGATTTGTACGGTGATGCTGCTCAGCATGCTTTACCGTATCTCCGAAGGCTTTGCCTATCGTGTTGACAATCTGATCATGCGACTGCCTGCAATCGGCCCGACGGTACGCAAAATTAATCTGGCGCGCTTCACGCATTTTTTCTCGGTCATGTTTAAAAGCGGTATCGATATTATCGATGCGCTTGAAGCCGCAAAAGATGTGGTAGGCAACCGCGTATTGCGAGAATCCATTGATACCACGGTGCGCAGCGTAACGGAAGGCAATTCGCTGACTGCGAGCTTGCGTATTTCCAATCAATTCCCCAATCTGGTGATACGGATGTTTAAAGTGGGGGAAGACAGCGGTAATATGAATGACGCGCTGGAGAATATCAATTTCTTCTATCACCGCGAAGTCAACGACGCGGTGGATGGCATGATCGGCTTGATCCAGCCCACGCTTACAGCGGTCATGGGCGCGCTGATTTTCTGGGTAATCGCCGCCGTGTTTGGGCCATTATATCAATCCTTCTCGAATATGAATTTCTAGGGCAGCATGAAATTAGCAAAACCAAAGCTTAAAATCGGCAAGGAAGGCTCCAAAGCAGAAAAGCCAGCTAAAAACGCCCGCGCCCCGCGCAAAACGGGGGCAAGCAAAGGCAATAAATTCGTGCTTCTGCTAGGCGATGAGGGGGCAATTCTGACCTTTATTCAAGGCGGCAAAGTCACCCGCCGGTTGTTTGCGCCTAGCCCGCAGGAAGAGCATGTCCATACGCTGGTGGAGCTGATGCAATCCTTCCCTAAAGCACCGGTATATTTGCTCGTCGATATGATCGATCAGTCCTATGTGCGTCATAATTTGCCACCCGTTAGCCCGCTTAGCATCAATAAGCTGGTACAACGCCGCCTTGATCGCGATTTTGCCGCCGAGGACATTACCGGCTCATTGAATCTGGGGCGCGAAAAAACGGGCCGCAAAGAATGGAACTTCCTTCTCATCTCCCTGGCCAACAATACCTTGTTGCAGCAATGGCTCGAAGTCATCCTTAACCTGCCCAATCATTTTAAAGGTATTTATCTGGTGCCGGTTGAGGGGCAGGAATATATTGGCAATCTCAACAAAGCGCTGAATGATAAAGACGATCGCAACACCCAATGGCAGATTCTGGTCAGCCATGACAAAGTCGGCGGCTTTCGCCAGATTGTATTAAAAGACGGCAAGCTGATTTTTACTCGCCTCACCCAATCCATGGGCGATGTGATGCCTGAAGTGATGGCCGGTAGCGTTGAGCAGGAGCTGCAAAACACCATCGAATATCTGCGCCGCCTTTCGTATGATGAGCGCAGCGGGCTGGAAATTTATATCGTCGTCGCACAAGAAATCAAAGACGCGATTGATGAGAACAAATTAAAAGCGCAACGCGCCTATTTGCTCACACCTTATGAAGTGTCGCAGGCATTGGGGCAGGAGCAATCCGCATTGGCGGGTGATCGCTATGGCGATGTGGTAATGGCAACCGCATTCGGTCAAAGCAAAAAACGTTGTCTCAAATTAATGTCGAAACAAGCGGCATCTATTGAAAAATTATACACCGCTAAAACTGCCATTCGCGTGGTGGTAGCATTGGCATGTCTGGCGCTGGTTTATCTGTCAGTTACCACCGCCATGAATGTCTTTAGTGCAAAATCGGAAATCAGTAAATTTAATGCCCAACGCGGTGGCAAACAGCAGGAATTGCAAGAGGCCCAGCAAAATCTCGAGCGGCTGGGCAATGACGTGAATATGCTAATGAGTGTGGCGACACTCTATCAGGAAACCAAGCCGGACGAGCCGAATATATTAATTTTTGTGCGTGAAATTGGACGGCTGATGGATGAAAAAGCCTTGGTAAAATCCCTCACCTGGAAGCGGGGCTTGAAAAGCGGAGAGGGGGCTGCCGTTACGTCTGCCACCACACCGGCAGAAGGCACATTATACACCTCGGATAAAATCACCGCCGATATTGCCATGGAATTTATCAAACATGAGGGCGACCAGCAAAAATTGCTCGCTGATGCAGACTCGTTCCTAGATCGACTGGGCGCGGTATTTGAGGGGTATGAAATCACCCACGAGAAATTACCGGGTGTTATAAGCGAGGATGAAAAACTCGAAGTCAATTTTGATGACCAGTCTGCAGGTGATACCACACTGAAGGAAGGCGAGAATATTGTTAAACTGACCATTTCCGGCCCCGTAGAAGGCGGCACTACGCCCGCAGCCGATATGGACGGAGGGCTGCCATGACAAAGTCCACACCCAAAACCGCATTCATGAAAAAACGCATCGCTGTCGAGGTGGGGATATTCGTAGGCGTGTTGGCAGTGATTGCTGGCGCCATGTACGGCATCAAAAGCTGGTATACGAGTGTGGATCAGCAACGCAATACGCTACGCTCCGAGCTGAGTGCAGCGGAATCACGCATCAGCGAGATTACCCGCCAGATCGATGATTCCGGTACATCCAGTGAAATTTTCAACGATATTCGCAGTAAAAAAGATAATCTGTCTTTTACATTCGAACGTGATCAAGTGGCCGAGCGGCTAGCCGTATTACGCGATAAATACCGGCTAAGCAGTTTATCTCTGACTGTTTCACCTGAATCGGAAATCAACATTCCGCGTTTGCAGAATATGAGCATGAAAGCCGTATACACAGTGATCGATCTGAAATTTGGTGCGATGTCGGACACGCATGTTTTTTCATTTATTGATGATTTGCAACGTAGCATGCCGGGCTTTGTGCGGGTGGATGATATTACCATCGAGCGTGAAAAAGCCATGGATGTGACCATCTTCCGTCAAATGAGCCGTGGCGCGGTGCCACAAATGATTTCGGGGTCTTTATCCTTTAAGTGGATTGGTTTGCGCCCCTTGACCGTGCCGAATACTGAAGCAGGTGCGATGCCGATAGGGGGTATGCCATGACGCATCACCTCGCTTGGAAAAAACGCCGCTACCACACTATGCTGAGCGCAGGGCTGATAGGAGCTTTTATGATGAGCCCCGTGAGTGTAAAGGCGCAAGATATGCCTGAGCTAGACTTGCTCACCACGCCAAACACCTCTGCAGTGCCTGTAGAAGCGGCCCCACAAACGCCGTCAACAACACCGCCCATTCCCACCACGCCGGCGGCTACCGGCGATATGCAAAAACAAGTGTCTTTATCGCCGCAAGATGCACCCGTTGCACGGCCTTTGTCGGTGGGAACCTTTGGCAGCTCGATCATGTATCTGCCCGAAGATTTCGCGAATATGATTCGTATTTTGCAAGCATATGAAGGCTCGCAAACGGGCCCTAATCTGGCCGATACCAGCTTCAGCGATGATGATATTCTATCGCAAATATTAGATGACGCCGGTGAAACCGCTGCAGAAGAAGTAGAGATTGTGCCTTTCCCCGATTACTATGTCAGCAGCATCGTCTATCGCGGGCCGGGCAATTGGGCAGTGTGGGTGAATGGTGAAAGCTACACCTCGCGCAAACCGGCAGGCGAGGCAGAGCCACTCACCATTGCAGGTATCAGCCGCGAACAGGTCACCCTAAATTGGAAGCCGGATAATCCCCAGCGTGCCAGTGAATTATGGGAAGCCACCAAAGCCAATCCGGATAAAGCCTTTCGGCATCGTTCCGCCAAGCAGGTTTCGATTGATTACGATAATAAAGCCAATAGTTTCCTAGTCACCATGCAGCCTAATCAGACATTTTCACCAGAGAAAATGGATATAATGGAAGGCAGCATCATGCCGCAAGCCGCACCTGCCGTGCCAGTGGCAGATTTGCAGGCCGTGCCAGACGCAGTGATGGAAGAGGCCGAAGTCGAAGCGCCGGGGACGTTATCACCCACGGAGCGCGAAATTGCCGATGAATTATTTAGTACTATTATGAAAATGCAAAAAATCATTCCGATGAGCAATCCCAACCAGCCCGTTGTCCATCCGTCAGTACAGGAGTAAAAATCATGACAAATGCACAAGCAAAACACAGCAGCATCTCGGCACCGCTGAGCGTCACAGGCATTCATAAAAAATACGGTGATCATGTGGTACTGGACGATGTGTCATTGGAACTGAATGCCGGTGAAATCTTTGGCCTGATCGGCTTAAACGGTGTAGGAAAAACCACGCTGATTAAAATCATGCTCGATCTTGCCAAAGCCGATGCGGGCACGATTCACTTATCGGGTGAAGCCTCTACGGATGTATCATCGCGCCGTCACATTTCATATTTGCCGGAAAAATTCCAGCCGTCGCGCTATTTGCGTGGCTTTGAATATTTATCGCTGTCGCTATCTTATTATGGCAAAAAGCTTGATCGCGCCGAGGCTGAGGCCATGGCCATCGCGCTTGATCTTGATCCTAAAGCCCTCGCGCGTAAAGTCGGTTCCTACTCTAAAGGTATGGGCCAAAAGCTGGGCTTGGTGGGCGCCTTCCTGATTGACCAGCCATTTTTAGTGCTGGATGAACCGATGAGCGGGCTGGACCCGCGTGCACGCATCCATTTAAAACAAATGATGCTGAAAATGAAAGCGGCAGGCAAAACACTGTTCTTCAGCTCACATATCCTTGCCGATCTGGATGAAATCTGCGACCGAGTAGGTGTGATTCATGCTACCAAATTAAGCTATATCGGCACACCATCGGGCATGCGTGAAAGCTATAAGGAAACAAGCCTTGAAAAAGCATTCCTGCGTGCCATCAATATGACGACCTAATCAGATTTTAAAGCTATCACTGCCGCCCGACTGGGCAACCGGCGGAGCCTTGGGGGACAAGCGCTGTGTGGTTTGGGCTTGTTTGAATTGCAGTTTGATATTGGCGGGGTTATCCGCCTCTGCGATGGCGACTTCTTCGGTGATAATACCTTGCTGGCATAAATCGAACAGCGATTGGTCAAAGGTCTGCATGCCTTCGCTGCGACCACGATCCATCATGTCTTTAATCTCGCGAATTTTGCCTTGCTCAATCAGCGATTTGATTAAACCGTTATTGAGCATAATCTCTACGGCCAGACTGCGTCGGCCTTGGGAATTAAGCACCAATCGCTGCGATAAAATACCGCGCAAATTCAGCGATAGATTCAACCGTATCTGCTGATGTTTTTCTTCGGGGAAGAAATTGATAATCCGCTCGATCGCCTGATTCGCATTGTTGGAGTGAAGCGTGGATACGCATAAATGCCCCGTCTCGGCAAAATTAATGGCATGCTCCATGGTTTCGCGGTCACGGATTTCCCCGATCAGCACCACGTCGGGCCGCTGCCGAAGCGCATTCTTCAAGGCGATACCGTAGGAATACGTATCAATTCCCACATCGCGCTGCGAAATAATACAGCCCTTATGATGGTGCACAAACTCGATCGGGTCTTCGATGGTCACGATATGGCCCGCACCAAATTCATTGCGGTGACCTAGCATTGCAGCCAGCGACGTCGATTTACCCGAACCCGTGGGCCCCACCACCAGCACCAACCCGCGTGGCCGCATAATCAAATCCGCATAGGGCTTGGGTAGCCCCAGCGATTCAATCGTAGGAATTTCAGTGATGATGCGCCGTATTACAATGCTGATATGCTGTTGCTGCTGAAAAACATTGATACGAAAACGTGAATGATCCTGCCACGGAATCGCCGTATTCATCTCAAGCGTGGACTCATACTCATCACGTTGTTCTTCGCTAAGCAGCTCTTGCAAATAACCTTGCAGTTGCTCATCGGTAATCAATTCGCGGCCCAACGACAAAATGGAATCGGATAAACGCAAACTAGGCGGGCAGCCATGGGTCAGGTATAGATCGGAGGCTTTGCGGTTGACCATTTCCTGCAAATATGGGGCGAGGTTGGGATAGTCACGTTGCATCAAAATGTTCCTGTTGCTTCAGGCCGGCGCGAGGTGGCGGGGCGGTTATTGCGTCCGCCGCTATCGCTTTCTTCTTCGCCGCTTTTCATAATGTAATCTTTGATATCCTCTGCATCGACGATGCCTTCATCCAGTAGCTTATACATCGAATCTTTCATGGTGGTCATACCCAGTTTCGAACCCATCTGCATCATGGAATAAATCTGCGGCACCTTGCCTTCGCGTATCAGGTTACGAATTGCGGGCGTGCCCAGCAAAATCTCATGCGACGCTACACGGCCACCGCCTTTTTTCTTGAGCAGCGTTTGCGCGATTACCGCCTCAAGCGACATCGACAACATCGCGCGTACCATCTCTTTATCATCGGCAGGGAACACGTCGATAATACGGTCGATGGTTTTAGGTGCAGAGGTGGTATGCAGCGTGCCCATCACCAAATGTCCTGTTTCCGCCGCCGTCATCGCCAGATGAATTGTTTCCAGATCGCGTAACTCGCCCACCAGAATCACATCTGGATCTTCACGTAATGCGCTTTTGAGGGCGCGTGCAAATGATTTGGTGCTGGCGCCCACTTCGCGCTGATTGATGAG
>DITS01000048.1:129019-152970 GCA_002422205.1 Alphaproteobacteria bacterium UBA6178
TCGCCGCCAGCGTGGTCGATTTACCAGAGCCGGTTGGGCCGGTCACCAGAATCAACCCCTTATGCAAATGGCATAATTGCGCCAATATGGGTGGGGTTTTAAGCTGATCCAATGATAAAATTTTGGTTGGAATGGTACGAAACACGCCACCAGGGCCATTGATCGTATTAAAGGCATTCACACGAAAGCGCATCTCTTCACCGAAGGATATGGAAAAGTCGATTTCGAGGTCTTGTTCATATTCGCTGCGCTGCTGCTCGGTCATGATCGAGTAGAGCATATTTTTCACATCATCCGGCCCGAGCTTGGGTGCATTAATGGGCAGCATGTCACCATCAACCCGCATCAATGGCGGATTACCCGCCGAGATATGCAAATCTGATGCGCCGTTTTTGGAGGTCGAGATCAGCAGGTCTGTAATTTCCATCGGCGTCCACCTATATGTGCGTTACTGCCCTTTATTAGAGCCGATAAAGGTTAATCTTTCCTGAAGATCACGCGGATCGGCAGGAATAGTATGCCCTTTATTGGCGGCAGCGATTAATTTGCTGTAAAGCGAAGCCGCATCCGAATATTTGCCTTGTTTATCAAGCATAATGGCGAGGTTGTATTTATAAACAAGATTCTCCGGTGACAAATTGCTGGCGCGAATCATTTTAGAGCGCGCTTCGTCGGGATAGCCGAGCTTGTCATATAAAATAGCCATTTGCGCTGGAATCGGGCTGTATTCGGGATTCTCCTGCTCGAGTGATTCCAGCTGGCGCAACGCTTCTTGCGGCGATTCTTCTGCTACCAGCACTAAAAAATTATTCAGCGCTTCGCGATGGCTGGGATTAATCCGCAGCAAACGCCCATAATAGGGGCGCGCCTGATCAACTTCGCCGACACGGTGATAGGTGGTGGCCAGACCAAACAGCGCCTGCTGTTCATTGGGCGATTGCGAGAGGATATCTTTGTAGATTTCAATCGCAATTTCGGTTTCGCCTGCGATGAGTGCGTTATAGGCTTTCTCCAACTCATAACCCGCATCATAGCGCGGCGCACGCACTTGCATGCTCATGCCGCCGCCTTCATAGCTTTGCACATCCTCGTCATCACCGCCTAGCAACCCTTCCAAATCGGGATTAACGCGTGAAACGCCCATTTTGGTTGTTGGGGCCTGCACCGGCTTATCCAGATTGCCGGGCAAATGCGATAAAATACGTTGGGTTTCTTCCGTTAATTGCCTGCCGCCCTCCAGAGGATGCGCCGCCTCGATCACCGCTGCGGCAGGCACGCTTTTAGCTACCGGTGGCTCCGGCGTGATAACGGGCTGCGGTGTGGGTAAAGCCGCAGCTGGTGCAGGGTCAGGTATGGTTGGGGCATAATGCGGTGATAGAACCGGCGGAGACGGCAGTGGCTGCGCGACAGCTGGCACGGCCTGATAATGACGCGGATCAACCGGCACGGTCTTTTGGGTTTCCAATGTGGCAAAGGGCTTGAAATCAGGGGCATCAGGATTCGGTGCAGTGAGCGTCGGGGCTGCGGCGGGAGGCTGCGGCGTGGCTGTGAGCTGAGGTGCGGCCAATACAGCAGGAGCGGGGGAGCCAGCCAGCGCGGGGGCATCCGTGCGCGGGGTATAAAGCGGTGACACGGGCTCGTAATGCAGAGCAGGCAGCGGATTAACCAGTGGCGCTTGTTGAACCGGCGGCTTTAATTGACCCGCAGGAGCGGCCAAAGCGGGGGGCGCACCCTGTGCATTAAATGGCAAAGCGGAAGGAGATTTAAAGGGTTGCCCCCCCGATGAAAGCGCAGGCGGAACATATGCCTTGCCACTGCTGGGGCTGCCTACAAACGGCTTGGCGCGGCGTTGCTTTTGGTATGGAGATTCGGGCAGGTAGCCAGGGGTTTGCGCCAACGCAACAGGTGCGGCATATGCCGATGCGACGACAATATCCGGACTATGAGCTGCAAGCAACCCAATCGCAGAAGTAATAAGAAATGTGCGCCGCATGAAAGTCAGAGTACCCCTGTTATATTGCCTGTGAGTGAAGCAAATATTACCCTACAAGTAAACCATATTTGGTTGGCTGTGTATAACTCACCCCTATATCTAGTTGTTTTGATGCTGGCTTTCTGGCACAGCATTTGCTACACCTGTAATATATGAAAAAAACACTGGCCGTTACTATTATTACGCTGATCACCTTGCCGTTGCATGCGCAGGCGGCTGGCGGCTTTATGGCGATCAATCCGGCTGAAATGAAAGCGCGGGTGATTACCATCGATGGACCGGCGCGCCAAAACAGCACCATTCAGGTGACATCCGGCGAGCAAACCAAAGCATCACGCTTCAAACCCCTCAATCGCGATTTGCTGGCGGCAAAATACCGTATGCGCCCCAGCAATGAAAAGCCGGTGGGTAGCCGCAAAAAAGCTGCCGCCGCACCGCAGGATGAGGCGGGTATGATTTTGTCGCTATTTGATGATGCTACCATCAGTATTCCCCGCGCGCTGGGCGATTTAATCAAAGGCCATAGCTGGCCGATTGATGCACAACAGCAGCGCTTGTCCTCTAACTTCGGCATGCGCTCCGACCCCTTCAGCGGCAAGCCTGCATTTCATCAGGGCATCGATATCGCCACTAAACAAGGCACCGCGGTAAAAGCCAGTGCCGAGGGCATTATTAAGGATGTCGGCCAGCATAAAAGATTGGGCCGCTATGTGCGCATCGATCATGGTGATGGCGTCGAAACGCAATATGGCCATCTGCTGCAGCAATCGGTGCGCAAAGGCCAGCGCGTGCGGCAAGGTCAAGCCATCGGCACCGTCGGCTCCACAGGCCGCTCCACCGGCCCGCATCTGGATTACTCCATCCGTATCGATGGCGAGCCGGTCAATCCTTTGCAGGCCGTATCGCAGCCCACGCAAAACCATCGCCGCCTGGCCAGCGACACCACGCGTTAACTGAGACATACCTTGCATTTAACGGTTGGAATCGCCATGCACCTACTCTATAGTCGCGCAAATTTTCAAGCGTTTATAAAAAATGAGAGAGAGCATGAGCGAATCATTTCGGGATAAATTAAAGCCCGTAATCCTTTCTGGAAAAGAAGTCTTGCCGATTGTTGAAGGCGGCAAAGGCATTGGTGCAACCAATGGCCAAAGCGCGGGCGCATTTGCCGCTGCCGGTGCTGTGGGTACCGTCTCCGGCGTCAATGCCGATAGCCATGACGAACAAGGCAATCTGATCCCGTATATTTATCACGGCAAAACACGTCGCGAGCGGCATGAAGAACTGGTGGAATTCGGCATTCGTGGGGCGGTAGAGCAGCTGCATCAGGCCTATGATATTTCCGGCGGCAAAGGCCGCATTCACATGAATGTATTATGGGAAATGGGCGGAGCCGAGCGCATTTTGCAGGGCGTGCTAGAGCGCACCAAAGGCGTGGTGCATGGCATCACCTGTGGTGCGGGCATGCCTTATCGCCTATCTGAAATTGCCGCACAATATAATATTTATTACCATCCGATTGTCTCTTCCATGCGCGCCTTTCGCGCGCTGTGGAAACGTGCATACGGTAACTACCGCGATCTGCTCGGCAGCGTGGTCTATGAAGACCCATGGCTGGCGGGTGGTCATAATGGCCTGTCCAATGGCGAAGACCCGAACAAACCGCAAGACCCCTATCCCCGCGTGGCGGAGCTGCGCAAATTTATGAATGAAGTCGGCCTGCACGACACCCCGATTATCATGGCGGGCGGTGCATGGCATTTGAGCGAATGGGAGCATTGGCTCGACAACCCTGAAATCGGGCCGATTGCTTTTCAATTCGGCACGCGTCCCTTGCTGACAAAGGAAAGTCCGATTCCCGATCGTTGGAAAGCGAAGCTGCGCGAAATTAAAAAAGGCGATGTGTTCCTCAATCGTTTTAGTCCGACGGGTTTTTATTCCTCGGCTGTCAATAATGCATTCATCAAAGAGTTGCGTGAGCGCAATGAACGCCAGGTGCCATTCTCGATGGAAGCTGAAGGCTATATGACCGAGCCTTTCGCATTCGGCCCTCGCGGTCGCCCGCATTACATGACGCCGGATGATAAAGAGCGCGCCGATAGCTGGATTGATTTGGGATACACGGAAGCACTCAAAACCCCCGACAATACGATGATCTTCGTTAGCAAAGAACGGGCGGATGAAATTATCAAAGATCAGGTGGATTGCATGGGCTGCCTCAGCCATTGTCGTTTTTCCAACTGGAAAGATCATGATGATTACACCACCGGCAAAAAAGCCGATCCGCGCAGTTTCTGCATACAGAAAACCCTGCAGGATATTGTGCACGGCGCCGATGTGAATCATGAGCTGATGTTCTCGGGCCATAATGCCTACAAATTCGGCCAAGACCCGTTTTATGAAAATGGCTATGTGCCGACGGTGGGTGAATTAGTGGAGCGCATCCGCGACGGGCAGTAAATTAGAGCCTTTCTGCAATTGCTACTATTGTCACTAGAATATGCTTGGCCATTCAACTAGTGGTGGTTGATACCCGCCTCAAATGCAGCAGCATGGTTGACCAGCAACTTACTCTAAATATTGCATTTAAATACAACCCAAACGTGCCCCACTAAAATAACCATCTTTTTCGGTATACATTAAACCTGCGCTTTGTTTAGGTGATGGCCAATAATTATTCTGATTAAATAAAGAGATAGCGCAGCAATGACCAAACAGTTACTCATCGTCGCCGATAAGCTTAAATATGCAGGGTTACGCCCCACTCGCCAGCGCATATTGCTCGGCTCGTTATTATGGCGTGAAGAAGACAGGCATGTCACCGCCGAACAACTCCATACCGAAGCGAAGATAGCCGGTATGCCGGTCTCGATGGCAACAGTTTATAATACGCTACACCAATTTGTGGATGCAGGCTTGCTGCATCAGGTGGTAATAGGGGGTGGCAGTAGTTACTTTGATACGAATACCAAGCCCCATTATCATTTTCTGTATGAAACATCGGGCGAGTTGGAAGACATTCCCGCAGAAAATGTTCAGTTACCCGATATGCCGATGCCTAAAAGCGGAGCCATTCAAAGCATTGATGTGTTGATTAAAGTGCGCGCCTGATTCGCATCAGTCCTGAATCTGCTCATTATTATAAAGACCCCACACATAATCGCGGCGAATCCAACCTTCGCGTTTGAGAATTTCGATTTTACACCACGCAGTATCGCACTCGATTGCTTGCGCAATCACCATCGGGTCGGCCTCCATCACGACGGCGCTGGAGGCGTCCGGCGCGATATAGATAGGGCGGCGCTGATAGCGAATCATGACAGTGCGCTGACCGTCGAGTAAGCCTTTATGAATCCAGCCCTCGGCTTGCTCATGATCACGCACTTTGCGCCAATGACCGAATTCTTCGATGACTTCCACCGGCAAATGCGCGCGGCGATACACCCAGCTGATCGGATAACGTTTGCCCGGCCCCACGCGCACATTCACAAAATCGGATTTGAGCGATACAAAACGCGGTATCGGCAAGCCGGAATGCGTCACCGCACTGTCATCATTGCTTTCACCTTGCGCGAGGGCGGCAGGGGATAAAATAAGTAAAAGGCCTAGGGATAAAACAAGTCTGAACATAGCACATACTCTATCGATTCATAAGCAGTAAGCAACTAGAGAAACTATCGGATGCGCTCGTTTTAAGTGTGATGGCACACCGGGCAGTGCGGGTTGGCCATTAGCTGGCTGTGTTTTATGCCATGGGTGAGTGCGTTGTAACGCAGTAATGTGCCAATCAACAGACCATCAAGATTCAACAATAGTTTGATCACTTCCAACGCCTGCATAGCGCCGATCACGCCGCATAGCGGGCCGATCACGCCGACTTCATTGCAATTATTCGCCTCCGCAGGCAGGCTTTCAACCAAGCATTGATAGCAAGGCGCGCCCTTATGCCGATGCGGTGCGAAGCTGGAAAGCTGCCCGTCAAAGCCTTTGATGGCTGCTGATACCAGCGGCACCTGTTGGGCAACGCAGGTGGCATTCACCGCAAAGCGCGTAGCGAAATTATCGCAGCCATCCGCCACCACATCATAGCGCCCAATAATCGATGCGGCATTTTGCTCCGTAAGGCGGCGGGGGTATAAATCGACCTCCGTGTGAGTGTTTAATTCGGAAATACGATCGCCCGCGCTTTCCACCTTCAACCGCCCGACATCTCCTTCTTCATGAATAATCTGCCGTTGCAGATTCGATAGCTCGACATGGTCATGATCGACCACGCCAATACGCCCGATGCCAGCGGCGGTAAGGTATGCGATGACCGCGGCGCCAAGTCCGCCCGCGCCAACCACCAATACGCTGGATTCAGCTAGCTTGCGCTGACCCGCTTCGCCGATTTCCGGCAACATGATATGCCGCGCATAGCGGCGCGCAAAATCAGGATCGGCCACGGCTATACATCAGCGAATAAATCGGTCGAGATATAGCGCTCGGCGGTGGATGCCACGATCACCACGATCATCTTGCCTTTCATTTCCGGTTTTTTACCCAGCTCCAATGCGGCGGCGATGGTGGCACCGGATGAAATCCCACAGGGAATCCCCTCAAGTTTTGTCACATCGCGCGCGATTTTAAAGGCGGTTTCATTGCCGATGGTGATGATGTCATCCAGCACCGCGCGGTCGAGCACTTCGGGCACAAAACCCGCACCAATACCTTGAATTTTATGCGGGCCGGGATTACCGCCCGACAGCACCGGTGAATCTTCCGGCTCCACCGCAATAATTTGCACCGATGGTTTTTTTTCTTTCAGCACTTCGCCGACGCCGGTAATCGTACCACCGGTGCCCACACCGGCGATAAACGCATCCACTTTGCCGTCGCTGTCATTCCAGATTTCCAGCGCTGTAGTGCGGCGGTGAATAGCCGGATTGGACGGGTTTTGGAATTGCTGCAGCATATAGGCATTCGGATCGCTCGCAACAATTTCATCCGCGCGCTCAATCGCGCCGCGCATGCCTTTGGCTGCGGGTGTCAGCTCCAGCTCCGCACCTAAAATTTTCAACATTTTGCGCCGCTCCATCGACATGCTTTCCGGCATCGTCAGAATCAGCCGGATACCTTTAGCTGCGCATACAAAAGCCAGTGCAATGCCGGTGTTACCAGAGGTCGGCTCCACCAAAATGGAATCCTGCGTAATCTCGCCCGATGCTAACGCAGTCTCTACCATCGACAAGGCAATGCGGTCTTTGACCGATGACAACGGATTAAAGAATTCCAGCTTGGCATAAATATCGGCCACGCAGCTATGCTGCGCAGGTACGCGGTTTAGTTTAACCATGGGCGTGTTGCCAATAGTTTGCAGAATATTATCATACAGGCGTCCGCGACCTGCGGTGTCAGGCTGATCGGTGGGGGATTGTAGGGGCTGTGCGGTCATAGTATTCTCCGTCGTTAAATCGCAAAATCCATTGCGTCATCATTGGCGCGCCGGATGTTTAAAGCGGCTGCGCGTTCGCATAGATCGGCTATGCTAAGCGCAAGTGTTTCCTCGTGCAAGCGTTGTTCCATCTCGCCATATAGCGGATAAAGCACGCCCTGACTCAGGCTGGTTTTCTGTAATTGCTCCTGATCAAGCGCGTCCATTTCACGGATCACATCACAAATATCGGCAATGCTCAGCCGCCGCCGCTCACGCGCCAGCACATAGCCGCCTTTGGGCCCGCGTACCCCGCGCAATATATTCGCGCGTACCAGCTTTTGCATAATCTGTTCTAAATAGCGCGGTGGCAGGCCTTGCCGCTCGGCAATATCCTTGCTCGAAATCGGATCGGATTTGCTGTTATAGGCAATATAAAGCACCGCCTCCACCGCATAGAACATTTTTTTCGACAAGCGCAGCATGGCTAGCCTTTCGTGCCT
Organism: Alphaproteobacteria bacterium UBA6178; assembly: GCA_002422205.1. GTDB lineage: Bacteria > Pseudomonadota > Alphaproteobacteria > Rickettsiales > UBA3002 > UBA6178. The sequence continues at coordinate 136,929 of DITS01000048.1, forward strand.
GTCGAGCCGAAACCGCCCGCGCCACGTGCCGATTCGGGCAATTGCTCGACGCGGTTCCACTGAATGCGCACATAGGGCGCGATCACCATTTGCGCGATACGCATGCTGCGCTCGATGGTGAAGGGCTCGTTCGATAAATTAATCACGATCACACCGACTTCACCGCGATAATCCGCATCAATCGTGCCGGGTGCGTTCACCAGACTGATGCCGTTTTTAAGTGCCAGACCGGAGCGCGGGCGCACTTGTGCCTCATAGCCCTCAGGCAGCGCAATGCAGATACCGGTGGGAATCAGTTTGCGCTCAAGCGGCGCAAGCGTAATCGGTGCATCAACTGCCGCCAGCAAATCCATACCGGCGCTATCGGCGGTCGCATAAGCGGGCAGGGCTAAATCCGCCGCATGTTCGAGCGTTTGAATCGGGACATACACCATATTACTTCTCCATTGTTGCGATAATTTTGCGTGTGATTTCGTTGGCCACCGCCTTTTTGCTCATGCGTGGCAGTGTTTGCAAGTCGTCGGCGGTGAGGATGGTCACTTCATTGTCGTCTTGCCCGAAAACGCAGCCACCACTAACATCATTGGCGATTATCCAGTCACAGCCCTTGCGGTTGCGTTTTTCTTTGGCATGTTCAAGCAAATTTTCGGTTTCCGCAGCAAAGCCAATTACCAGTTTGGGGCGGGAAGCATGATGCGATAATGCGTGCAGAATATCGACATTCTCCACCAGTTTTAAATTGGGTGCGGCATCTGATTTTTTTATTTTCTGTGTGGCCGCATCCGCCACTTTCCAATCCGCCACAGCAGCAGTACAAATAGCTATATCGGCGGGCAAGGCTTGCTCGCATGCGGCTAACATCGCATCGGCGCTTTCTACCTCGATGCGTGTGACACCGGCGGGGCAGGGCAAGGCCGTGCGTCCTGATATCAGCGTCACCTTTGCGCCTGCGAGCGACAATGCCTGCGCAATCGCGTAGCCCTGCTTGCCAGAGGAATGATTGGTGATATAACGCACCGGATCAATCGGCTCTTGCGTAGCACCGGCGGTAACAATCGCATGCAAGCCTGCCAGTGGCTCGGGCTGATTATGCAAAAACTCGGCAATTATAGTTGGCTCGGCCATCCGGCCTGAACCAACCTCGCCGCAAGCCATATCACCGGCTACGCCTTCGATCACCTGCACACCGCGCGCTTTCAGCGTTGCGATATTGGCCTGGGTGGCCGCATGCTCCCACATTTTCACATTCATGGCGGGCGCAATGATAATCGGAATATCGGCGGCCAGCAGTGCGGTAGTGGCTAAATCATCCGCCAGCCCTGCAGCCATTTTCGCTATGATATCGGCGCTGGCAGGTGCCACCAACACCACATCCGCGTCACGCACTAATCGGATATGCCCCATTTCCACCTCGTCTTTGAGTGAAAATAAATCGGTATAGGTAGGGCTGCCGGTAAGCGACGACACCGCAAGCGGCGTAATGAATTGTGCGCCGCCGCGTGTCAGAACCCCTTGCACATGGTCTCCGCGCTCGCGTAATCGGCGAATCAGCTCCAGCGATTTATACGCGGCAATGCTGCCAGAAATGATGAGTAATACAGACTGCGAAGCCATAATGCCGCATTTGTAGTGTGGATAGGGCTATTATACAAATAATTTGTTTGTGTCATGCTGCGGGAGACGAAGTATCAGCGCAGTATCTCAAGCAGACTCACGAGATCCTGCGCTCTCGCTGCGCGAGCCACAGGATGACGAAAATGCTACAGCCATTCCAACGCCACTACCGCTGCTGCCAGCCCCAGCGCACACCATGCAAAGGTGAGCCACATGCGGTTGACACGGCGGTTGCTGCGCATCAGCGCCACCGTATCGGGATGCAATGAAATACCACCATCATGCACGCGCGATACAATCGCCTCCGCTTGTTTGAGCAAAGTAGGCAGCCGCTGCAACGCCTCGAATGTGTCGCTTGCGGCGGCTTTCACACGCGCTTGCGGCGATAAATGCGCACGCGCCCAATCGGCGATCATTGGCTCAGCCATTTTCCACATATTGACTTGCGGATTAAGCGAGCGGCCCACACCTTCGGCCAGCATCATGGTTTTTTGCAACAACAATAATTGTGGCTGTGTTTCCATTTCAAATGTATCGGCTACCTGAAAGAGCTGACCCAGTAATTTTGCCACTGAGATTTCATGCAATGGTTTGTCGAGTATCGGTTGTGCAATGGCGCGGCAGGCCTGCGCAAACAGCTCGACCGACTGATGCTTGGGCACATAGCCCGCATCAATATGACGCTGCGCGACTTTCAAATAATCACCTTGTAAAAACGCCCATAAAATCTCAGCCAGATAGAGCTGACTCTCACGATCAATGCGCCCCATAATGCCAAAATCAACCACGGCTAATGTATTATCGGGCAACACAAATAAATTACCCGGATGCAAATCGGCATGGAAAAACCCATCGCGGAACACCTGATTAAAAAAGGCCTGCGACGCATATTCGACCAGTTTGGCCAAATCAATATTCGCGGCTTTCAGTGCTGCCACATCACCGACCGAAATACCCTTGATCCGCTCGCTGGTCAGCACGCGGTGCGAGGTGCGCTGCCAGTCAATTTCCGGCACATAAAAGCCTTTATCGTTGGCGGTATTTTCCTTGAGCTCGGCGCAGGCCGCCGCTTCATAGCGCAAATCCAGTTCGAAACGCAGCGAATCCGCAAAAATTTTGACGGATTCCACCGGCTTCAACCGCCGCCATGACGGCATGCGCCGCTGTGCAATTTCCGCCAACCAATAAAGCAGCTTCATATCGCGGGCAAAAGCGGCTTCGATATCGGGGCGTAAAATTTTCACCGCCACCTCGCGTCCTGCCGTGGTGGTGGCGTAATGCACCTGCGCTATCGACGCGGCGGCAATCGGTTTGTCATCAAAATGCGAGAATAAATCCGTCAGCTTGCATTCAAACTCTGCCTCAACAATCGCGCGTGCAATTTTGCTATCAAAGGGCGGCAAATTATCACGCAGATCAGCCAGATCGCGCGCGATATCCTCACCCACTAAATCGGGCCGCGTCGAGAGCGCTTGCCCAAGCTTGATAAAGGTCGGCCCTAACTCCTCGAAAGCGAGGGTGAGCCGTCGTCCGGGCCGCGCATCGACATTCTGGCGCGCCAGCCATTTGCACATATTGGTAATCACCGGTGATATATCGAGCGCTTCAAGGCCGAACAACGCATCATGTCGCGCCAGCGTCAGGCCAATGCGAAACAAGCGGTAGCTATGTTTGACGCTGGTAAACATCAGATGCGATACCCGGAATGCAACGCCACAATGCCACCGCTTAAATTGTCATAACGCGCTTGCGCAAAGCCAGCGTCAGTCATCATCTGCGCGAAATCGTCTTGTGTGGGGAAGCGGCGGATGGATTCAACCAGATATTGATAGGAATCGCGGTCTTTCGCGATCCATTCGCCCATACGCGGAATCAGCTTAAAGGAATACGCATCATAAATCGGCTTCAGCGCCGCGACAGGGTGCGAAAATTCAAGACACAACAACCGCCCTGAGGGCTTCAATACACGGTACATTTCGTGTAGTGCGGCGCCAATATCAGTAACATTACGAATGCCGAATGCGATCGTGACCACATCAAACTGCGCATCGGGCAGGGGCAAACATTCGGCATTGCCGCACACCCATTTCACATCGCGTATATTGGTGTCAAACCCGCGCGCACGGCCTTGTCCCAGCATTTCGGCATTGATATCGCAAATGGTCAGATCAATCGCCGCGCGTTTGCGCATCGCAAAACCGATATCGCCGGTGCCACCTGCCAAATCCAGCACTTGCATATCGTCTTGCAGCCGCAGTGTATCCACCATATACCGCTTCCACAGCCGGTGCGCGCCCAGACTCATCACGTCATTCATGATATCGTAACGGCTGGCGACCGAATCAAACACCCCGCGCACGCGCGATTGTTTTTCATCCCAATCGACGGTTTTAAACCCGAAATGCGTTTCTTTCTGCTGTGTCATAATGCCTGCCTTGTGCATGGTGTAGCGGCTTTTATCAGTGAGGTCAAAACACTTTGGCAGCAATGCAAAGACAGGCTATAACGCCAATTCAGCCGGAGGATACATGCCTGAATTACCCGAAGTCGAAACCGTATGCCGTGGTCTTGCATCCGCCATGACAGGGCGGCGCATTGTGCGCGTCACGCTAAACCGCCCTGATTTGCGCATTCCGTTTCCGCCGGAATTACAAAAAACACTGACCAACGCAACGATTACCGGCATCGAACGCCGCGCCAAATACCTGTTATTTATGCTCGATCATGGCCAAATCCTACTCGCTCATCTCGGTATGTCGGGCAAAATGCTAGTGATGCAAGCGTCGGATTATACTCCCAAACCACACGATCATGTGCTGTGGGAACTGGATAACGGCCAATTATTTGTGTTTAACGATGCCCGCCGTTTCGGTTTGATGTGCTTGCTGGGCGCTGATGAGCAAGAAAAACACCCGCTTTTAGCGCATTTAGGGCCCGAACCGCTGAGTAATCATTTTAGCGAAGCCTATTTGGCGACGGCCCTTAAGGGCAAAAAAATCGAGCTGAAACAAGCGTTAATGGATCAGCGGCTGGTGGTAGGGGTGGGCAATATATACGCCAGCGAAGCCTTGTTTATGTGCCGTCTCAGCCCGTTCATACCTGCCCATAAAGCCAGCAAACATGCGGGATTGCTCATATCTTCCATCCGTAGCGTGCTGCAAGCTGCGATTGAATCTGGCGGCTCGACGTTACGCGATTATGTGCGCTCCGACGGGGATTTAGGCTATTTCCAGCATCATTTTCAGGTCTATGGGCGTGAGGGAAAAAGCTGTCACATCTGCGAACAAACCGTGTCGCGGGCGGTGCAGGCGGGGCGTTCCACATTTTTTTGTCAGACTTGTCAAAAAGTTAACATTGTTAAGCCTCGCGGAGACAACCGTTAATGCGAATGCAAATTTATTTAACAAAAAAATCACTTTCACAGACTTGTCCCCAGTGTTTTACACGGCAAGATTTGCCTGTGGATAACCGGTTTCTGCGGCTTTCGGGGTCAAGCGAAATTATTTCGCAAACCCCCATGAAACGGCTTGACTCCTGCGGCATTGCTCAGTAGGTTTGGCAGCCTTTGGTGAACATTGTTGAGCCAAAAAATTGCGCACCAAAATGCGTGACAAAAAATTAAGATGAGTTGACCGAGATAAACGAATTAATCGACGTCAGAACGATGAAGTGAAAATTTGAAGTTAAAGTTAATAGTGGATTAAGAAAATGGCACATCATAAATCAGCGCAAAAGCGCATTCGCCAAACCGAACGCCGTACCCTGGTAAACCGCGCACGCGTCAGCCGCATTCGCACCTTTATCAAACGGGTTGAAAAGGCAATCGAAAGTGGTGATCAAGCCGTGGCAAGCAAAGCATTACGTGACGCTCAACCCGAGATTATGCGCGGGGTTTCAAAGGGCGTCCTGAAGCTGGGTACTGCTTCCCGCAAGATCAGCCGCTTGTCTGCCCGCGTAAAGTCACTGGCCGCGTAAACTCGCGTCCGGTCTTTATTGCATCTTGCACTAAACATTATTTGTTCAGGTGATAGGCTCCCTGCGTGGGGAGCAACGGATATGTGCGTCCATCATTCCCGCATGTATGCCGTGATCAAACGGGGAGTAACTCTATGTCGGCTGCTGCGACACCTAATATTTCTGCCGCTTATGCAGGCGATGTCTCAGCCCAAACCGCTTGGGATGCTCTAGCACAAAACCCACAAGCCCAACTCATCGATGTCCGTACGCAGCCCGAATGGGTCTTCAGCGGATTACCCAATCTCAGCTCCATCCAGAAAAAAACCATCCCCGTATCGTGGAAGCTGTATCCGACAATGGAAATGAATCCGCAATTCGTGGCGCAGTTGCAAGCATTGCTGCCCGATCAATCGGCTCCCTTATATTTTCTGTGCAAAACCGGAGGCCGCTCGACGGACGCGGCGATTGCCATGACAGCTGCGGGCTACACGCAGTGCTATAATATTGAATCAGGATTCGAAGGAGACCGTGATCAACACGGCCATCGAGGAACAAGTAACGGCTGGAAAGCAACATCACTACCTTGGGAGCAGGCATAATTATGGTACGATACAATCAACAATCAGATCGCAACAACAAAGCGCTGCAGCAAGAGCGCTGGGAACGTGTGCGTGAGCGCCTGCGCGCCGCCTATGGTGAAGCGATTTTTAATAGTTGGTTGCAACCCTTGCGCCTTGCCGATGTGAAAAACGGGCAGGTGATGATTACCGTGCCCACGCGTTTTATGCGCGAATGGATTTTAGCGCATTACATCGATAATATTTTACGTTTCTGGAACAATGAAGACCGCAGCCTGCACTCGGTCGATATTTTTGTACGCCCCGAAGCGCCATCTGCACGCAACGCGCAGGAGATTGCCTCCAGCCTGCCCGAATCAGCCCTGCCATTTATTCAGGCGCAAAATGACAGCGAAAACTTCGCCGGTGATTCCGATCCGAATCTGAATGCTGCGCTCGATCCGCGCTATACTTTTGAAAATTTTGTGGTGGGCAAACCCAACGAGCTGGCGCATGCTGCCGCTCGCCGCGTGGCCGAATCCGCTACCGTGGTGCCCGGCTGTAACCCGCTGTTTCTCTATGGTGGCGTGGGGCTTGGCAAAACCCACCTGATGCATGGTATTGCGTGGCATATCCGCCGCCATCAACCGCAACGCAAAGTGATGTATTTATCCGCTGAGAAATTCATGTATCAATTTGTGCGTGCGCTGCGCAACAAAGACACGGTGTCGTTTAAAGAGCAATTCCGCTCGGTCGATGTGCTGATGATTGATGATGTGCAATTCATCAGCGGCAAGGATTCAACGCAGGAAGAATTTTTCCACACCTTCAACGCGCTGGTCGATCAGAATAAACAACTGGTGATTTCGGGTGACCGCTCGCCCTCTGACTTGGAAGGTATGGAAGAGCGCGTGCGCTCGCGCCTCGGCTGGGGGCTGGTGGCTGATATTCATTCCACTTCATTCGAGTTGCGTCTTGGCATTTTGCAATCGAAGGTCGAGCGCATGCAAGGTATCGAAGTGCCGGGCAAAGTCATCGAGTTTTTGGCGCATAAAATCACATCGAATATCCGCGAGTTAGAAGGTGCTCTTAACCGAGTAGTTGCACATGCAACGCTGGTGGGCACCACCATCACGCTCGAATCCACGCAATCGGTGTTACATGATTTATTGCGTGCGAATGATCGCCGCATCACCATTGACGACATTCAGAAAAAAGTCGCCGCGCATTTCAACATTAAAGTGGCCGATATGCATTCCGCGCGCCGCAGCGTGGCGATTGCGCGCCCGCGCCAGATTGCGATGTATCTGGCTAAACGCTTAACATCAAAATCCCTGCCCGAAATCGGTCGGAAATTTGGCGGCAAAGACCACACCACCGTGATGCATGCCGTCAAACGTATCGAGGAGCTCTCCGGCAAAGACCCCGAATTCGCCGAAGACGTCGAATTGCTGACTCGGATGCTGCAAAGCTAATCAGCTAGAGCGGCTATTGCCTTCTTCTGTACTCTTGCTATGGAGAGGGTTGCAACTGGGTGAAGGGATATCATCATTAAAAGTGAGCTCCTCAATATTGGCATCAATATCTTTAAACACGTCTCGAATGTGCTGCACCGCTTCCTTTGCTTTTACCGTAGTCAATCCTCTATCATTCAGTGTCAATCCTCTTTGGTTGGTAGGCAAGTATGGAAAAGAAGAATCGTTTGATCCCACATCAACCGAAACACCGGAGGCTTGGAGATGAGCTGTCACCTTGGCCAGATCGTTTTTATCCAGCGTAACACCGCAGGCAGGATTGATAAAAATCGCCAGCGTACGGTTTTCTCTATTGTGCTCGTCCTTATAAAACTCTTGTAGGCTGATTTCTGCACCTTTAAGTTTCTGCAATAAGTCTTTATCCATATGTCCTCTCACTCTACGCCTGATTTCAATATCTCAGATTATAAAGGTTAATAAGTAAGCTATATATTAAGATTTAATGATTTTTTTAAGGAAATATAGCAGCGGATACACCAATTAAATGTCTCACCCTGTGGATAGAATTACTTTTCCATTGCACCCCTGTCAGGCGCTCTCTATATTTCAGCGCAAATAATGAAATAGAGACTCGCATGAAGCTGACCATTGAACGTTCCGTCCTTCTCAAATCTCTGGGCCATATCCAGTCGGTGGTGGAGCGTCGTGGCACCATCCCCATTCTCGCCAACGTCAAGCTTGAAGCCGCCAGCGGCCAGATGCGCATGACCGCGACGGATATGGATATCGCGGTGATGGAATCGGTACCCGTCACTATCGCCAAAGATGGGGGCATTACCGTGCCTGCCCACATGCTCTATGAAATCGTGCGCAAGCTGCGCGACGGCGCGCAAATCGAAATTGATGCGACCACTGCGGGCAAGGTGAGCTTGAAGGCCGGTCAGTCTAAATTTTCGCTCTCCAGCCTGCCCGTGGATGATTTTCCTGTCATGTCTGAGGATGATCTGGAGCATCGCTTCACCATCACCGCCGATGAGTGCAAGGCACTGATTGAGAAAACCAAATTCGCGATTTCCACCGAAGAAACCCGTTATTATTTAAACGGTGTGTATTTCCATGCCACCTCCGATGCGGGTGCCAATGTACTGCGCGCCGTAGCAACTGACGGACACCGCCTCGCGCGTATTCAGGTGGCATTGCCTGAAGGCGCCGAAAATATCCCCGGTGTGATTGTGCCACGCAAAACCATCTCGGAGCTGACCAAACTGCTCGAAGATGGCGTGCAGAATGTCGAAATTTCCCTCTCCGCCAGCAAGGTGCGTTTTGTTTGTGGCAAGGCGGTGCTGGTATCCAAATTGATCGATGGGAATTTCCCTGACTATGACCGTGTGATTCCCACCAACAACGATAAAATCATGGAAGTGGACGGCAAATTATTTGCGGAAGCGGTGGATCGTGTCTCGGTTATTTCATCGGAAAAATCGCGCGGGATTAAGCTGCATGTCGATAATGGCACGCTCACCCTATCGGCCAACTCGGCGGAGCAAGGCTCTGCGACCGAATCGCTCGATGTGAAATACGGTGCCGATGCAGTCGAAATCGGCTTCAACTCACGCTATGTGCTCGATATGATGGCGCAGATTGAGGGCGACTCCGCGCAATTCGTTTTCTCTGATTCGTCGGCCCCCGCACTCGTGCGCGACCCAGCTGATGTTGGCGCGCTTTACGTTATCATGCCCATGCGCGTGTGATCTGTGGATGCTGAAACAAGCTCAACATAACACAACGCTAGCGCTGTCATCCTGACCTTGTTTCAGCATCCATTCTTCACTACAGTACCGTCATGTCCGCATCTGTTACGCTTTCTGCTGATTCGTCGTCTGACGCTCGCGCGTCGGGCCGGGCCAATATGGTGACAGCACTATCCCTCACTGCATTCCGCAATTATGAATTGGCTGAAATTGAATGTGGGCGCGCATCGGTGGTGCTAACGGGGCATAATGGTGCCGGTAAAACGAACATTCTCGAAGCACTATCGCTGCTCGCACCGGGGCGTGGCATGCGCAAAGCAAAGCTGCGCGACATGACACATAGCGGCAGTAAGGGATTGGGCTGGGTTATCAGCGCCAATCTATTTGGCAATCAGGGCGAAGTACAGCTCGGCACTGGCATTGACACGGACGCCAACGGCGAATCGCGCCTTGTGAAATGCAATGGCGAGCGCCTCAAATCACACACGCAACTGGCGCAGCATCTGTCTATCATCTGGCAAACACCGCAAATGGACGGACTATTTTTAGGCAGCGGCACCGACCGCCGCGCCTTTCTTGACCGATTGGTCTATAATTTTGACGCCAGCCACGTCACGCGCATCAATCAATATGACTATGCCATGCGCGAGCGCAACAAGCTGCTCAGCACCGGCAGCCGCGACGCGAAATGGCTTGGCGTGCTCGAGCAACGTATGGCGGAGCAGGCGCTGGCGATTGCCGACGCGCGCAACAACCTGATTGAACGCCTCAACCATGCCATCATGCAAAGCGCCACCAGCTTTCCCAAAGCGCAACTGGCAATGCTGGGTGAAGTAGAAAGCGCATTGCGTGAAGGGCAGCCCGCTGCTGATATTGAAGCATCACTAATGCAGCAATGGGAGCAATTGCGCCCGCTCGATGCGGCAGCAGGGCGCACCACCAAAGGCATCCACCGCAGCGAATTCAGCGTGCGCCATATACGTAAAAACATGGAGGCCGCGCAATGCTCAACCGGCGAGCAAAAAGCCATGCTTCTGGCCATTTTGTTGGCGCATGCCCGTGCGCGCCAGCAATGGAAGGGCACTGCACCTATCTTGTTGCTCGACGAGGTGGTGGCGCATTTAGATCGTATCCGCAGGCAGGAATTATTCGATGAAATATCCGCCATCGGGGCGCAAAGCTGGCTGACCGGAACCGACGCGGCGGACTTTTCTGGCATCATGCCCGATGCGGTGGCATTTCACGTGGAAAATGCACAGATTATTGCCTGATTTTGCCTGTGGATAACGATGGTTTTTGATAGGCAAAATGGCGCATTGGTTCTATAACTAGCCTTCAACCCGTTATCAATAAATAAGCGTTTGAAAAACAGGATAATTATACATGGGCGAACCAGCAGAAAAAATTATGGAAACCAATGATTACGGCGCCGACTCCATCAAGGTTCTCAAAGGGCTCGAAGCGGTGCGTAAACGCCCCGGTATGTATATCGGCGATACCGATGATGGCTCCGGCCTGCATCACATGGTTTATGAAGTCGTCGATAACGCGATTGACGAATCGCTCGCTGGCCATTGCGACCGTGTCGATGTGATGATCAATGCCGATGGCTCGATCACGGTGCGCGACAATGGGCGCGGCATCCCCGTCGACATCCATGAAGGCGAGGGGGTCTCCGCCGCCGAGGTGATTATGACGCAGCTACATGCGGGTGGTAAATTCGATCAGAATTCCTATAAAGTTTCGGGTGGTCTGCACGGTGTGGGCGTGTCGGTGGTCAATGCGCTGTCGGAATGGCTAGAGCTCGTCATCTGGCGCAATGGCAAAGAACATTACATGCGCTTCGAGCATGGCAATACGGTCAAACCACTGGAAATACGCGGCGACGCACCGGGCAAAAAAGGCACTGAAATCAGCTTTATGCCATCGGCGCAAACCTTCACTCATATCGAGTTTGTTTTTGCTACGCTAGAGCATCGCTTACGCGAGCTGGCCTTCCTCAATTCGGGGGTGCGCATTTTCCTGTCTGATTTGCGCGTCGAAGAGCCACAGGAAATCGAGCTCTATTACGAAGGCGGCACGCAAGCCTATGTCGAATATCTGGATCGTAGCAAAAGCCCGCTGCATCCTACCATTGTGGTACAGGGCGAAAAAGATGGTATCTCCGTCGAAGTGGCCATGCAGTGGAATGATTCCTACCATGAAAATGTGTTGTGCTTTACCAACAATATCCGCCAGCGCGACGGCGGCACCCACTTGCAGGGCTTCCGCGCGGCACTCACCCGTTGCATCAATAATTACGCTGCCGCAACCGGCATCGGTAAAAAAGATAAAATCGCTGTCACCGGCGACGATGCGCGCGAAGGGCTGACCTGCGTATTATCGGTAAAAGTGCCTGACCCCAAATTCTCGTCGCAAACCAAGGATAAATTGGTCTCGTCCGAAGTGCGCACCGTGGTGGAGAGCTTCGCTTACGAGAAAATGCAGCAATGGTTTGAAGAGCATCCCTCTGACGCCAAGCATGTGATTGGCAAAATTTGCGAGGCCGCAGCAGCACGCGAGGCGGCACGTAAAGCCCGCGAACTCACGCGCCGCAAATCGGCGCTGGAAATCTCGAACCTGCCCGGCAAACTCGCCGATTGTCAGGAACGCGACCCCGCCAAATCCGAAATTTTTATCGTGGAAGGGGACTCTGCGGGCGGCTCCGCTAAGCAGGGCCGTGATCGTAAATTCATGGCGATTCTTCCGCTGCGCGGTAAAATCCTCAATGTGGAACGCGCACGCTTCGACAAAATGCTATCCTCACAGGAAATCGGCACCCTGATCACCGCGCTTGGCACCGGCATTGGCCGTGAAGAATTCAACATTGAAAAAGCGCGTTACCACAAAATCATCATCATGACCGACGCGGACGTCGANNCCGCCAGATGCCGCAGCTGATCGAAAAAGGCTATCTCTATGTCGCACAGCCCCCGTTATACAAGGTTAAACGCGGCCAGAATGAAACCTATCTCAAAGATGACGATGCGCTGGAGCAATATCTGATTGCCGCTGCGCTCGACGAGGCGCATTTATTAAGCGATAAAGGCACCAAACTCGAAGGTGAAAAGCTGAATGAATTGGCACAACGTGCCTTCACACAGGCCGAAGCGATGGAAAGCCTCTCCCGCCGTATTCCCTTCACTCTGATCGAAGCGGCGGTATTGGTGGATTTATTTAATCTGAGCACCGCGCCCGAACAAGCCAAAACGCGCGCCAAAGCCTATGAAGAAGCGCTCAACCGTATCGCCTCCGATGATGGCGGATGGAGGGTGGACATGAATGAAACGGGCTTCGTTATTTCGCGTGTAGTGCGCGGGGTGGCGGAAAGCTACATCCTTGATGAAAAACTCTTCAACAGCAAAGAGGCCAAGCTGTTGGCCAAAGCACAAGAGGATATCGACGCGTTTTACGGTACCGGCGCAACCTTTATGCGGAAAGCACAGGAAGTGCGGATTCACTCGCCCTACAGCCTCAAGCAATTGATTCTTGAGATTGGTAGAAAAGGCATTTCGGTCCAGCGATTCAAAGGGTTAGGTGAGATGAACCCCGAACAGCTGTGGGATACCACGCTCGATCCATCCAACCGCACCTTGCTGCAGATTCGGGTGGATGATGCCAGCGACGCGGAAGACGCTTTCTCGACCCTGATGGGCGATGTAGTGGAGCCGCGCCGCGACTTTATTCAACAAAATGCGTTAAAGGTAACAAACTTAGACGCATAAAACACTTGACGGGGGCAGGGCAGACCGCTAAAAAGCCCCCTCTTAGAAGGAACAAACCCATGGCACGTAAATGTGATTTAACCGGCACCGGCGTTCAGACAGGTAACAATGTCTCCCACGCGAACAATAAAACGCGTCGTCGCTTTTTGCCGAATTTACAGCATGTAACGCTGGTTAGCGACACGCTGAAACAAAAATTTAGCTTCCGCATCACCGCAGCGACGCTGCGCTCGATCGACCATAATGGCGGTCTGGATGATTATCTGGTGAGCACCAACGCCAGCAAGCTGACCGCAGGAGCGCGCAAATTGCGCAACAGCATTAAAAAAGCAAAAACCGCTGCGTAAAGCGGATGGTGGTTAGAAAATAAAAAAGGCGGCCTTCGGGTCGCCTTTTTTATGTTTGTAATCCCGTCATCCTGCAGGCCGCAAAGCGGCAGCGCAGGATCTGGTGCAGCTAGGGGAGATACTGTGCTCTCGCATAGCCTGTCGCAGCATGGCTGATAGAGGGAGTCACACCAACCGGTGCGGTGCGCGTTTAAGACGCGACATGGTGTCTTCCGTAAACAGTTTGGTCATTTCCTGCATCATCGTATCGCCCAGCTGATCGACATCATTGATCGTCACCGCGCGCTGATAATAGCGCGTCACATCATGACCAATACCGATGGCCAGTAGCTCTACCTCTTTTTGGTTCTCAACAAAGCGAATGACATCGCGCAAATGGCGATCCAAATAGCCACTGCTATTGGATGACAAGGTGGAATCATCGACCGGCGCGCCATCGGAGATGACCATCATAATGCGACGTTGTTCAGGCCGCGCCATCAGGCGGTTATACGCCCATAAAATCGCCTCACCGTCGATATTCTCTTTGAGCAATCCGTCTTTAAGCATCAGCCCCAGATTGCGGCGGGTTTTATTCAGCCGCATATCCGCCGATTTGTAGATAATATGGCGGATATCGTTAAGCCGCCCCGGCTCATGCGGGCGTTGGCGCTTTTCCCATAATTTGCGCGACATGCCACCTTTCCAGTCACGCGTGGTAAAGCCCAGAATTTCGACCTTTACCCCGCAACGCTCCAGCGTACGCGCCAGAATATCTGCACTCAGCGCCGCAATCGTAATGGGCCGCCCGCGCATCGAGCCGCTATTATCAATCAGCAGCGACACCACCGTATCGCGGAAATCCGATTCGCGCTCGAATTTGTAAATATCGGTCATATCGGGGTGAATCACCAACCGCGCCAGCCTTGCATTATCGATCAGCCCGTCTTCCTGATCATACAGCCACTCGCGCTGCTGACGCGCGAGTAGCAGCCGCTGCAACCGCGTGGCAAGGCGACTGTGCACATTGTGAAATGCTTTAAGCTTTTCATCCAACTGGCTACGAAACAATGTCAATTCTTCAGCGCTTGCCAGCTGGTCCGCATCAATCACCTCGTCGAAATCACGGGTGTAAATGCTATAGGGTACATGCTGTTTAAAGGGCGTAATGCCGGACGGATAATTGGGCGCATGATGCATGGGCCGCTCACCCATCGATTCTTCGCCGCCTTCCTCGTCGTCGCTGCCCATCGGTTTGATTTGCGGTTGCTGCTCCGCGTTATCATCCTCCTGCTGCGCACCGCTGGCGGCTTGCATTTGCTCTTGGGTTTGCGAGCTGCTATCGGAGGATTCATCCTGCTCGGGCGGGACATCATTGGGCTGCGGCGAAGGGGTGGGCTGCGTGGCCGCTTCCTGTTTAGGCATAAGCTCAAGATCAGCCAATAAACCCCTGACAATATTCGAATAGTCACCCTGATTGTCGAGTGATTCTTCCAACTGGTTCAAGCGGACAGCGGATTGTTCCACCCAACCCCGCCACAGATTCACCAGATTGCGGATCGATTCGGGTGGCGGCTCGCCGGTGAGTTTTTCGCGCGCAATCAGCGCGATTACATCGGCCAACGGTGGCTCGGCCTGCTCAGACATGCGTGCATAGCCTTGCACATTGCAATACACCTCCATACGGTGCGCCAGATTATCGCGGACGCCCTCCATCGATAAGGCACCCAGTGCTTCCAGCCGCACTTGCTCCAGCGCATCATAAACGGCAGCGGCTTTCTCAGCGCGCGGGCGGTGGCTGTGGTGATAAGCGCTGTCATGATAACGCATTGAAAGAGCTGCCAGATCACACTGACCACGCAGGGTGCGCAACGGGTCCGCATCGTCACTAGTGCTCGACGGCGTCACCACCACCATTTGTTGTGCGTGAAGTGGCGTATCGATCGCAGCATTGCCCAGCGCAATCTGCAAGCCGACATGCCCCGCAATCGCCTGTGTGGCACAGGTCAATGACCGATTGAAAATCGGATCATCAAGATATTGGCGGGTTTTTGACGACATCGCGTCCTCAGGCTGTTTCCAGCAGATCAATATTAAAACAACGCTGGTAATATTCGGCAATAATCGGACGCTCCAGCTCGTCGCATTTATTGAAGAAACTAAGGCGGAAAGCCACGTCCAGATCATCAAATATCACCGCATTCTCTGCCCAGCTCAACACCGTACGCGGCGACATCACTGTCGAAATATCGCCATTAATAAAGCCCTGTCGCGTCAGATTCGCCATTGTAATCATATTGCTGATGACCTTTTTGCCTTTGGCATTCTGATAGGCAGGCAGTTTGGCCAAAATAATATCCTGTTCTTTCTCGGCACTGACATAATTCAGCGTGCTGACTATATTCCAACGGTCCATTTGCCCCTGATTGATGGGCTGCGTGCCATGGTACAAACCGGTGGAATCACCCAGCCCAATAGTATTAGCGGTCGCGAATAAACGGAAATAGGGGTGCGGTGCCAGCACGCGGTTTTGATCAAGCAGCGTCAGCTTACCTTGCGCTTCCAATATGCGCTGAATCACAAACATCACATCGGGGC